>DASWBP010000233.1:0-21046 GCA_036390555.1 Burkholderiales bacterium | reverse complement strand
GTCCTTCAGCCATTCCTTGAGCAGCGTGAGCAGCGATGCGCCCACCACCGCGCCCCACACCTGGCTCGCGCCGCCCACCACCGCCATGAACAGGTACTCGATGCCGATGTTGACGTTGAAGGCGCCGGGGCTGACGAAGCGCAGGAAATGCGCGTACAGCCAGCCCGACAGCGCGGCAAGCAGCGCCGCGTACACGAAGATGACGAGCTTGAGCTGCGCGGTGTCGATGCCGAAGCTCTCGGCCATGGTGGCGCGAAAGCGCAGCGCGCGCACCGCGCGCCCGGCGCGCGAGTCGAGGAGGTTCCTCGCCGCGAGCAGCGCCGCGAAGGCGGCGAGCCAGATGATCGCGTAGGAGCCGCGCCCGCTGTCGATGGTCCAGCCGAGCAGGCTGAGCGGCGGAATGCCCTGCAGGCCGTTGTACCTGCCGAGGATCTCCAGATTGCCGAAGACGAAATAGGCGCTGATGCCCCACGCGATGGTGCTCAAGGGCAGGTAGTGGCCCGAGAGCCGCACGGTGATGAGGCCGATGCCGAACGCGATCAGTCCGGTGAGCGCAAGGCCGACCGCGAGGCCGAGCCAGGGCGAGCCGCTGTAGGCCACCGTGAGGACGCCCGTCGCATAGGCGCCGATGCCCACGAAGGCCTGCTGGCCGAAGGACATCAGGCCCGCCACCCCGGTGAGCAGCACCAGGCCGAGCGTCACCAGCGTCGCCAGGCCGATGTAGTTCATCAGCGTGACGTAGAACTCGCTCAGCAGGAAGGGCGCGGCGGCGAGGAACGCCACGAAAAGGCCGAGCGCCGCGCGCGCCGGCATCAGTGCTCTTCCTCTTCCTCGACGTGGCGCGAGCGCAGCGACAGCCACACCAGCATCGGGATGATGAGCATGAAGACGATCACTTCCTTGTAGGCGCTCGCCCAGAACGAGGAGTAGGACTCCAGCAGCCCGACGACGATCGAGCCCAGCGCGGCGAGCGGATAGCTCCCCATGCCGCCGAGCAGGGCGCCGACGAAGCCCTTCAGGCCGATGAGGAAGCCGGTGTCGTAATACAGCGTCGTGATCGGCCCGATGAGGATCCCCGAGATCGCGCCGATGAAGGCGGCGAGCAGGAAGCTCAGGTGCCCGGTGAGCACCGTCGGGATGCCCACCAGGCGGGCGCCGACGCGGTTCATCGCGGTGGCGCGCAGCGCCTTGCCGTAGAGCGTGCGCTCGAACAGCAGCCAGAGCAGGAGGATCAGCACCGCGCTCGCCACCAGCACCAGGATGCTCTGCGCGCTCACCTCGACCACGCCGAGCCTGAATTTCGCGTCGGTGAAGGCGCGCGTGCGCAGGCCCTCGCCGCCGAAGAACACCAGCGACAGCCCGGTCAGCACGTAGTGCACCGCCATCGAGACGATGAACAGCACCAGCACCGAGGCGTTGGCGAGCGGCTGGTAGGCGATGCGGTACAGGATCGGCCCGAGCGGCACCACCATCGCCAGGGTCAGCAGCACCTGCAGCCAATGGTCGAGCTTGCGCGGCGCGGCCCACGCCACCAGCGCCGCCACCGCGAGGGGCAGCACGACGTAGAGCACGGCGATGCGCGGCAGGCGGCGCCAGGCGCGCTCGCGCAGCACGCCGTAGGTCTCCATCGCCGCCGCGGCGAGGCCGCCGATGGCGAGGATCCAGATCGTGCCGGGCACGCGCCCGGATTCGATGAGCGCGAGCGACAGCGCGGCGAAGGTGATGAACTCGCCCTGCGGCACGAAGATGACGCGCGTCACCGCGAAGACGAGCAGCAGCGCGAGCGCGAGCAGCGCGTAGATGGCGCCGTTGGTCAGCCCGTCCTGCGCGAGCCAGAGGAAGATGTCGCCCGTCATGTGCAAAAAAACAAGGGGACGGTCGCCCGTCCCCTTGTCGGTGATTCCTAGGTCAGCCGACCCGCCGGCTCACTTCATCAGGCGCCAGGTGCCGCCCTCGACGCGCACCAGCACGCGCGCGCGCTCGTCCAGCCCGTTGTGGTTGGCCGCGGTGGGCGAGTACACGCCGTGCGTGCCGACCACGTTCTTCACGTTCTCGAGCGCGTCGCGCAGCGCGGCGCGGAACTCGGGCGTGCCGGGCTTCGCCTTCTTCACCGCCTCGGGAATCGCCGCGCCGAGCAGCATCACCGCATCATTGGTGTAGCCGGCAAAGGCGTTGCGGCTGCCGGCGCCGAACTGCGCCTCGTAGCGCTTGGTGAAGTCGAGCGACACCGCCTTCGTGGGGAAGCTGGCGGGCAGCTCCTCGGGAACGATCAGCGGACCGGTCGGGGCGATCGCGCCCTCGACGTTCTTGCCGCCCACCCGGATGAACTCGGCGTTCACGGTGCCGTGGTTGTGGTAGATGCGGCCCTTGTAGCCGCGCTCGACGAGCGCCAGGTGCGGCAGCGCGCCGCCGGTGCCCGAGCCGCCGACCACCACCGCGTCGGGGTTCGCCGCCATGATCTTGAGCACCTGCCCGGTGACGCTGGTATCGGCGCGCGCATAGCGCTCGTTGGTCACCACCTTGTAGCCGTGCGCCGCGGCGTGGAACTCGGTCGCCCGGAACATCAGGTCGCCCCAGCCGTCGGAGAAGCCGATGAAGCCGACGGTCTTCACGCCGTTCGCCTTCATGTGCTCGGCGACCGCGCTCATCATCAGCTCGGTGGGCTGCGGCACCGAGAAGGTCCATTTGTAGACGTCGGGCTTGACCGCGATCGGCGTCAGGCACAGGTAGGGCGTCTGCGTCTCCGAGGCGACCTGCGCGATCTGCATCGAGGAGGGCACGCCGTTGGAGCCCATCACCACGTCCACCTTGTCCTCGGTGATGAGCTTTCTCGCGTTCTTGCCGGCGTTGGTCGCGTCCGAGCCGTCCTCCAGGATGATGTACTTCACCGGCTGGCCGCCGAGGGTCTTCGGCATCAGCTGGAAGGCGTTCTTGTAGTGGATGCCCAGCGACGCGCCGGGCCCGGTGGCGCCGAGCGTGACGCCTACGGTGATGTCGGCTTGCGCGGCGCCGGTGCCGAGCGCCGACGCGGCGAGCAACGCAATGGCGAGTTTCTGCTTCATGGACTCCTCCTTGGCGAGCGATGCCCGTTTGTATTATCCGTTTGCCCAGTGACTGTCAACGGGCCGCATCAAGATCAACCAACTATCGCGCGCGGGGCTTGAGCGCGGCGCCCGCCTCGGGCGCAAGGCCGAGGTGGCGCAGCAGGGCGAGCTGGCGCCCGAGCACTTCCCTGCGGTAGGCCGCCGCGTCCACCGCGCCCCATTCGAAGAAGCCCTTGCCGTCGCGCAGGCCCCTGCGGCCCTCGTGCATGTAGCGGTTGACGATCTCCGGCGGCGCAAAGCGCGGCTCGCCGAGCGCCTCGGCGAGGTAGTGGCTCGCGTAGTACAGGATGTCGAGGCCGCCGAAATCGATGAACTCCACCACGCCCATGCTGGCGTAGCGCGGGCCGAAGCCGTAGCGCACCGCGCGGTCCACGTCCTCGGCGCTGGCGATGCCCTGCTCGACCATGCGCGCCGCCTCGTTCATCACCAGCGCCTGCAGGCGCGGGACGATGAAGCCGGGCGCCGCTTTGCACACCACGGGCTTCTTGCCGATCGCCTCGAGGATTTCCCTGAGCCGCGCCGTGACGGCCGGATCGGTGCCCGCGTGCGGCGAGAGCTCCACGAGCGGGATCAGGTAAGCCGGGTTGAGCCAGTGGCAGTTGAGGAAGCGCTCGGGGCGCTGCACGAGCGCCGCGAGCTCGGTCGAGAGCATCGTCGAGGTGGTGGAGGCGACGATCGCGTCGGCGCGCAGGTGCGGCGCGGCGAATGCGAAGGCCGCGCGCTTCGCCTCCAGCACCTCCGGCACGCCTTCGAACAGCACGTCGATCGCGGCGAGCGCCGCCGCTGCGCCCTCGCGTGCGACGAAGCGCACGCGCGCCAGCATCGCGTCGATCTCGCGCGCGTCAAATGCCCCCGCTTCGGCGAGCGCGGCGAGGCTGCCGCGAATCTCGGCGAAGGCCTGCGTGCGCAGCGCCTCGGCGTCGGCCGCGCTTCGCGCCTTCACGTCCACCAGCACCACCTCGTGGCCGGCGAAGGCAAAGGCGTGCGCGATGCCGCGCCCCATGCGTCCTGCGCCGAGCGAGCCGATGACTGCGAGGCCGCTCACGCGGGCAGTCCGTCCTGCAACAGGCGTTGCATTGCCTGGCGGTCAAGGCGCGCGAGGCCGAGCGCTTCGAGCGTGCGCGGCGAGGCCGCGAGCAGATCTTCGCCGAGCGCTGCGGAGGCGAGCGCGAGCAGGCTCGAGGCGACGGGCGCGGCGGCGCCCGCCCAGCGCGCGACCGAGACGAGGAAGGCAAGGCCGTAGGCCACGTCCTCGCGCATGTAGCGGTGCGTGCGCAGGTCGATCTTTTCGCGCCAGTCGCCCGACTCGGTAAGGCGATCATGCGCGTCGCCATACATCCACTTGTCGGTCGTGTAGTGATCGCGCAGGGGATAGTGGTAGGGCAGGTAGCCGAGCGCTTCGCGCACGCCGATGCGCTCCAGGTCGAGCGCGTCGGTGACGCGCCGGATCGAGGGCTGCGTGCCTTCCTTGTGGATGTCCCAGCGCTCGAAATGCTCCAGCGGTCCTGCGTTCATGAGGATCAGCGGCGGGTGGATGATCGGCCCGGCGTTCATCAGCGCGGCGGATAGCGCGTCCTCGATCGGATGCACCACCGGGTAGGCGCGCGCGATGACGGCGAGCGCCTCTTGCGTGCGCCTCGCGGGAAACACGCCGAGCGGCAGGCGCTTGGCGCGGATGGTGATCGCGATCTCGTCCGGCGCGCGCTTGCGCGCGAGGTAGGGCAGGGTGCCGGTCTCCGCGAACGTCACCTCGCGCGGCGCGCCGGCGGCGCGCGCGATGGCCGCCATGGCATAGCTGCCGAAGGTGCCGGGCGGGCAGAACACCACCTGGCCGCGCTCGAGGTGCGGCGCCATGGCGCGCGCGAGGTCCGCCTGCGCCGTGGCCGGCGCCGGCGCGAGCACCAGCTCCGCGCCGCGCAGCGCGGCGCCGATGTCCTGCGTGGCAAGCGCAAGGCGCACGTCGCGCGCGCCTTTCGAGTCTCTCAGGCGGATCGCACCGCTGTGCAGCACCGGCGCGAACGCCGCGGCATCGCGCCGCCAGAAGCGCACCTCGTGTCCCTGCTCGGCGAGGTCTGCGGCGGCGGCGTAGCTGCCGTGCCCGCCGCCGAGGACGGCGATGCGCATCAGGCGAGTTGCTCGAGCGGCAGGGCGGTGGTCTCCTTGACGCGCTCGAGCACGAAATTGCTGCGGATGTCGATCACGCCAGGCTGCTTGAGGAGCTTCTCCATGATGAAGCGCGAATAGTGCTCGAGGTCCTCGACCTGCACGCGCATCAGGTAGTCCATGTCGCCGGTCATCGAGTAGCTGGCGATCACCTCGGGCCAGCTCTGCACCGCGCGCGTGAACTGGTCCACCGGCATCTTGCCGCGCTTTTCCAGCTTGACGCTGACGTAGGCGAGCAGCCCGAGGCCGACCTGCAGCGGGTCGAGCAGCGCCGCGTAGCCGCGAATGACGCCTCTTTTCTCCAGCGCGCGCACCCTGCGCAGGCAGGGCGAGGGTGAGAGCGCGACGCGCTCGGCGAGGTCCTGGTTGCTCAGGCGTCCGTCCGCCTGCAGCTGCTCCAGGATGCGGCGGTCGGTGCGATCGAGGACCGATTTTGGCATGAGATTGCTCAATAGTGGCTTTTCCGGGCCACAAAAGCAAGCTTATTGCCGGCAGGGGGGCATAGAGTGGCAGCAACGAGGGAGGATCGGCCGGCATGAGCGCGATTCCGCAGGCGGTCGCTGGCAAGCGCACGGGGCTCGAGTTCCTGTCGGGCAACCAGGCCGTGGCGCGCGGCGCCTGGGAGGCCGGCGTGGAGATCGCCGCCGCCTATCCGGGCACGCCCTCCACCGAGATCCTGCAGACGCTCGCCGGATTGCCCGGCGTCTACGCCGAGTGGTCCACGAACGAGAAGGTGGCGCTGGAAGTCGCGCTCGGCGCGTCCATGACCGGGCGCCGCGCGCTGACCGCGATGAAGCACGTGGGCCTGAACGTCGCCGCGGACTCGCTCATGACGATGGGGCTGGTGGGCGTCAAGGCGGGCCTGGTGATCGCGGTGTCGGACGACATCGGCTTTTCCTCCTCGCAGAACGAGCAGGACTCGCGCTTCTGGGGCCGCTTCGTGCACCTGCCGGTGCTCGAGCCCGCCGATGCCGCCGAAGCGTATGCGATGACGCGCGAGGCGTTCGTGCTCTCGGAGCGGCACCAGGTGCCGGTGCTGCTGCGCCTGACGACGCGCGTCTCGCACGTCAAGCGCACGCTGCTGCCCGCCGGCGAGCGCGAGGCGCCGGAGGCTTCGAGCCACGGCTACGCGCGCGACGCGAAGCGCTGGATCATCACGCCGAACCACGTGGGCCAGCGCATCCGGGTGCGGGCGCAGCGAGACGCGGCGCTTGCCGAGGAGGCGGCTGCCTCCCCGTGGAACGTGCTGGAGCCAGGCGCGGACAAGCGCGTCGGCTTCGTCGTCTCGGGTGCGGCGTATCACGCCGTGCGCGAGGCCTTCCCGCGCGCGCCGGTGCTCAAGCTGGGCTTCTCGCACCCGCTGCCCGTGGCGCTTGCGCGCCGCCTCGCGCAATGCGCCGAGCGCATCGTGGTCGTGGAGGAAAGCGAGCCGATCACGGAGGGCGAACTCAAGGCCGCGGGCCTCGCGGTCCACGGCAAGGACCTGCTGCCCACACAGGGCGAGATGACGGCGCCGGTGCTCGAGCGCGCGGTGGCGCGGCTGCTGGATCCCGCGCCGTCCGGAGCGGCGCACGAAGCCAGAAAGCCGCAACAGGTGTTTCCGCGGCCGCCGACGTTGTGCGCAGGCTGCCCCTACATGGGCGTGTATTTCTGGCTCGGGCAGCTGAAGGACGCGGTCATCTGCGGCGACATCGGCTGCTACACGCTGGGCTGCGGCGAGCCGTGGAACGCGATGGACAGCATCATCTCGATGGGCGCCTCGCTCGGCGTGGCGCACGGGATGGCGAAGGCGCTCGAGGGCGATCCGCAGGCAAAGCCCATCCTCGCGGTGATCGGCGACTCGACCTTCCTGCACACCGGCATGCCGGCGCTCGCCAACATCGCCTACCAGGGCGGCAACGTTACCGTGCTGCTGCTGGACAACCGCGCCACTGCCATGACGGGCGGCCAGGACAATCCCGGCACTGGCCGCAGGCTGGATGGGTCCGAAGTGCCGCCGCTGGATTTCGCGAAGATCGTGGAGGCGCTCGGCGTGCGCAGGGAGCGCATCCGCGTGGTGGATCCCTACGAGCTGCCGGTGTTCTTCAAGGTGCTGCGCGAGGAAATCAAGGCACCGGAGCCCTCGGTGATCATCACCAACCGCCCCTGCGTCCTGACGAGCGAATTCGAGCGCCGGCGGCCGCTCGCGGTGCGCGACGAGCAATGCAACGGCTGCGCGCGCTGCCTGGACGTCGGCTGCCCGGCGATCACCGTGCGGCGCCGCGAACGCGAGACGCGCGCGAGCGGCAAGGTCGTGGACCTCGCCTGGGTGAAGATCGAGCGCGCGATGTGCACCGGCTGCGACCTGTGCGCGAAGGCCTGCGCCCGCGGCGCGATCGTGCCCGCATGACGACAGACGTACTGATCGTGGGTATAGGCGGGCAGGGCGTGATGACCGCGGCGGAGGCGATCGCGCGCGCCGCGCTCGAAGCGGGCTTCGAGGCGACCAAGACCGAGGTGACGGGCATGTCGCAGCGCGGCGGCGTGGTGTGCTCGCAGGTGCGCATCGGCGAGCGCGTGCAGTCGAGCGAGATCCGCCCCGGCTCGGCAAAGCTGCTGATCGCCTTCGAGGCCGCCGAAGGCTTGCGCTGGGGCCACTTCCTCGCGCCCGAGGGCTGCGCGCTGCTCGACTCCTGGCGCGCAGTGCCGCCCGTAGTGTCCTCCGGCGCACACGAGTATCCCGCGGATCCGGCGGGAACGTTGCGTGCGGCGGGCGTCGAGGTGCGCGAGATCGAGGCGCGCGGCACCGCCGAGCGCCTGGGCGATGCGCGGCTCGCCAACAGCGTCATGCTCGGCGCAGCGTCGGCGCGGTTGCCGTTTGCGGAGGAGATGCTGCGCGCGCAGGTGCTGCAGCGCTTCGCGGAGGGCGAGCTGGCGGCGCGCAATGCCGCCGCCTTCGACGCCGGACGCAGCCTCAGTCGATAAACAGGTTCAGCGCGCCGTCCAGGTCGGCGAAGTCGAGCGCGTGGCTGGCGTGCTCGCGCACCACGGGCTTGGCGCGGTAGGCGATCGAGGTGCCGGCTTCGGCCATCATCGGGATGTCGTTCGCGCCGTCGCCGATCGCCAGCACCTGCTCGCGGCGCACGCCGAGCCGCGAGCGCTCCTCGACGAGGCGCGCCGCCTTCGCGCGGCCGTCCACGATCGCGCCGAGCACGCGCCCGGTCAGGCGCCCGTCCACGATCTCCAGCACGTTGGACAATACCGCGTCGATGCCGAGCCGCTCCTGCAGCCAGGCGGTAAAGAAATTGAAGCCGCCCGAGACGAGCAGCGTGCGGATGCCGCGCGCACGGCAGGCGCGCACCAGCGCCTCGGCGCCGGGCGACAGGTGCATGCGTTCCTCGCAGATGTGCTCGAGCGCGGCCTCCTCGAGGCCGGCGAGCAGCGCCACGCGCCGGCGCAGCGACTCGGCGTAGTCCAGCTCGCCGCGCATCGCCTGCGCGGTCACGGCGGCGATCTTCTGCTTGATGCCGAGCAGGTCGCCCATCTCGTCGATGCTCTCGATGGTGACCAGCGTCGAATCCATGTCCATCGCCACCAGGCGCAGCTCGGCCAGCCGGCGCTCATCCGGCACCCAGGCGAAGTCGAGGCCGCGCTGCGCGCACCAGGGCTCGACCTGCGGCGCCTGCGCCGCGCGCGTCAGGCGCCAGGCGCGCGCGCCGAGCGTGACGACGTGGTTCGCGCCGGTGAGGGCGACGAGCTCGCTCAGCGCGTCGTTGGTGAGCGCGCTGCCCTGGACGACGAGGTTCACGCGGCGTGCCCGATGACGAGCGTGAGCCCTGCGGCCGGTGGTCTCATGCCGCGAGCTGGCCCAGGAGGTCCTTGACCGCCTGCGCGCGGTCCGGCCACGCCGGCATCTTTGCGGCGAGGCGCAGCTTTTCCGGCCCGGAGAGGCGCAGGTCCTTGCGCTTGTGCACGAGGGCGATGACCTTGCTGCCGTCGATGGGCGGGTTCTTCACGAACTGCAGCTGGACCGCTTCGTGCGTGGCGTCCACGCGCGCCACGCCGAGGGACTTCGCCGTAATGCGCAGCGCATGGCACTCGAGCAGCGCGCGCGCGGCCTCGGGCAACTCGCCGAAGCGGTCCACCAGCTCCTCGCGCAAAGCGTCGAGCTGCTCGCGCGATTCGCAGTTCGCCATGCGCTTGTAGAGCGTGAGCCGCTCGTGCACGTCGCTGCAGTAGGTCTCCGGCAGCAGCGCCGGCGCGTGCAGGTTGATCTCGGTGGCGACGTCGAGCGGCTGCTCGAGGTCCACGTGGCGGCCGGCCTTGAGCGCGCGCACCGCGCGCTCGAGCATCTGCGCATAGAGGTTGAAGCCCACCTCCTGGATCTCGCCGGACTGGGATTCGCCGAGCACCTCTCCGGCGCCGCGGATCTCCAGGTCGTGCATGGCGAGGTAGAACCCCGAACCGAGCTCCTCCATCGCCTGGATCGCCTCCAGCCGCTTCTTCGCGCCGGCGGAAAGCGCGTCCTCGGGCGGCGTGAGCAGGTAGGCGTAGGCCTGGTGGTGCGAGCGGCCCACTCGCCCGCGCAGCTGGTGCAGCTGCGCGAGGCCGAAGCGGTCGGCACGATGGATGACGATCGTGTTCGCGGTGGGGATGTCGATGCCGGTCTCGATGATGGTCGTGCACAGCAGCAGGTTCGCGCGCTGCGCGTAGAAGTCGCGCATCACGCGCTCGAGCTCGTGCTCGCGCATCTGCCCGTGCGCCACCGCCATCCTCGCCTCCGGAAGCAGCTTGGCCAGGCGCTCGCGCATGCGCTCGATGGTGTCCACCTCGTTGTGCAGGAAGTACACCTGGCCGCCGCGCTTCAGCTCCCGCAGCACCGCCTCGCGGATCAGGCCCTCGGAGAACGGGGCAGCGAAGGTCTTGATGGCCAGGCGCCTCTGCGGTGCGGTGGCGATCACCGAGAACTCGCGCAGGCCTTCCAGCGAGAGCGCGAGGGTGCGCGGGATCGGCGTCGCGGTGAGCGTGAGCACGTCCACCTCCGCGCGCAGCGCCTTGAGCGCTTCCTTCTGGCGCACGCCGAAGCGGTGCTCCTCGTCGATGATCGCCAGGCCGAGCCGCGCAAACTTGACGTCGCGCGACAGGAGCTTGTGCGTGCCGATGACGATGTCCACCTCGCCCGCGGCGAGCGCCTTGAGCGTCGCGGCGGCTTCCTTGCCGGTGCGAAAGCGCGAGAGCTCCGCGATCTTCACCGGCCAGTCGGCGAAGCGGTCCGAGAAGGTCTGGAAATGCTGCTCGGCCAGCAGCGTGGTGGGGCAGAGGATCGCCACCTGCTTCTTGTCCGCCACGGCGACGAAGGCGGCGCGCAGCGCGACCTCGGTCTTGCCGAAGCCGACGTCGCCGCAGATCAGGCGGTCCATCGGCTTGGCGGAAGCCATGTCCTGCACGACAGCCTGGATCGCGGCCGCCTGGTCGGTCGTCTCCTCGAAGCCGAAGCCGTCGGCGAAGGCGTCCACGTCGTGCGCCTGGATGCGGAAGGCGTGGCCCTCGCGCGCCGCGCGCTTGGCGTAGAGCGCGAGCAATTCCGCGGCGGTGTCGCGCACCTGCCTGGCGGCCTTGGCCTTCGCCTTGTCCCACTGCCCGCTGCCCAGCTTGTGCAGCGGCGCCGCCTCGGGCTCGGCGCCCGAGTAGCGCGAGATGACGGCGAGCTGCGACACCGGCACGTAGAGCTTGTCGCCGCCCTCGTAGGTGAGCTGCAGGAACTCCGTGGGCCCCTCGCCGAGGTCCATGCCGACCAGCCCCTGGTAGCGCCCGATGCCGTGCTGCGCGTGCACCACTGGGTCGCCGATGCGCAGCTCCGAGAGGTCGCGCAGCATGCCCTCGACGGAGCTCTGCTTCTTCGCGTCCTTCGCGCGCCGGCGCACGGTGCCGGCGTAGAGCTCGGCCTCGGTCACGACGCACCAGCCAGCCAGCGGCAGCGCAAAGCCCGCGGCAAGCGGCGCCACGGTGAGCGCGAAACGCTCGCTCGATCCGACCCACGCGGCAAACTCCGCGGTCGCCGCAGGCTTCAGGCCATACTCGGCGAAGTAGGTGAGCATCGTCTCGCGCCGGCCAGGCGACTCGGCGGCGACGAGCACGCGCAGCGGGCTTTCAGCGAGGAACTGCTTGAGCGCGGCGAGCGGGTCCTGTGCGCGCCGGTCTACGGCAAGCGCGGGCAGGGGCTCGGCGGCAAGCTCGACGTCGAGCTCGGCGCGCGCGAAGCGCTTCGCCGCGACGTGGAATTCCTCCGCGGGCAGGAAGATCGCCTGCGGCGGCAGGAGCGGGCGCTCGCGCGTGCCGCCGAGCAGCCGGTGGCGCGAGGTCGCATCGCGCCAGAAGGCGTCGGCCGCGGCTGGCACGTCGCCATGGCGCACGAGGGTGGTCTGCGCGGGCAGGTAGTCGAAGAGGGTCGCCACTTCGTCGAAGAAAAGCGGCAGGTAGTACTCGATGCCCGCGGAGGCGACGCCGTTGGAGACGTCGCGGTAGATGCCCTGCTTGGAGGGATCCCCCTCGAAGACCTCGCGGAAGCGCGAGCGGAACTTGGCGCGGCCCGCCTCATCGAGCGGAAACTCGCGCGCGGGCAGCATGCGCACGTCCTTCACCGTGTACAGGGTGCGCTGCGTGTCCACGTCGAAGCTGCGGATCGTCTCGATGAGGTCGTCGTCGAGGTCGATGCGGTAGGGCAGCTGGCTGCCCGTGGGGAAGAGGTCGATGATGCCGCCGCGCACGCAGAACTCTCCCGGCGCGACCACCTGCGTGACATGGTGGTAGCCCGCAACGGCCATCTGCTGGCGCAGCGCCTCGACATCGAGCCGCTTGCCCTGCTCGAGGAAGAAGGTGCGCGCCGCGAGATACGCCGGCGGGCAGAGGCGCACGAGCGCCGTCTGCGCGGGCACGATCGCGAGGTCGAAGTCGCCGCGCTGGATGCGGTAGAGCGTGGCCAGGCGCTCGGAGACGAGGTCCTGGTGCGGCGAGAAGCTGTCGTAGGGCAGCGTCTCCCAGTCCGGCAACAGGCAGACGCGCAGCTGCGGGGCGAACCAGGCGACTTCGTCCACGAGCCGCTGCGCATCGAGCGCGCTCGCGCTCACCGCGAGGACGGGACGCACACGCGCGGCGAGCTGCGCGAGGGCGAGCGAATCCGCCGAGCCGGCGAGCCCGGCCTCGGGAGGCCTGCCGGGAAGCGGATCGCGAAGCATGCCGAAACGAATTATACTTTCTTGAATTCATGGAGTTTTTGCATTGACCTGCGTCGCCCTCGTGCCGGCGGCGGGTAGCGGCAGCCGTTTTGCCGCGAACCAGCCCAAGCAATACCAGCCGCTCGCCGGCAAGCCCATGCTCTGGCACGCCGTGGCGGCACTCGCGCGGCCGCCCGTGGAGACGGTGTTCGTCGTGCTCGCGCGCGACGACAAGGCCTTTGCCACCCTCGATTGGAGCGCCTTCGCCGGGAAGATCGAGCCGCTTTACTGCGGCGGCGAGACGCGCCGCGACTCGGTGTTCAATGGCCTGGTGGCGGCGATGGCGGACGTGCAGGCCGACGACTGGGTGCTGGTGCACGACGCCG
Organism: Burkholderiales bacterium; assembly: GCA_036390555.1. Classification (GTDB taxonomy): domain Bacteria; phylum Pseudomonadota; class Gammaproteobacteria; order Burkholderiales; family SG8-39; genus JAABQT01. The sequence goes on along the minus strand of DASWBP010000233.1, from coordinate 8,200 downwards.
CGCGCCCCTGCCTGCCGGCGGCCGATATCGCGCGCCTCTACGAAGAGTGCAAGAACGACCAGATCGGCGGCATCCTCGCGCTGCCGATCGCCGAGACGGTGAAGCGGGCGGCGAAGGACGAGGGCGGCACGCCGCGCATCGCTGGGACTGAAGACCGCAACCAGCTGTGGCTCGCACAGACGCCGCAGATGTTTCGCGTGGGCCTGCTCGCGCAGGCGCTGCAGCTCGCCAAGGGCACGATCACCGACGAGGCGAGCGCGGTCGAGCAGCTGGGCCTGAAGCCGCGGCTCGTGCCCGGCAGCCGCGAGAACCTCAAGGTCACCTGGCCCGAGGATCTCGCGCTCGCGCAGTCCATCCTCGCGCGGCGGCAGAAATGATGCGCATCGGCCAGGGTTTCGACGTGCACGCGCTGGTGCCGGGCCGCAAGCTCGTGATCGGCGGCGTGACCATCCCCTATCACCTCGGCCTCGAGGGGCATTCGGACGCCGACGTGCTGCTGCACGCGATCTGCGACGCGCTGTTCGGCGCCGCGGGCATGGGCGACATCGGCCGGCATTTTCCGGACACCGACGCGAAGTATTCCGAGATCGACAGCCGCATGCTGCTGCGCGACGCGGCGGCGAAGCTCGCGGCCGGCAAGTGGAGCGTGGTCAACGTGGATGCGACCATCGTGGCGCAGGCGCCACGCCTTTCGCCGCATTTCGCGCGCATGACGGGCAACATCGCCGCCGATCTGGGAGTGGCGCCCGCCGCCATCAACCTGAAGGCCACCACCACCGAAGGCCTGGGCTTCACCGGCCGCGGCGAGGGCATCGCCGCGATGGCCGTCGCGCTCATCACGCACGCCGACCCCATGCATCCAAGCCTGACGAGCCCCTGATGTATTCGCCGCCCTACAACCGCGTGGAAGACCGCAAGGAGCTCGTCGCGTTCATGCAGGCGAACAGCTTTGCGCTGCTCGTCACTGCGACGGGCGGCGCGCCGATGGCCTCGCACCTGCCGGTGGTGGTCGCGGACGGCGAAAAGGGCATCGTCATCCACTCGCACATGGCGAAGAACAACCCGCAGTGGCAGGAGTTCTTCGACGACGAGGTGCTGGTGGTGTTCTGGGGACCGCATGCCTACGTCTCGCCGCGCTGGTACGAGGAAAAGGAGCGCGTGCCGACCTGGAACTACGCCGCGGTGCACGCCTACGGCAAGGTGGCAGTCACGAAGGACCGGGTGGTGAAGCATGCGGCGCAGCGCGAGCTCGTCGCGCAGCTCGACCCGCAATGGCTGCAGAAGTTCGATTCCCTGCGGCCGGAGTACGTGCAGAACATGCTCGATGGCATCGTCACCTTCGACATTGCGGTGACGCGCCTGGAAACGCGCTGGAAGCTCTCGCAGAACCGCGGCCGGCGCGAGCAGGAGCTGATCGCCGCCGAGCTGGAGAAATCGGACGACGCCTCGGTGCGCGCCCTCGCCGCGCTCACGCGCAAGCACCTGGTCGAAGAGTGAAGGTGTGCGTCCTCGGCGCCGGCCTCGCCGGCGTCACCACTGCCTGGGAACTCGCGCGCGATGGCCACCAGGTGGTGGTTCTCGACCGCGAGCCGCAGGTCGCAGCCGGCGCAAGCTTCGCCAACGGCGGCATCGTCGCCGCCAGCCGGCCGTATCCCTGGCCCAACCCGAAAATGGCCGGCACGTTCCTGCGCGCGTTGCGGCGCAACGACCAGGCGATCCGCATCCGCTGGCAGAACGACCCGCAGTTCTGGCGCTGGGGACTGCAATTCCTCGCCGCCTGCCGCACGTCGCGCTCCAATGAAATCTTCGAAGCGAAGCGCCGCCTCGTGAGCTATTCGCAGGCGCGGCTGCACGGCATCGTGCAGGAGACCGGCATCGAGTACGGGAGGCTCGCCAACGGCGTGCTCTACGTCTATCGCTCCGAGAAGGAGCTGGAGCAGGGGTGGCGGCGCTCGGCGGTGATGCGCGGCCTGGGGTGCGCCATCGAGCGGCTCGATGCCGCGCAGGTGGCGGCGCGCGAGCCCGGCATCTCGCGCGACGCCATCGCCGGCGCGCTCTATGCGCCCGGCGACGAGGCTGGCGATTCGGCGCGTTTCTGCCGCGAGCTCGCCGAGCGCTCCCGCGCGAAGGGCGTGCACTTCTACCTCGAGTGCGAGCTGCTCGGCACTTCGGTCGTGGACCAGACAGTGACCGAGGCGATCACCACCAAGGGCCGCATCCGCGCGGATGCCTATGTGTTCGCGCTGGGCGCCTACGAGCCAAAGCTGCGCGAGCACCTCGGCACGCCGCCGCCCATCTACCCGGTGAAGGGGTTCTCCGCGACGCTGCCGATCGTGAAACCAGAGGCGGCGCCGCGGCACGCCGGCATGGACGAGTCCAAGCTCATCGCCTACTGCCCGCTGGGCGACCGGCTGCGCGTGACCGGCGGAGCGGAGTTCGCGGGGCATGGGCAGTCGCACGCGCCCGAAGACTTCACGCGGCTCTACGAGGCGATCGACGAGCTGTTCCCGGGCGCGACCGACCGCGTGCGGGCGCACACCTGGGCCTGCCTGCGGCCGATGACCCCGGAGAGCACGCCGCGCTTCGGCACCGGGCAGTACGCGAATCTCTACTTCAACGCGGGGCAGGGGCACATGGGCTGGGCGATGGCGGCAGGCTCGGCGCGCATCGTCGCCGATCTGGTATCGGGCAAGAAGCCCGAAATCGACCTCGAAGGCCTGCGTGTGAGGCGGTAGAAACAGTCCGAGCGAGGCCCGCGTGCGCCTGTTCTTCGCTTCCTGGCCGCCGCCCGACGCGGCGCATGCGCTCGCGCGCTGGGCGCGCGAGGCGCAGCGCGATTGCGGCGGCAAGGCGACGCGCGAGGACCTCATCCACCTCACGCTCGCGTTCCTGGGCGACGCGGATCCGTCCGCCGCCGCCGCAAGCGCGCGTGCGGCGCGAGCCCAGGCCACCACATTCACGCTCGAGGTGGCGCGCTACTGGAAGCACAACCGGATCGTGTGGGCGGGGCCCGAGCAGGTGCCGCCGCCGCTGGCGGCGCTCGCGCGCATGCTTGGCGAGACGCGAGAATTCGCGGCGCACGTCACCTTGATCCGCAAGGCACGCGCGCCGCGCCGGGCCTTGCCGGCGCTGCCGGCACTGGAGTGGCCGGTTTCGGAGTTCGCGTTGATGAACTCGCGACTCGAGCCCGAGGGCCCGGTCTACGAGGTGCTCGAGCGCTTCCCCCTGGCCTAGCCGTTCGGCGCGACCACGGGGAGGTCGAGGCGCAGCCAGGTCACAGGCCGCGCCGTTGCGAGAGCGTTAGCTGTGGGCCGAACCGTGGTGCAGCGGGCGCGCGCCGAGGAGGCGCTTCGCGAAGTCTGCAAGGGCGAGCAGGCCGCCAGCTACGGCATCCGCCTGGGTCAGTGCCGCCTTGGCGTAGGTCCTGTCAGCCGCGGTCATGCGGACCGAGTCGAGGCGGTCGAAGAGACCGGCGAGGCTTGCGCCAGGGGTGGTTTTGCGGGTGCGTTTCATCGGAGGCTCCTATGCGAGAAATCGTGTGGCCCCGTCGGATTGATGCAGCGCACTATTAAAGTTAAACCTTAAATAAGCGCCAGATTGCCATGTTGTACAAGGCTTGAGATCGACGGCACGCCCTATTACGCTGCATTGCAACATATCGGCAAGGGAAACGCCTTGACCCCGGTCAAGACTGGCGCTGAACGGCGGCCCGGGCAGCCAAGGCGAGGGCAGTCACGATGAGCGCCATCCCGCTCCACTCGGCAACGGTCGGCCGCTCGCCGAGCAGCAATGCGCTGAAAAGGGCGCCGAGGACCGGGACTGCGAGGATGCCAAAGCTCGCCAAGCCAGCCTCGAGCCGGGCGAGCGCCCAGAACCAGAGGAACCACCCCAAGGCGCTCACCAGGATGCCGTTGTAGAGCAGGGCGAAGACGAGCTCGCCGTTCCAGTCGGCCGGCCTGCCCGGGAACACGATCGCCAGCAGCGCGAGCGCCGCGCCGCCAAAGAGCACCTGCCAGGCGATGAGCGAGAGCGTGTCGATGCCGGTGCGCGACTGCAGGCGCTTGGTGACGACGACGCCGAGCCCCCAGGCTGCGCCCGAGGCGAGCGCCAGCAGTTCCGGCACTCCTGGCGCGCCCAGCGGCTGCAGCAGCAGGAGCAACCCCATGCCGCCCACGGCGAGCGCAACGCCTTGCGCGGCCGAGGGCCGCTCACCGAGCAGCGGCCAGGCGAGCACGGTGACCCAGAAGGGCATCGTGTAATTGAGGACCGCGGTCTTGCCCACGGCGCCGCTTACCAGCGCCCAGGTGGCGAGGCCGAAGGTGGCGGTGGTCTGCAGCAGGCCTACGACGATCACCTCGCGCGCATGCACGAGCCGAGCCGGCCGGCGCAGCAGCGCCGCGGCGCCGAAAAGGCACGCGGCGGCGATCGCAAAGCGCCAGCCGAGGAACTCGAAGGGGTCCGCGTACCGCACGCCCACCTTGAGCACCACCCAGTTGAATCCCCAGGTCACGCTGATGGCGGCGAGCACGGCGAGGGCGAGGCCGTGCTGCCGCGGGCTCATGTGGCGGCGCCCAGTGTCAGCCGCGCGGCAAGCCCACCTCCCGGTCGGGCGGCCAGGTCGAGGCGGCCGCCGTGCGCACGCGCCACGCGCTCCACGATCGCCAGCCCGAGCCCCGCGCCGCCGTAGCCGCCGCGCGCCTCGTCAAGCCGCGTGAAGGGGCGCTTCAGGCGTTCCGCTTCGCCCTCGGGGATGCCCGGACCGCGGTCGAGCACCTCGATGACCACTTGCCCGCCCTCGCGCCGCATCTCGATCTCCACCGGCTCGCCGGCGTAGCGCAGCGCGTTGTCCACCAGGTTGCCGAGCGCGCGGCGCAGGGCCTGGCGCGCGAAGGGAAAGGCGGGGACTGCGCCGGCGCGGACCGCGACCTTGCGGCCGAGCTTCTCGTAGTGGGTGCGCAGTTCCTCGAGCAGGGCGCCCGGATCCTGCAAGGTGCGCGGCTCGACCTCGCCGCGCGCGAAGTCGAGGAACTGGCCGATCACCTGGTCCATCTCGTCGATGTCGGCGGTCATGCCCTGCGCGGCCGCAGGATCCGCGCCGCTCATCTCCAGCGCGAGGCGCAGGCGCGAGAGCGGCGTGCGCACGTCGTGCGAGATGCCGGCGAGCACCATCGCGCGCTCGCGCTCCAGCGCCTCGAGGTCGCTCGCCATGCGGTTGAATGCCCCCGAGACGGTGGCGAGCTCGCGCGGGCCCGTCTCGGCGAGCGGCGCGGGCGCATCGCCGCGGCCGATCCGGCGTGCCGCCTCCGCGAGCCGCGCCAGGGGCTTCGCCATCAGCGAGGCGATGAGCCAGGCGCCGAGCAGCGCGAGCGCAATCAGCGCCGCGCCCCAGCCGAGCCAGCCCAGGCCCAGGTCCACCTCGAAGCGCTCGCCGGGCAGCATCGCCCAGAACTCGTCCTCGTCGATGTAGAAGCTCACCCAGAAGCCTTCCAGGCCGTCGCGCTCGCCGGCAAAGCGCGTCTTGCCGCCGAGCTGGGCGCGCACGCGCGCCGCGACCTGCTCGAGCAGCGGCTCGGGCGGCAGCGGGGCGAGCTTCTCTTCGTTGGTGACCGGGTAGACGCGGATGCCCTCGCGCTCGTTCAACTCCAGGAGCAGCTCGCGGCGCAGCACCGGATCGGCATTGACGAGCGCCGCGCGGGTGAGGTTCACCACGCTCACCGTTTGCTGCGCGAACTCGCGCGCGCGCGGCTCGCGCTCGTAGACGCGCACGATCTGGAACGAGGCCAGCACCGAGACCACGATCAGCGCGGCGATCAGCAGGAACGACCGCCAGAAGAGGCTCAACGCGGCGTCCCGTCCGGCACGAAGACGTAGCCGTGGCCCCACACGGTCTGGATGTAGCGTGGCTTGGCCGGGTCGGCTTCGACGAGCTTCCTCAGCCGCGAGATCTGCACGTCGATCGAGCGGTCGAACACCTCGTATTCGCGGCCGCGCGCGAGCTCCATCAGCTTGTCGCGGGAGAGCGGCTGGCGCGGGTGCTGCACCAGCACCTTGAGCACGGAGTACTCGCCCGTGGTGAGCGGCACGGGCTTGCCGTCCTTCCGCAACTCGCGCGTGGCCGGGTCGAACTCGAAGCCGCCGAAGCGATGCACGCCTTCGTCGGCGTCGGGCGCGCCCGGCAGGCCTGCGCGGGGTTTCCGGCGCAGCACGGCCTGGATGCGCGCCACGAGCTCGCGCGGGTTGAAGGGCTTGGGCAGGTAATCGTCCGCGCCCATCTCCAGGCCCACGATGCGGTCCACTTCATCGCCCTTGGCGGTGAGCATGATGATCGCCGGCGAGCCGCCCGCTGCGCGCAGGCGCCGGCACACTGCCAGGCCGTCCTCGCCGGGCAGCATGAGGTCGAGCACCATCAGGTCGTAGCGCTCGCGCGCCAGGTACTTGTCCATCTCCTGGGCGTCGCGCACCGCGCGCACCTCGAAGTTCTGCTCGCCGAGGTAGCGCGTCAGCAGCTCTCGCAGGCGCTGGTCGTCGTCGACGACGAGGATGCGGGTCTTCAACTCTGCCATGTGCGGAGGGTAACGGATTGTCACAAATATCCGTTGACCTGACACACCTTGAAAGGCGAAAGCTCCGTAGTATTAGGCACGTATGAAGGCCTTCGTCGCACTCGCCTTTGCCGCTGCGCTCGCCGCCGCGTGGCCCGCGCACGCGCAGCCGCAAGGGCGGCCGCAGAGGCAGCAGGGCGTGCAGCCGCAGAGGCAGCAGGGCGTGCAGCCGCAGAGGCAGCAGGGCGTGCAGCCGCAGAAGGCGGGCAACGAGCGCCAGGAGTTCCGCCGCGAGCGCATGGATCGCGGCGATCACATGGAGCGGCGAGAACGATTCTCGCGTGAGGAGCGCGACAAGCTGCGCCAGGACCTGCTCGACGCCAACCGCGACATGAAGGGCCGGCGCTAGGAAATCGGGGTCAGACCCCGGTTTTCTCTCGCGAGTCCCTAATTCGGGGGATACCGCAGCGGCGCACGCTGCGTAGACTCACCGGTCAAGAAGTTCAAACCAGAAACGGGCGCCGCTGAAAGGCGCGCTCCAGTCTCCGTACTAGGGCCGGCAGGGCCCGTCCTTTCGGCGCACCTCGCGCCACTCTGCGAAGCAGCACGGGGCCGCGCGCGGCGACGTTCCTTTTCTCGTGATCGCTGCACCGGTAAGTCCACAACGCATGGTGGGAGGGCAGCAAGATGAACAGTTTCAGCAAAGCATTCTGGCTTGCCGCAGTCGGAACGGCCGCGGCACTGGTTACGACCGCGTGCGGGTTGATGCCGCCCTCGGCCGAGCGCTACGTGGCCCCGCCGATGGGAACCACGTGGGTCACATCAATCCAAAGCACGGGCAGCTACGGGTCCGGAAGCCGGCAATCACAGGGCAAGCGCGGCGAGCGAGTGTGGGAGGGTGCGACGGTCATCACCTTCGAGGGTGCCGCCGGCACGGTGTTCGCCCGTACGGACGGCAACTGGATCGGCATCTTCCAGGGGGACAAGCCCGTCATTACGTGGGACCCGCCGGCGGGCTGGCAATGGCCGCTCGAGGTCGGCAAGTCCTGGACGCAATCGAGGCGCGTGACGATCCATGCGTCGAAGACGACGATTCCCTTCGAGATCACGCAGAAGGTCGAGGCGTATGAGGACGTGACGGTGCCTGCGGGCACCTTCAAGGCGTTCAGGATCAGCACGGTCAATACCCTGGGCGATCAGAATGTCATCTGGTTCAGCCCTGAGCATGGCATCTTCCTCAAGCAGATGCTCAGGCGCACGGACAAGCACCGGCAGGGCCCGGGGACGCAGAACACCGAGGTGGTGTCCTACAAGCGCGGCGATCGATGAGATCGGCGGTCGGGACAATGGAGGTTCAAGGGGGGCAAATGAAAGCTCATATTTGCGGGGTCGCGCGTTTGCTGGCCGTGCTGGTGGCGGCATGGCTGGGCGCCGCGAGTGGCGAGGCGCTCGCGCAGGAGAAGCACAAGTACAGCTTCAAGACGCCGCCGGGCTCGACCAAGTTCGGCCAGACGCAAGTACTCGAGGTGGGCGACGTGCCGGGCCACCAGATGCGGATTACGGAATTGTTGTCGAAGTACCCGGGGGACGCTCCTGTCTACGCAGGGGTGAAGGTCGTCGAGGCGCGCGGCGTGCTGTTCTCCGACTACGTGGAAGGC
>DASWBP010000232.1:0-8178 GCA_036390555.1 Burkholderiales bacterium | reverse complement strand
GCGCCGAATCGCTGGAGATCCGCGACGTGCAGTACCTTCCGATCGACTGACCCAGAAAGGGGAGACGCGCATGAGCATGATGCAGGAGTTCAAGTCCTTTGCCATGAAGGGCAACGTCGTCGACCTCGCGGTCGGCGTGATCATCGGCGCCGCATTCGGCAAGATCGTCGCCTCGCTGGTCGAGGACATGATCATGCCGGTGCTCGGGACGCTGATCGGCGGCATCAACTTTTCCGGGCTGGCGATCACCGTGGGCTCAGCCACGATCAAATACGGCAAGTTCCTGCAATCCTGCCTGGATTTCCTCATCATCGCCTGGGCGATCTTCGTCGCCGTCAAGCTCATCAACCGCCTGCGCAAGGAAGAGCCCGCCGCGCCCGCCGCGCCCGCGGCGCCGCCCAAGCAGGAAGTCCTGCTGGAAGAGATCCGGGACATCCTCAAGAAGAGCCAGTAGCAAGGATGAGGTCGGGGCCGAAATCTTCTCGCTGCCGGACATTCGGCGCTCACCCCGTCATCCGGGTCGCGCTGCTCGCGGCGGCCGGGACAATGTGGGCGCCGGCCGCCTTCGCGCTCGACAGGGCGGGGGCGATCGAGGCGGCGAAGAAGCAGGTGAAGCACAAATGCACCGACGAGACACCGTGCAATTTCACGGCGACGCAGGAAGGCACCCGCTGGAACGTGCGCGTGGAGTTCACCAGGCGCGCCGCGCCGCAGGACAAGCCGATGCCGTACAAGGGTGGGCACGCGATCTTCATTTTCGACAAGAGCGGCAGGGTGGTCGGGCGGGTCGAGGGCAAGTAGTGGCCACGCGCCATCCCGGCATGCAGAGCCCTCTGTCGCGCCGGAGATCAGAAGGCCTGAGGCGAGCATGAGGAACGAAGACGACCAGGCGGATCCGGTTTCCCGGCGAGATTTCCTGCGCATTGCCGGCGCAGGCGCCATGGCGCTGGGCATCGGCGCCGGAATCCGCGAAGCAGCTGCGGCCACCGATGCGAAGCAGGGCGGCCGTCCGCCGCGGGCCGCAGGCCCGTACAACATCCTCTTCCTCCTCACCGACCAGGAGCGCTTCTTCCGCCCTGGCGAGCTGCCCGAGGGCTACAGCCTGCCGGCGCACGAGCGGCTGAAGGCGCGCGGCACCACTTTCGTCAACCACCGCATCAATTCCTGCGTGTGCACGCCGTCGCGCTCGGTGCTCTACACCGGGCAGCACATCCAGCACACGCGCATGTTCGACAACACCAACTTCCCCTGGATCACCAGCATGTCCACCGAGATCCGCACGGTGGGCGACCTGCTGCGCGAGGCGGGCTACTACACCGCCTACAAGGGCAAGTGGCACCTGACCAAGGAGTTCGAGACCGTCAACAAGCTCGCCGCGCCGACCCGCATCTTCACCAAGGAGATGGAGGCCTACGGTTTCTCCGACTACTTCGGCATCGGCGACATCATTGCGCACACGCAGGGCGGCTACCTGCACGACGGTGTCATTGCGGCGATGGGCGCAAGCTGGCTGCGCGGCAAGGGGCGCGAGCTCGCCGCCGAGGGCAAGCCCTGGTTTCTCGCGGTGAACCTGGTCAATCCGCACGACGTGATGTTCTACGACACCGACGCGCCCGGCACCCCGCTGCGCGCCGAGCGCGGGCTGGGGCACGTGGCGCGCGATCCGCGCGACCCGCTGTACGCCAAGCAGTGGCCGTTCAAGCTGCCGCCGAACCACGCGCAGCCGCTTGACGCCCCGGGCCGGCCGGCGGCGCATCGCGATTTCCTGCGCTCGCACGACGCCCTTATCGGCGAGATTCCCAGCGAGGCCGCGCGCTGGCGCCGCCGCCACAACTATTACCTCAACTGCCTGCGCGACGTGGACCGCAACATCGCTGCCGTGCTCCGCGAGCTCGATGCCGCGGGCCTCGCGGACCGCACGATCGTGGTGCTGACCGCGGACCACGGCGACATGGACGGCGCCCATCAGCTGCACGCCAAGGGCGCCGTGGCCTACCGTGAGCAGAACCATGTGCCGCTGGTCATCGCCCATCCCGCATTCCCGGGCGGCAGGCAGTGCGCCGCCGTCACTTCGCACCTCGACCTCGCGCCCACGCTGGTCGGATTCACCGCCGCCGCCGCCGACAGGCGCGGCGCCATCCTCAAGGGCTTGCCGGGCAGGGACTTCGGCGGCCTGCTGGCGGCGCCCGAGAAGGCGGGCGTGGACGCCGTGCGCGATGGAGCGCTCTTCAACTACAACATGTTTGCGTATCTCGACGGCGACTACCTGCACAAGGCGGTCGAGCACCTGCGCAAGGGCGGCAAGCCGGACCAGCTGAAGGCCGCCGGCGTCGTCCCCGACCTGAGAAAGCGCGGCGCGGTGCGCTCGGTCTACGACGGCCGCTACGTCTTCGCGCGCTACTTCTCGCCGAAGCAGCACAACACGCCCGCGACCCTCGAGGAGCTCTACGCGCTCAACGACGTCGAGCTGTACGACGTGCGGGCCGACCCGCTCGAGATGCGCAACCTCGCGGCGGGCGAGCGGCCGCGCCGGGCGCTGGTCCTCGCGATGAACGAGAAGCTCAACCGGCTCATCGAGGCGGAGGTCGGCGAGGACCGCGGTCAGATGCTGCCTGGCGGCATCGAGGCAGGTTGGGAAGTGACGCGCGAAACCATGGCGCCCTAGCGCGCCGGTGCTGCCCGGCCGGGCCTTGCCTGGCTACTTGAAGTCGCCGACCTTGGTGACCGCGAGCTTGGCGGGGTCCACGTGGCGCCTGAGGGCGGCCTGCACTTCGGCAGAGGTCAGCGCGGCGATGCGCTGCTCGAAGTCCACGTCCCACGCGAACGTGCGATTCAGGTACAGGTAAGTCGCGAGGCGGCCCGCGAGCGAGCCGTCGCTGGTGCGCGCCAGGCGGCGCGCTTCGAGCAGGCCGCGCTTGGCGGTCTCGACTTCCTCTGCGGTGAAGCCCTTGGCGATCGCCAGCGATAGTTCCTCGCGCACGGCGGCTTCGACGCGCGCCTTGTTCTGCGGCGCGAAGATGGCGGAGATATTGAAGCTGCCCGCCTCGTCGAGCTGGCTCGCGCTGAACCAGCTGTAGGTGGAGTAGGAAAGGCCTTCCTTCTCGCGGATGCGCGCGGGCAGGCGCGCGTTGGAAGCGCCGCCGAGCAGGTAGTTGCCGAGCACCATGGCGGGGAAATCCGGGTGGTCGTCGCGCATGCGGATGCCCAGGCCCGCGCGCAGCACTGCGTTCGCCTTGTCGGGCGTGCGCACCTCGCGCTCGAGCGCCGGCCGCTCGAAGTGGCGCGTGGGGATGCGCGCGTAGGGCGCGGGATTCTTCCAGTCGCCGAAGAGCTGCTCGACCAGCGTGGCGAGCGCCTTGGGATCGAAGTCGCCCACCGCGACGAAATCGGCGCCGGTGGCGCCGATCAGCTGCGCATGGCAGCGGCGGGCATCCTCGAGCCTGGCGGCCTTGAGCCCGGCGATGCGCTCCTCCACAGACTGCACGTAAAGCCAATGCCCCTTCGGATAGGGCGTGAGGTGGCGCTGCAGCTGCTCGGAGGCGATCGCGGCGGGGTCGCTGCGCTGCGTCTCGGCGCTGGTGAGCGAGGCGCGCTTCAGCTCCTCGAACTCGGCAGGTGGGAACGAGGGCCGGCGCAGCGCCTCGGCGACGAGCCGCAGCGTCTCCTCGAGATGCTCGCGCTGCGTCTCGATCGAAGCGCCGTCAGCGCTCACCGAGACGGTGGCCTTCAGCCGGTCGAAGGCGTCGCGCAGCTCGGCGCGCGAATAGCGCTCGGTGCCGCGCAGCAGCATCCCGCCCGCGAGCGCGCAGGCCGTTGCGCGGCCCGCCTTGCTCTTCTCGTCGCCCCAGTGCAGGTTGAGCTGCGCCACGACCTTCGCGCCCCGCGTGCGCTTGGCGAGGAGCGCCGTGCGAATGCCGTTCGCGAGCACCTTGCGCTCGACGCGCGCCTCGATGCTCTGCGGCGAGGGGTCGAAGACCTCGCCTGCGGCGATGGCCGCTGCGCCCTTGTAGCCTTCGAGCTGCGCCTGCACGCTCGGCGCGGCGGGAATCTCGGCGCGCTCGGGCTGCGCCGTCGGCAGGAAGGTGCCCACCACGCGGTTCGCCGGGCGCAGGTAAATCTCCGCCACGCGCTGCACGTCGGCGACGGTGACGGTCCGCAGCCGGTCCCGGTAGAGGAAGAAAAGGCGCCAGTCGCCCACCGCCTCGGATTCCGACAGCGCGCCCACCAGGGCGCGGCCGTCGAGCTGCGCCTTCTCCATCTGATTGAGCAGCGAGGTCCGCGCGCGCTCCACGTCATCCGCGCGCAGCGGCTCCGCGCGCACGCCATCCAGCACCGCGAGGAGCGCCGCTCGCACGGCCTCCGGCGAGCCGTCCTTGGGAAGCGCCGCGCCGAAGTACATGACGCCCGGATCGCGCAGCGCGCGCTCGCCGCCCCAGGTCTGGCTCGCGAGGCCCTTCTGCACCAGTGCCTGGTGCAGGCGCCCCTGAGGCGCCACGCGCAGCGCCTCCACCAGCACGTCCACCGCCGGGTAGTCCGGGTGGCTGCCCGCGGGCACGCGGTACATCGCCGCAACGAGCGGCGTGTCGCCCACGCGGCGCAGCGTCACCGAGCGCTCGCCATCCTGCACGGGCTCCGCGGTGTAGAGGGCGGGCAGGGCGCGCGCCGGCTTCGGGATCGGCGCGAAGTGCTTCTCCACGAGCGCGAGCGCGCGCGGCGCCTCGAAGCGGCCGCCGACGATGAGCAGCGCGTTGTCCGGCTGGTACCAGTTCCGGTAGAAGGCCTGCAGGCGCTCGATCGGCACCGCCTCGATGTCCGAGCGCGCGCCGATGATGGCGTTGCCATAGTTGTGCCAGGCGTAGGCGAGGCGCTGCATGCGCTGGAACAGCACGCCGCCCGCGCTGTTCTCGCCCATCTCGAACTCGTTGCGCACCACGCTCATTTCGCTGTCGAGGTCCTCCTTGCGGATGAAGGCGTTGACCATGCGGTCGGCTTCCATGCCGAGCGCCCAGTCCAGGTTCTCCTCGGAGGCGGGCAGCGTCTCGAAGTAGTTGGTGCGGTCGTAGGAGGTGGTGCCGTTCCAGCGCGCGCCGCGGCGCGTGAACTCCTGCTTCACGTCGGGGTGCCGCTTGGAGCCCTTGAACAGCATGTGCTCGAGAAGGTGCGCCATGCCTTTCTCGCCGTAGCCCTCGTGGAGCGAGCCGACGAGGTAGGTGATGTGCACGGTCACGGTGTCGGCGCTCGCATCGGGTGCGAGCAGCACGCGCAAGCCGTTCGGCAGGCGGTATTCGGCAACGCCCTCCACCTCGCCGACCTTGGCGGGCAGGGCGAGCGCAAGCGCGGGCGCGAGGAGCGCGGCGAAGGCGAAGGCGAGGAGCTTGTTCATCGGGGCAGGGCGAGGATACCGTCTTTGGAGCGGCGCGGCGGCGATTGGTTCAGAGCAGCCAGGCGAACAGGTGCAGCGACACGAGCCCCGCGGCGATGGTGACGAAGGTGAGGCGGAAGTGCCAGGCCACCGCGCAGGCGACCAGCCCTGCGAGCAGCTTCTCGTTGTCGGGGGCGATGGCGATCGCGCCCTGCCGCAGCAAGAGCTCGGGCGCGTAGATCGCGGTGAGCACCGCGGCGGGCACGTAGCGCAGCGAGCGCCGGAACCACTCGGGCAGGCGCACGCGCTCGGGCAGCACCCAAAGCGAGGCGCGCAGGGCGAAGGTCACCACCCCCATGCCGAGCACCGCCAGCCAGAAGCTGGTCACGTCTTTCTCTTTTCGGCCAGCAGGCCGGTGGCGATGCCGGCGACGGCGGCGAGCGCGAGGCCGAGGCGCAACGGCAGCCCGTGCGCCAGCACCACGGTGGCGCCCGCCGCGAGCGCGGCAAGCACCATCGCGCGGTCGCGCAGCAGCGGCACCGAGATGGCGATGAAGGCGAGCGGCGCGGCGAACTCGAGCCGCCAGGACGCCGGCAGACCGGCGCCGGCGAGCGCCCCGGCGAGCACCGCAAGCTGCCACACCAGCCAGACGGTGAGAGAGACGCCGATGTAGAACTCCAGCTTGTGCGCGTCGTCCGGGTGGTCGGTGTAGCGCGCGATGCACAGCGCGTAAGGGTTGTCCGCCAGCATGTAGGCAAGCGGCAGCTTCCAGCGCAGCGGCAGGCCCCCCAGGTGCTGGCGCAGCGAGGCGCTGTACATCATGAAGCGCAGGTTGATGAACAGCGCGGTGAGGATCATCAGCGCCACCGGCGCGTCGGCGGCGAACAGCTGCATCGCCGCCAGCATCGAGGCGCCGGCGAACACGATCACCGACATGGCGAGCGCCTCGAGCGGCCCGACGCCGCCGGCGGCGACGGCGACGCCGGTCACCAGGCCGAAGGGCGCGACCCCGAGGAGGATGGGCAGGCTGGCGCGCGCGCCAGCGGTGAGCGCAGCGCGGTCAAGCGTCGCGAGGCGGGGACGGGCGAGGGCTATGGCTTTGGCGCGGGGCCGAGCTTCTTGTACTCCTCGCGCATGCACTGCTGCAGGACCGCACCCTGCTTGCCCTTGCAGGCTTCGAGCACCTTGTCGCGGCGCTCGGCGTTGATCATGTAGCGCTCCTCGCAGCGAGCGGGATCGCGATTGTCCTTGCACAGCTCGCGCGCCATGCAGGCGCGCTGTTCGGCGTGCGGCACGTACCGGCATACGCGCGCCGCCTCGCGGAATTGCTGGCGGCCGGCCTCAGCGCGCGATTTCGCCTGCTCTTCCGCTTTGGTCTGCGGCTGCGCGGCGCCGGCAGCCGCGAGCAGCGCCGCGCCAAGCAGGGCGGCGAGGCTGGCGGCGCGCCTCATCCCAGCTGCTTCAGCAGGGTGTCGGCGTCGCTCACCTCGAACTTGCCGGGGGCCTCGACGTTGAGCTGCTTCACTACGCCGTTGTCCACCAGCATCGAGAAGCGCTGCATGCGCATGCCCATGCCGGCGGGTGTGCGGTCGATCTCGAGCCCCAGCGCCTTCGTCCACTGCGCGTTGCCGTCGCCAAGGAAGCGGATCTTGCCAAGCGCCTTCTGATCGCGGCCCCAGTGCGCCATGACGTAGGCGTCGTTCACGGCGACGCACCAGATTTCGTCCACTTTCTTTGCCTTCAGCTTGTCCAAATTGGCGAGGTAGCCGGGCACGTGCTTGGCCGAGCAGGTCGGCGTGTAGGCTCCGGGCAGCCCGAAGATCGCGATCTTCCTGCCCTGCAGGGCCGCGGCGACCTCGAGAGGCTTGGGCGGCATGGCGCATTGCGTCGCGGTGTCGAACTCCGTGGATTCCATCAGCTTGCCGTCGGGCACGCGGTCGCCGACCTTGATCGTCATAGGGTCTTCCTTGGCTGTGTCGAGATTGCAGGAGAGCGCGGATAATAACTCGGCGCAGTTCAAATTCTCAAAAGGAGACTCGCATGCAGCGCAAGGGCTCGGCGGTGTGGAAGGGCGGTCTGAAGGACGGCAATGGCCAGGTATCCACGGGAAGCGGCGGGCTGAGCGCCGCCCCCTACACGTTCGCCAGCCGCTTCGAGAGCGGCGGCAAGACCGACCCCGAGGAGCTGATCGCGGCCGCGCATGCCGCGTGCTTCTCGATGGCGCTCTCCGGGCAGCTCGGCGCGGCCAACCTCAAGGCGGACAGCATCGCGACCACGGCGACGGTGACGATGGAAAAGACCGACGCGGGGATGACGGTGACCTCGAGCCACCTCGCGGTGAAGGCGAAGGTTCCGGGCGCCGATCGCGCCGCCTTCGAGAAGGCGGCGAACAATGCCAAGGCGGGATGCCCGATTTCGCGCCTGCTCAACGCCAAGATCACGATGGACGCAAGTCTCGAGTAGCAGGGGGCCGGGCACCTTCCGGTTAAGGCGCTCGGGGCCTTCCCGGCCCCCCGCACCCCCGGACGCGCGATTCAGTCTCGAATGGTCGTGCGGAGCGCGCCGAGCAGCAACTGGTTGAGGAGCGCGGAGGTCTCGGCGCTTTCCAGCACGCCCATGTGCGTTTCGTCGAAGCCGTAGAGGCGCGACGCGTCGCGCTGGGCTTCGCGCCGCAACTGGCTCGCGACCGTCACCGTGCCGTCGTTCGCCTCGCCGAGGGAAACCGAGCCCTGCTTGTACGTAAACAGGAGGTGGTGCGGCGTGCCTGGCGGCAGGCCGCGCGGCGTGCGCTGTGCGTCCGGGTCCTCGTAGAACAG
>DASWBP010000231.1:0-15243 GCA_036390555.1 Burkholderiales bacterium | reverse complement strand
GCGGGCGGCAACCCCCCCCCGGCGGTGGCGCTTCCCGCGTGCCGCAGACGCGATAGCGCTTCTTGAGGCGCAGCCCGCGTACTGCGCGGGGCGCGGCGCTACTTCTTCTGCGCCGCAGGGACGATGCGATCGCCCTGGAAGGTGTTTTCCACGAGGGGCTTGGCGTCGGCTTGCGGCACGTGGCACATCACGCAGGCATAGCGCGCGTTGGAGAGCTGCGTCTTGCTGCCGGCGACGAAGTGCTTCTCGCCGACCACGGGCGCCTGCTTCTTCGCGGCGGTCGCCGGCGAGTGGCACTCTAGGCACTGGTTGTCCTGCAGGCTCACCTCGTCGAAGTTCTCCACCGCGTGCGGGATGAGGGGCGGCTGCGTCGAGTAGGTGCGGGCGAGCCCCTCCTGGCTGCCTGGCCGCTTGCCCTGGTAGGCAGCTTCCGCGAACAGCTTGTCCGCGGCGGCCGCGTCGGCGCCGCGCAAGGTCTGCAGCGGCTCCGCCAGTTGCGTCGCGCAGGCGGCAGCGAAGGCCGCCGCCACCGCACCGAGGATCAGTTTGCTCGGGAGTTTCATGTGACCTCCTTGGCTTGCGCCAGCTTGATGAGTTGTCCGGGGGGATTGCCGAAGCGGGTGCCAAAGGCGAAGACGTCCTTGGTGCAGACGTCGATGCAGCGGCCGCAGTTGGTGCAGTTGGGCGACTGGATCACCGGGCCGATGCCCTTCGCCTCCCCCTTGAGGGCGGGCGTGATCACCTGGGGCTCCGGGCATACGGCGTAGCAGTCCATGCAGTTGTTGCACTGCGCACGGCGCACGGCGGCGACGCGCAGCAGCGAGAAGCGGCCGATCAGGCTGTAGAACGCGCCCACCGGGCACAGGTGCCCGCACCAGGCGCGCGGCGTCACGAAGGCATCGAAGAGGAACACCGCGAGCACCACGGCCCAGGCGGCGCCCATGCCGAAGACCAGCCCGCGGTGGAGCATCGACACCGGGTTTACCAGCTCCCAGGCGATCGTGCCGGTGGCCAGTGCGAGCACGAAGGTCATCGCCAGGATCCAGTAGCGCAGGTTGCGCGGCACCGCGGTGGCGGCGCGCAGGCCGAGTTTCTGGCGCAGCCACGCGGCGGCGTCGGTGATCATGTTCATCGGGCAGACCCAGGAGCAGTACACGCGGCCGCCGACCAGCAGGTAGAGCGCGACGATGAGCGCCGCGCCGATGAGCACCTTCTGCTCGGGCGCGTGCAGCGCAAGCAGCGATTGCGAGAGCACGTAGGGGTCCGCAAGCGGCAGGAAGCCGAGCGTGTAGCTGAAGGTCAGGTTGCCCTTCACGATCCAGATGCCGAACAGCGGCCCGGCGAGGAACAGCGCGAGCAGCCCGAGCTGGCTGGCGCGCCGCAGCAGCAGGTACTTGCCGGCATTCATCGCGGCGGGACCTCACCGGTTTCCGGCATGCGCCTGGGCAGCTCGACGATGCCGCGCTCCTCGATGAGCGACTTGCCGGCCCTGGCCTTTTCCTCCCAGCCCAGGCGGTAGTGCGCGCCGCCGCGGCCCTTGGCGAGCGCGATGGGATACACCTTGATCGCTGCAACTTCCAGCACGCAGGACTTCTCGCAGATGCCGCAGCCGGTGCAGGCATCCGAGTGCACTGTCGGGATGAAGCGCGTGTGCTTGCCGGTGCGCAGGTTGTGCTGCGGATCTAGCGTGATCGCCTTGTCGATGAGCGGGCAGACGCGGTAGCACACGTCGCAGCGCAGGCCGAGGAAGTTGAGGCAGGCCTCCTGGTCCACCAGCACCGCGAGGCCCATCCTCGCCTTGGTAATGTCCTTCAACGCGGGATCGAGCGCGCCGGTCGGGCAGGCCTTGACGCAGGGGATGTGCTCGCACATCTCGCAAGGGCCGGTGCGCGCGGTGAAGAAGGGCGTGCCGGTCGCTACCGGCTGCTCGGGCCGCGCCAGCGACAGGATCTGCGGCGGGCAATCGCGCACGCACAGCCCGCAGCGTACGCAGGCGCCGAGGAAGTCGCCCTCAGAGAGCGCCCCCGGCGGGCGCACCGCCTCCGGCGGCAGCGCGCGCGACTGCTTGGCGTAGAGCCCCACGCCCACGCCGAGCATGCCGACGCCACACGCCATCTTCGCGGCGTCGAGGAGGAATCTCCTGCGATCGTTCATGGCAGCAGGTGGCGAGGGCCCCTTACGCCTTTATCACCTTGCACGCCGCCTTCTTGAAGTCGGTCTCTTTCGAGATCGGGCAGGTGGCGTCGAGCGTGAGCTTGTTCACCAGCCGGTGCTCGTCGAAGAACGGCACGAACACCAGCCCGACCGGCGGCTTGTTGCGGCCGCGCGTCTCCACGCGCGACACGATCTCCCCGCGCCGCGTCGCCACCTTCACGGCATCGCCGCGCTTCAAGCCGCGCTTGGCGGCGTCCTCGGGGTGCATGTACACCCAGGCGTCGGGCATCGACTTGTGCAGCTCGGGGACGCGCCGCGTCATCGTGCCGGTGTGCCAGTGCTCGAGCACGCGCCCGGTGCACAGCCACAGGTCGTAGTCGGCATCCGGGACCTCGGCCGCCGGCTGGTAGGGCAGCGCGAAGATGCGCGCCTTGCCATCCGGATTGCCGTAGAAGCGCACGCCTTCACCGGCCTTCACGTACGGGTCGTAGCCCTCGCGGAAGCGCCAGAGCGTCTCCTTGCCGTCCACCACGGGCCAGCGCAGGCCGCGCGCCTTGTGATACAGGTCGAACGGCGCGAGGTCGTGCGCCTTGCCGCGGCCGAAGGCAGCGTATTCCTCGAAAAGGCCCTTCTGGATGTAGAAGCCGAAGTGCTTCGCCTCGTCGTTGTCGAACCCTTGCTGAATCTCCTTGAGGCCGAACTTCGTCGTGTCGCGGTTGGCGAACAGCACTTCATAGAGCGTCTTGCCCTTGTACTCCGGGCTCTTGGCGAGGATCTCGGCCGGCCACACCTCGTCGGTCCTGAAGCGCTTGGAGAACTCGACGATGTGCCAGAGGTCGGATTTCGCCTCGCCGGGCGCCTTCACCTGCTGGCGCCAGAACTGGCCGCGGCGCTCGGCGTTGCCGTAGGCGCCTTCCTTCTCGGTCCACATCGCGGCCGGCAGGATCAGGTCCGCGGCGAGCGCGGTCACCGTCGGGTAGGCATCCGAGACGACGACGAAATTGCGCGGATCGCGGAAGCCCGGATAGCGCTCCTGGTTCATGTTCGGGCCCGCCTGCATGTTGTTCGTGCAGAAGGTCCAGTAGAAGTTGAGCTTGCCGTCCTTGAGCATGCGGTCCTGCAGCACGGCGTGGTAGCCGACGTTGCCCGGCAGGACGCCCGCGGGCAGCTTCCAGATCTGCTCGGCCATCTCGCGGTGCTTGGGATTCATCACCACGAGATCTGCGGGCAGCCGGTGCGCGAAGGTGCCCACCTCGCGCGCGGTGCCGCAGGCCGAGGGCTGGCCGGTGAGCGAGAAGGGGCTGTTGCCCGGCTCGGAGATCTTGCCGACCAGCAGGTGCACGTTGTAGATCATGTTGTTGACCCACGTGCCGCGC
Organism: Burkholderiales bacterium; assembly: GCA_036390555.1. GTDB lineage: Bacteria > Pseudomonadota > Gammaproteobacteria > Burkholderiales > SG8-39 > JAABQT01. The sequence continues at coordinate 11,713 of DASWBP010000231.1, read as the reverse complement.
GTGTGCTGGTTGAAGCCCATGGTCCAGTAGCTGGTCACCTTGGTCTTCGGGTCGGCGTACAGCCTGGCGAGCGCCTCGAGCTTCTCCTTCGGCACGCCGGAGAGCGCGGACACCTTGTCCGCCGTGTATTCCGAGACGAACTGCTTGTACTCCTCGAAGCTCATCGGCGTGAAGCGGTTCGGGTCGCCCTTGGGCTTGCCGTCCGCGCCCGGGTAGCCGTTGTTCATCGCCACCTGCTCGAGCGGGTGGTTCGGCCGCAATCCGTAGCCGATGTCGGTCACGCCGCGGTGGAAGCTCACGTTCTTCTTCACGAACGCCTCGTTCACCGCCCCCGTCTGGATGATGTAGTTGGCGATGTAGTTGAGGATCGCGAGGTCGGTCTGCGGCTTGAAGATGAGCTCGAGGTCGGCGAGCTCGGTCGAGCGGTGCTGGAAGGTGGAGAGCACTGCGATCTTCACGTGCTTCGCCGTGAGCCGCCGGTCGGTGACGCGCGACCACAGGATCGGGTGCATCTCCGCCATGTTCGAGCCCCACAGCACGAACGCGTCGGCGTGCTCGGCATCGTCGTAGCAGCCCATCGGCTCGTCGATGCCGAAGGTGCGCATGAAGCCGGCCACGGCGGAGGCCATGCAGTGGCGCGCGTTGGGGTCGATGTTGTTCGAGCGCAGGCCCGCCTTCATGAACTTGGCGCCCGCCACGCCCTCCCAGATCGTCCACTGCCCCGAGGCGAACATGCCGACAGCGGCAGGCCCGCTCGCCTTGAGCGCGGCCTTGCACTTCTCCTCCATGACGTCGAACGCCTCCTTCCAGGACACGTACTGGAACTCGCCGTTCTTGTCGTACTTGCCGTCCTTCTTGCGCAGCAGCGGCTGCGTAAGCCGGTCCTTGCCGTACTGGATCTTGGCGAGGAAGTAGCCCTTGATGCAGTTCAGGCCCTTGTTCACCGGTGCATCCGGGTCGCCCTGCGTGGCGACCACGCGGCCGTCGCGCACGCCGACCAGCACGCCGCAGCCGGTGCCGCAGTAGCGGCACACGCCCTTGTCCCAGCGCACGCCGTCGTCCTTCGCGCCTTGCGCGAGCGCGACCTGCGCGGTGGGGAGCGTCACGCCTGCGGTGGCGGCCGCGGCCGCGGCGGCGTTCGCCTTGATGAACTCGCGTCGAGTGAGCGTCATGTCAGATCTCCTGATCGGGATCGGTTTCAATCTGGTGGTAGACGAGGGCCACGGATTCCACGCCGGGGAGCGCGCCGATGCGCTCGAAGAGCTCCATCGAGCGCTGCGCGTCCGGCGTTTCCAGGGTAGCGACGATCTTTCCTTCGGCGCTCGCGGCATGCACCGTGAGGCCTCCGATGCCGGCGAGGCCCGCCAGCGCCTGCGCCGCACCGCCGGCCGCCGCGTAGATCACGAGTCCGGAAACGTCGAGGCAGGCCGCCTGCGGGGTGAGCATCGGAAGAGCCAATCTGCTGCGCTGCAAGATAGCCCCGTAAGACTTGGGGGCATTTGATTTGCATCAAGCGATTTCAAGCCGTGCTCTGGAAAACGGCTCTGTCGGCTCAAGGGCTTGCGCCGGGGTTTCTTAATCTGGATCAAACAGCGGGACACGGCGCGAGACGAAGATGCGGGCACTGGTCCTAGTGCGCCGCAGCGCCCGTTTACACGAAGAGCGAAAGGCACCCCCGATGAGCGATCCGCAGAGCTCCACGCCCGGCCTCTGGAAGCGGTTGTGGAGGCCCAGCACGCGCTGGTCGCTCGCCGCGCTGCTGCTCGCGGGCGGCGCGGGCGGCATCATCTTCTGGGGCGCCTTCAACACCATGGTCGAGTGGACCAACACCGAGAAGTTCTGCATCGGCTGCCACGAAATGCGCGAGAACGTCTACGTCGAGCTGCAGAAGACCATCCACTACACCAACCGCACCGGCGTGCGCGCCATCTGCTCGGACTGCCACGTGCCTCGCGAGTGGACCGACAAGATGGTCCGCAAGGTGAAGGCCACTGCCGAGGTGTGGGGCAAGATCACCGGCACCATTGACACCAGGGAGAAGTTCGAGGCCAAGCGCCTGCAGCTCGCCGAGCGCGAGTGGAAGCGCATGAAGGCGAACGACTCGCTCGAGTGCCGCAACTGCCACAGCCTGCAGAGCATGAATACCGACGTGCAGAAGCAGCGCGCCAAGCGCCAGCACGAGCTGGCGGTGAAGAACAAGGACACGTGCATCGACTGCCACAAGGGCATCGCGCACACCAAGCCCAAGGGCATGAAGGAAGAAGACGACTAGGAGCCGACCATGAGAAACCCGACCCGCATCGCAATCGCCGCTGCCGTCGCAACCGCATTCGCAGGCGCCGCGCTGGCGTCACCCGACTGGAGCAAGGCGCCGAAGAAGAACATCACCGTGTTCTACCCGGGCGTCGCCTCGCTCGAGTGGACCTTCATCGGCACCGAGCACGGCGGCGCGCGCGCCATGAGGAAGGGCGAGACCTGCGCCAGCTGTCACAGCGACGAGGCCGCCGACATGGGCAAGAAGATGGTGACCGGGCAGAAGGTGGAGCCCGACGCCGCCTCGGTGAAGGGCAAGGCGCCGGCCATCCCCGTGACGGTGCAGGCGGCGTACGACGCGACGAATTTCTACATGCGCTTCACCTGGAAGCAGCCGCCTGCCGGCCAGGGCAAGAAGATGGACCAGAAGAGCTCCCCGAAGGTCGGGGTGATGTTCGAGGAGGACGGCAAGGTCGAGTACGGCGCGCTCGGCGGCTGCTGGGCGAGCTGCCACCACGACCTGCGCACCATGCCGGACGTGAACCCGAACGCCGCCAAGCACCCGCGCGCCAAGGAGCTCGACATCCGCGCCAACGGCCCGACCAAGTACATCAAGGAATCGCGCACCGCGCTCGAGATGAAGGCGAGCCCGCTGGGCGGCTGGGACAAGGCGAAGTCCGAAGCCGAGTACGGGCAGCTGCTGAAGGAAGGCAAATTCCTCGAGCTGTGGCAGTGGCGCAGCGCCGAGCCCCCGCGCGCGGGGTACGTGCTCGAGGCGCGGCGCCTCAAGGAGGCCAAGGGCCTCGCCGAGGGCAAGAAGGAAGGCGACACCTGGACCGTCACCTTCACGCGGCCGCTTGCGGGCGGCAGCGGCGTGCACGCCATCGCGCCGGGCAAGAAGTACAACTTCGGCTTCGCGATCCACGACGACCACGCCGACTGGCGCTACCACCACGTGTCGTTCGGCTACAGCTTCGGCCTGGACAACCCGAAGGCCGACGTCAACGCCGTGAAGCAGTGAGGGCGGCGCTCGCAGCGCTCCTCGTCCTTGCCGGCATCTCCGCCGCCGCGGCGGCGGAGGTCCGGATCAAGGAGTACAAGTTCGTCCCCGGGAAGATCACGGTCAAGGCGGGCGAGACCGTGAAGTGGACGAACGACGAGAAGCGTGCCAGCCACTCGATCTGGTTCAAGGACGAGGGGCTGCCGGAGTCCGAGCGCATGCTCAATGGCGATTCCTGGGAGCGCAAGTTCGACAAGCCCGGCACCTATCCCTACACCTGCGGGCCACACCCGGAAATGAAGGGCGTGGTCGAAGTGCTGCCCTAGGCGCTTTTCTTGACGTGGGTTAAGTCGCCCAGCGAGGGGGCGGCTAGCCTGCACGGCATGATCTCGCTCACGGAGGGATTGATGCGCTTATCCACGGCAGTTTCGTTCGGCGGCCTCGCCCTGGCCGCCGCTTCTGTGCTCGCCCAGCCCACCCAGCCCGGCCGCGCGCCGGTCACCGAGCCGGAGATCCGCTACCAGGCGGGCGGCTCGCCGCTGGCGACCGAAGACATGCACCAGAACATCAATCCCAAGGCGCCGCCGATGACCAAGGCGGAGTTCGACAAGGGACGGCAGATCTATTTCGAGCGCTGCGCCGGCTGCCACGGCGTGCTGCGCAAGGGCGCCACCGGCAAGCCGCTCACGCCCGATCTGACGCTCGCCAAGGGAAGCGAGATCCTCAAGGTGTTCATCAAGTACGGCTCGCCAGCCGGCATGCCCAACTGGGGTACCTCGGGGGAGCTGAACGACGCCGAGGTGGACCTGATGGCGCGCTACATCCAGCAGGAGCCGCCGACGCCGCCCGAGTGGGGGCTGGGCGACATGAAGAAGACCTGGAGGGTGATCGTCGCGCCCGAAAAGCGCCCGACGAAGAAGGAGAACCGCTACAACATCGAGAACATCTTCGCCACCACGCTGCGCGACACCGGCGAGGTGGCGCTGATCGACGGCGATACCAAGCAGATCATCAACATCGTCAAGACGGGCTACGCGGTGCACATCTCGCGCACCTCGGGATCCGGGCGCTACGTCTACACCATCGGCCGCGACGCGCGCATCAACCTGATCGACCTGTGGATGGCGAAGCCGGACAACGTCGCCGAGATCAAGATCGGGCTGGAGGCGCGCTCGGTGGAGACCTCGCGCGCCAAGGGCTACCAGGACAGGTACGCCATCGCCGGCGCCTACTGGCCGCCGCAGTACGTGATCATGAAGGGCGACACGCTCGAGCCGCTCAAGATCCAGGCCACGCGCGGCATGACGGTGGGCGACCAGGAGTATCACCCCGAGCCGCGCGTCGCGGCGATCGTCGCCAACCACACCAAGCCCGAGTTCGTGGTCAACGTGAAGGAAACGGGCAAGATTCTGCTGGTGGACTACCGCGACATCAACAACCTCAACGTCACCGAGATCGAAGCCGCCAAGTTCCTGCACGACGGCGGCTGGGACGCGAGCAAGCGCTACTTCCTGGTGGCGGCCAACCAGTCCAACAAGATCGCCGTCACCGACACCAAGGCGGGCAAGCTGGTGAAGCTGATCGACGTGGACAAGATCCCGCACCCCGGGCGCGGCGCCAACTTCGTGGACCCGAAATTCGGGCCGGTGTGGGCGACGGGGCACCTCGGCAGCGAGAAGGTCGCGCTGATCGGCACTGACCCCGTGAAGCACAAGGCGAACGCCTGGAAGGTCGTGCGCATGCTCGACGGGCAGGGAGGCGGCAACCTGTTCATCAAGACGCACCCCAAGTCGAAGAACCTGTGGGTGGACACGCCGCTCAATCCGGACTCCAAGATCGCCCAGTCGATCGCGGTCTTCGACATCGCCAATCTGGACAAGCCGGCCGCGGTGCTGCCGATTGCCGAGTGGGCCGGGCTGGGCGAGGGCGCCAAGCGCGTGGTGCAGCCGGAATACAATAAGGCCGGCGACGAGGTGTGGTTCGCGGTGTGGAGCGCCAAGAACCAGGAGTCGGCGCTGGTGATCGTGGATGACCGGACGAGGAAGCTGAAACAGGTCATCAAGGACCCGCGCATCATTACGCCGACCGGCCACTTCAACGTCTACAATACGACCCACGACATTTACTAGGAGAGTGATGGCAATGAAGGTTCTGATCGGAGCAATGCTTGCCGCGGGCGTGATCGTCGCGGCGCCGGCGCAGGCCGACGAGGCGCTCGCCAAGAAGCACAACTGCCTCGCGTGCCACCAGCTGGACAAGAAGACGGTCGGCCCGGCCTACCAGGAAATCGCCAAGAAGTACAAGGGCCAGAGTGTCGCCGCGCAACTGGAGGCCAAGGTGAAGAAGGGCGGGCAGGGCGTCTGGGGCCCGGTGCCGATGCCGCCGAACGCCGCGGTGCCCGACGCGGACATCAAGAAGCTGGTGGACTGGATCCTGAAGATGGGCTGAAGACCGCACCCCTGGTACGGTTTTCGAGAAGGGCGGGAGTGAAACTCCCGCCCTTCTTGCTTTTGCATGGCGCCCGCGAGGTGGAAAGGCCGTACACCTGCCGGTATGCTCGCGGCAGGTACCGGGCCAGGTATCTTCCGGCCGCAATGTTTCCCAAGTCTCGTAGCGTCATCGGAGGCCGCATGAAGAAGAAGCGCAACAACCTTGTCGCCGCCGCCATCGCCTTTGCTTTGGCGCTGCTCGTTCCGCTCGCGCAGGCGCAGCAGAAGCCGCCCGCCGCGAAGAAACCGAACATCGTCGTGTTCTGGGGCGACGACATCGGCCAGTCCAACATCAGCGCCTATTCGCACGGCGTGATGGGCTACCGCACGCCGAACATCGACCGCATCGCGAAGGAAGGCGTGATGTTCACCGACTACTACGCGGAGCAGAGCTGCACCGCGGGGCGCGCCTCCTTCCTCACCGGCCAGTCGGGCCTGCGCACCGGCCTCACCAAGGTGGGCCTGCCCGGCGCGACGCTCGGCCTGCGCAAGGAGGACCCGACCATCGCCACCCTGCTCAAGGCGCAGGGCTACGCCACCGGCCAGTTCGGCAAGAACCACCTCGGCGACCGCAACGAGTTCCTGCCAACCGTGCACGGCTTCGACGAGTTCTACGGCAACCTCTACCACCTGAATGCCGAGGAGGAGCCCGAGCATGCCGACTACCCAAAGGATCCGGGCTTCCGCGCGAAGTTCGGCCCGCGTGGCGTGCTCGATTGCAAGGCCTCCGACAAGGACGACTCGAAGGTGGATCCGCGCTTCGGCAAGGTCGGCAAGCAGGTGTGCAATGACACAGGCCCGCTGACGCGCAAGCGGATGGAGACGGTCGACGACGACATCACCGCGCGCGCGGTGGACTTCATCCAGCGGCAGCACAAGGCCGGCAAGCCCTTCTTCGTCTGGGTCAATACGACCCACATGCATGCGTTCACGCATACCAAGCCTTCGAGCCTCGGCCAGGCGGGACGCTGGCAGAGCCCTTACCACGACACGATGGTGGACCACGACAAGAACGTCGGCACGGTGCTCAAGGCGCTCGACGACCTGGGCATCGCGAACGACACGGTGTTCTTCTACAGCACGGACAACGGCCCGCACATGAACACCTGGCCGGATGGCGCGATGACGCCGTTCCGCAACGAGAAGAACACCAACTGGGAAGGCGCCTACCGCGTTCCCGCCATGGTGCGCTGGCCGGGCAAGATCAAGCCGGGCCAGGTGTCCAACGAAATGGTCGCCCACCACGACTGGCTGCCGACCCTTGCCGCGGTCGCCGGCGACGACAAGGTGGCCGAAAAGCTGCTCAAGGGCTACAAGGTCGGCGGCACGAGCTACAAGGTGCACCTCGACGGCTACAACCTGGTGCCGTACCTGACCGGGCAGGTCGACAAGAGCCCGCGCGAATCGTTCATCTACATCAACGACGATCAGCAGGTGACCGCGCTGCGCTACGCCAACTGGAAGCTCGTGTTCATGGAGCAGCGCGTGCCGGGGACGCTGCGGGTCTGGGCGGACCCCTTCGTCACCCTGCGGGTGCCGAAGATCTTCAACCTGCGCACGGACCCGTACGAGCGGGCGGACATCACGTCGAACACTTACTACGATTGGCTCTTCCAGCGCGCCTACCTGCTCGTGCCGGCGCAGGCATACGTGGGCAACTTCCTGGAAACCTTCAAGCAATATCCGCAGCGGCAGAAGGCGGCGAGCTTCAACCTCGATGACGTGATGCGGACGCTGCAGCAGGGCCACGCCAAATAGGCATGCGGCGCTGGCGCGCGACGTGGGCGGATCGCGCCGCCGCGACGCTCGCCGCGGCGCTCCTTGTCGCGGGACCGGCGCCCGCGCAGGACAAGCCCGCTGGCGCGCAGCCGAAGCCGCCGGCAGCCCGGCAAGAGCCGGCACGCGCGCCGCCGCGGCGAATCGAGCTGGACAACAAGCCCTGGAAGGGCGATTTCGACGGCATGCTCGAGCGGCGCGTCGTGCGCGTGCTGGTGCCCTACAGCCGCACGCTCTACTTCGTGGACAAAGGGCATGAGCGCGGGCTCACCGCCGACCTGATGCGCGATTTCGAGCAGTACCTCAACCAGAAATACGCCAGGCAGCTGCGCCGCCGGCCGCTGACAGTGGTGCTGATCCCGACCACGCGCGACAAGCTTTTGCCCGGCGTGGCGGATGGCCTCGGCGACATCGCCGTCGGCAACCTCACGGCGACGGACGAGCGGCGCAAGGTCGTCGACTTCTTCGCGCCAGAGGATGCCAAGCCGGTTCGGGAGGTGGTCGTGACCGGCCCCACTTCGGCGCCGGTAGCCGTGCTCGACGATCTTTCGGGCAAGCGGCTGCACGTGCGCAGGGCGACGAGCTATCTCGAGAGCGCGCTCGCGCTCAATGAGCGCTTGAAGAGCGCGGGCAGGGCGCCGGCGGTCCTCGTCGAGCTGCCCGCCGCGCTCGAGGACGAAGACGTGCTCGAGATGCTGAACGCGGGCTTGCTGCATTTCACCGTGGTGGACGACTGGAAGGCGCGCATGTGGGCGCAGGTGCTGCCGAAGGTCAAGGTGCGCGAGGACCTGGTGCTGCGCGCCGACGGCCGCGTCGGCTGGGCGTTGCGCAAGGACAGCCCGAGGCTCGTCGCCCAGGCCGAGGCGTTCTACCAGAGGGTGGTCGGCAGGGCGCGCGGGATGGAAGAGCGCGTGGCGCAGTACCACAAGCGCATCCGGCAGATCAGCAACAACACCAGCGGCGCCGAGTGGAAGCGATTCCAGGCGATGGTGACGCTCTTCGAGAAATACGGCGCGCGCTACGGCTTCGATCCGGTGATGCTCGCCGCGCAGGGCTTCCAGGAATCGAAGCTGCGGCAGGAAGCGCGCAGCCACGCGGGCGCCATTGGCGTCATGCAGATCATGCCGGCGACCGGCAAGGAGCTGAAGGTCGGCGATATCACGCGTCTCGAGCCCAATATCCATGCGGGCGCCAAGTACATGGACCAGCTGATGAAGCGCTTCGGCGCGGAAGCGGACTTCAGCGAGGCGGAGCGGCCGCTGTTTGCCTTCGCGAGTTACAACGCGGGACAGGCCAACATCGCGCGCATGCGCCAGCTCGCCGCGAAGCGCGGCCTCGACGACAACCGGTGGTTCAACAACGTCGAGCTGGTGGTCGCCGACAAGATCGGCATCGAGACCACCACCTACGTGCGCAACATCTACAAGTATTACGTCGCCTACAAGCTGGTGCTGGAAGCGCAGGAGGCCGCGCAGAAGGCCAGGGACGACGTGGGACGCAAGCAGCCGTAGGCAAGCGGCGCAACTGCGGCCGGGCGCGGAGCTACCTGCCGGCCAGCGCTTTCAGGAGCCCTTGCGCGCCTTCGTCGTGCGGTGCGACCGCGGCGAGGCGCTCGGCGTAGCCGCGCGCCTCGACAAGGCGCCCGGCGTCGCGACTGAATGCCGCGAGTCCGCCGAGCAGGTCCGGATCGTTGGGCGAGCGCGCGAGCGCTCGCTGCAGCACTGCAATGCCTTCCTTTCGCCTGCCCGTGGAGTGCAGCGCGACGCCGTGCACATAGGCGAAGCGCGCGTTCTGCGGCTGCGCGTCGGCGGCACGCTTCAGCAGCACGAGCGCCTCCGCGGTGCGTTTCTCTCGCACGCGCTGCAAGCCGAGGGCGTGCAGCAGGCTCGCGTCGCCGGGCACGCGTTTCAGTCCCTCGGCAAGCGTTGCGGCCGCCTCCGTTTCGCGCCCTAACGAGCGGTAGAGGTCGGCGAGGTTCGCGTAGGCCGGCACGAAATCGGGCTGCAGCCGGATCGCGTGGCGGTACTCGGCCTCGGCGCGCGCGGCGTCGCCGCGCTCGGCGTGGAAGGCGCCCAGGTTGCCGTGCGCCTCGGGCCGTTCCGCGATGGCCTCCTGGGAGGCCACGTACTCGGCGAACGCGCGCTCGCGCCGCCCACGCCGGTCGGGAGCAAGCCCCTCGAGCGGCGCGGCGGCCAGCGCGCGCGCGGCCTTCAGGCGCACCGCCTTCACCGGGTCCTCCGCGAGTCGCTCCGCGAGCGGCGCGCGGACTTGCGGCGGATAGGCGAGGAGCGCATCGAGTGCCGCCGCGCGCAGCAGCGCATCCGCATGGCCGAGCGCCTGCTCCAACGCGGCGAGCGTCGCGCGGGCGGGATAGCGCCTCAGCTCGGCAAGCGCCGTCGCGCGCGCGATGGGGGGCGATGCCGGGTCGCGCGCAAGCGCCAGCAGCATGTCATGGGCGCCGGCGCTCCCCGCGCGCGCGGCGTGCAGCGCCTCCGCGTAGGTCTGGAAACCCTTGCGTGCGGGTCCGTGCACCTTGGCGATCACCTCAGCCGCCCAGCGCGCGTCCTTGTCCTTGTGGCAGGCGCCGCAGGCGTTCGGCAGGCCGAGCTTGAGCGTCAGGTCCGGGCGCGGCACGCGCAGCGAATGGTCGTGGCGCGGATCCACCACCATGTAGGTGCGCACGGGCATGTGGCAGGCGGCGCATTGCGCGCCCGCGCTGCCGGCTGCATGCAGGTGATGCGCGCCCGTGTCGAACTTCGCGGGGGCGTGGCACTGCGCGCACACCGCGTTGCCCGGCGCGCGCAGCTTGCCGCCATGCGGCTCGTGGCAATCGCTGCAGGTCACGCCCGCGGCGTGCATGCGGCTCTGCAGGAACGAGCCGTGGTTGTAGACCTCGTCCAGCTGCTGCCCGTCGGGGTGGTAGAGGCCTTCGCGCAGCAGCGACAGCTCGTGCGTATCGGCGAGCCGCCCGGTGGGGCCGGGATCGGTGCCGATGGCCGCGCGCCGCGCGTGGCATACCGCGCAGGTCTCGATCTCCACGCGCGCATCGGGTGCGCGGCTGCGCCGGGCGTTGCCGCTCGCGGCATCCAGCGTCCAGGCGACGCCCTTGCGCTCCTCGAGCCGGATGGCGAGGCCCCTGCCGTCGCCGAGCTTCTCCCAGCCCGCCGCCTTCTCCGCCCACGCCACGTGGTTCGAGCCCGGGCCGTGGCAGGACTCGCACGCGACGTTGAGATCGCTCCATGTCGTCGCGTAGCGGTCCGCCTTGGCGTCGTAATTGCGCTGCAGATTCGTAGAGTGGCACTCGGCGCACATGTAGTTCCAGTTCTGGTTGAGGCGCGTCCAGTGCAGCGGGTCACGATGGTCCATACGCTCATTCGGATAGAGGTGGAACCAGCGCCCGCCGCCCTGCGCTTTCGGGCGCGCGTCCCACGCGAGGGAAAGCGCCTGCATCCGCCCGTCGGGGAACTCGACCAGGTATTGCTGCAGCGGATGGACGCCGAAGGTGTACTTCACCTCGAAGTCCGCAAGCCTGCCGTCCGGCCCGTCGGTGCGCACGAAGAAACGGTCGTCCTTGCGCGAGAACGTCGACGTGGTGCCGTTGTAGGTGAAGCGCGCGCCGTCGAAGCGGCCGAGCACCGTGGCGGGCGTGGCGGGCTGCATGGCGAGGGCGTGCTGCGAGCCGCGCCAGGCGTCGGACTGCGCCGCGTGGCAGGACACGCAGGCCGCATGTCCCACGAAGCGCGCCGGCGGAAGCGCCGCCGCCGTGGGAGCCTCCGGGCCTTTCGTCCGAGCGGACTGCTGCCAGACCAGATATCCCACGACGCCGACACCAGCCGCCGCGACGAGTACGAGCCCAAGCAATGCGCGCTCGGCCTCGCGCCACCTGGCGGAGGGACGAGACGTACCGGCTGGCAGCTCGGGAGGCTTGGCCATTGCGCAATCGGGGCGGGGGCGCTACGCGCCCATTCTGCCACTGCGCCACGACGGCAGCGGCCCCGACGCGCTCAGCGCGGCAGCTCGACGCTGACGGCGAGACCGGCGCCACCCGGGCCGGTGGCGAAGCGCACGCGGCCCCGGTGCAGATCGGCGATGCGCAGCACGATCGACAGGCCAAGGCCGCTGCCTGCCTCGCCTTCTGCGGCGAGGCGGTGGAAGCGCTCGCCAAGGTGCGCAAGCTCCTGCGACGGCACGCCCG
>DASWBP010000230.1:0-3363 GCA_036390555.1 Burkholderiales bacterium | reverse complement strand
ATCGAGAGCACGCACATCCTGGGGCCTGTCAAGAACCCTGCCGGATTGCAGTCCATGATGGCGCGTTGCATCCGCAAGGGTGCATCGGTGGGCTTCAATGCCGAAGCCACCGAGCTCGCGAGGCGCAATGTGCGTGCGCAGCTCGCCGAGCTGATGAGGTAGACGCCGCGGGCGAGGCGTGCCCTACCCTTCGACCGGCAGAACGTGGATGCGGTACTCGTGCTGCAGCTTGCGCTTGAGGACCGGGTCCTCGAGCTCGATGCGGAACACGCTTGCCGGCCGGATGCCGCCCTTGGCGGCGAGCGTGCCGCAGAACATCGCAGCGCCCGGCACCAGACCGCCGTAGCGCTGCGTCAGGTCTTCCGGCGAGCGCATCGCGGTCACGGGCCCTTCCTGGTAGAGCTCGCCGTCCGCCCAGGCGCGCAACACGAGCTTGTCCCAGTGCGGGCGCACTTCCGCGTAGGGCCAGGCGTCGGCGCAGGTCACCTTCGCGCAGAGCTGCTTGGAAAGCGACACGCCGATCGTCTCGGCCTTGCGGTCGGTGTGGTCCGAGCCGACCGTCACCCAGAGACCGTCGGGCTTCTGCAGCAACACGTACTCGACCTCGCCGCTCGTATCCGGCCCCGATACCTCGATCTCGGCGGCGTGCGTGAAGAGGCTCGCGGCCACACGGTAGAAGATCGGCGTGGTCTTCGGCGGCTTGACGCCGATCTCCTCCAGCTCCTTGATGTGCTTCTGCAGCGCCGCCTCGTCGCGCCCCGTCCAGCCGGCGATCACCAGGTGCTTGACCTCCATCACGCCACCTTGCGCACGCCGGACGCTTCGGGCACGCCGTAGCTCGCCATCAGGTCGTCCACGACTTTGTGGTAGGCGCCCCAGGGCGCTTCCCTGAAGTTGTGGTTGCGCACGATGAAGGATGCGCCCGCGTAGAACTTCTCGTACTGCAGGTGGCGTCCCGCGAACTCCGAGCCGATCAGGTCCCAGGCGAGCTTGTAGAGTTTCATGCGCTCCAGCGCCGGCATCTGCGGCGTCTGCCAGTAGGTCTCGAACTGCGCCCTGAGTTTCTCGTCGTGCATCACGGTGATGTCGGCGGGCATCTGGAAGATGCCGCCGCCGCACAGCTCCCGCAGCGTCTCGATGATCTGCGAGTGGTTCTCCGTGCACCAGTTGAGCGCCGCATACATGTAGCGGCGGTTGAAGGTCTTCCAGCCCTGCGGCCAATCCTCGGCATCCTGGATCTGCCCGGCGATCATGCCGCCCAGCGTCGCCTCCAGCGCGCACAGGCGCCCGAGCACCTCGCGTACCGCGGGAATCTCGTGCGCGCCCGAGGCCTGCGCGATCTTGCTCGCCAGGCCCACCAGCAGTTGCATCTTGGCGTGGAAGCGCACGTTCGACTGGTGGTTGCCGTAGCAGTGGCCCGGCGTCTTGATGTAGATCTCGCGCGCCAGCACCGCGTCCATGTTCACGAACACGCGCTCCCAGGGCACCTTGACGTTGTCGCACATCACCATCGAGTCGGTCTCGTCGAAGCGCCAGGTGAGCGGGTTGTCGAATTCGTTGGGCGCGTGCATCTCGAAGGGCTTGCGCGACCAGAGCGTCAGGCCCGGCGCGTTCACCGGCACCGCGCAGGTGATGGACTCGGGCAGCTGGTTCGGCGCCAGCGGGATCAAGTTGCCGATCCAGATCTCGTTGGCGAACACGGCGCCCGTGGCGAGCATCTTCATGCCGGAGATCACCACGCCGTCGTCGTCCTCGCGCACCACCTGCAGGGTGGGAATCGGCAGGTTCTGCTTCACGTAGAACTCGGGATTGCGTGCCGCCTGCGGCGGCACCACGGCATACACGCCGTAGATGTCCTCGCTCCTCATGTGCTCGTAGTAGCGCGTGAGGTTGTCCGCGTACTTGCCGAATACCGCGGGATTCGTCGCCATGCCCGTGACGAAGCTCGAAACGTGGTCGGGCGAGCGTCCGAGCAGCCCGTGGCTGACGGCGGCGATGGCGCGGTGCAGCCGCGTGCGTTTCTCCAGGTCGGCCTTCGTCTTCGCGCGCAGGAAATAGGCGCTGAAGCGCTCGCCTTTCTCCTCGAAGCTGAAGTCCGGGTTCGACGCCTTCAGGTCGTAGATCGCCGCCATCGAGCGCGCGCCATTGCGGAACGCCGGGTGCGTGGTGACGTCGTCCACGCGCTCGCCGCCCACATAGACCACGCGCCCGTCGCGCAGGGACTTCAGGTGCTCCGCTCCGCTTTTCAGCATGGCCGTCCCCTCACTTCCCCGGTTTGCCGCTCGTCTCGTAGTAGTGGATCTCGTAGAGCAGGCAACCGCCCTTCGAGGTGAAAGGCCCGTGATGCACGCCGGGCGGCCGGCAGGCGTAGGTGAAGGCGCGCGAGGACTGGCCGCCCTTGCCCTTGGCGTCGTTGCCCACCACCAGGTCGCCTTGCACCAGGAACACCTCCTCCCAGTGGTCGTGCACGAAGGGCTCGGCGGAGTACGCGCCCGGCGCGATCCTCAGGAGCCGCGTGCGGCTGCCGCGCTTGGCCTTCTCGTCGAGGTCCGAGGCGAGCACCTTCTGCGTGAAGCCCGGCGGGTAGCCCGGCGGCACCTCCCAGCCGTTCTTCATGTCCACGCCGACGAACTCCAGGTGAGGCTTGGGCTTGCTCATGGCGCTCCTCGAACTCGCATTGACGCCGCAGCGACCGCTTCCGGAGAATAGCGCAGTCCCGAGGCCAGTTCCACGAATCCACCGAGGAGGAGGCATGCTGAAACTCTATGGGCAGTACCGCTCGCGCGCGTTCCGCGTGGCCTGGATGTGCAAGGAAGCGAACATCCCCTACGAGCACGTCAACGTCACGATCAATGTCGCGGGCGCGACCGCCAAGGAGCCCTGGTACGCGGCGCTCAACCCCAACAAGCGCGTGCCGACCATCGACGACGGCGGCCTCGTGATGTGGGAGTCGGCCGCGATCAACCTGTACCTCGCGGAGAAGTACAAGTGCCCGCTGTGGCCGAAGGACTGGGCGGGCAAGTCGCGCATGCTGCAGTGGGCGTTCTACATCGCCAACGACGTGGAGCCGCCGATGATCGTCATGCAGCGCCACCGGCACCTGCTGCCGGCGGAGCAGAGAAACGAGACGCTCGCCGCGGAGGCCGAGCAGCAGCTCTTGCCGAAGATGCAGGTGATGGAGGACCATCTCGCAAAGAACCGCTTCTTCAGCGGCAACGACTGGGGCATGGCCGACTTCATGGTGGCGAGCGTCACCTACTCCATGTGGATCAACAAGTTCCCGCTGCTCGAGAAGTTCCCGAAATTCAAGGCCTGGCTCAGCGCGAGCTGCGAGCGGCCGGCGGCGAAGGAAGCGCGCAAGCT
>DASWBP010000229.1:0-4336 GCA_036390555.1 Burkholderiales bacterium | reverse complement strand
GATCTTGGCGCGCACGCCGGGGTCGCGCGCCGCCGACTTGATCTCCAGCAGCCCTTCCTCGATCTCCGGCACCTCGAGCTCGAACAGCTTCATGATGAATTGCGGCGCGGTGCGCGACAGGATCAGCTGCGGGCCGCGCGCGCCGCGGTCGATCTTCATCACCCAGGCGCGCACGCGGTCGCCCACGCGCAGGTTTTCCTTCGGGATCATGTACTCGCGCGGCAGCAGCGCCTCCAGGCGCCCGGACTCAACGATGGCGCTGCCGCGCTCCATGCGCTTCACCGTGCCGGTCACCAGCTCGTCGCCACGGGCGAGGAAGTCGTTGAGGATCTGCTCGCGCTCGGCGTCGCGGATCCTCTGCAGGATCACCTGCTTGGCGGTCTGCGCGCCGATGCGGCCGAACGGGATCTTCTCTATCGGCTGCTCGAGGTACTCGTCCATCCTGGCGTCGGGCTTGCGGTCCTGCGCTTCCTCGAGCGACAGCATCTGCGCCGTGTTCCACTCGGGCGTGTCATCGGGCACCACGTGCCAGCGGCGGAAAGCCTCGTAGTCGCCCGTGTTGCGGTCGATGGCAACGCGCACGTCCACGTCCTCGGTGAAGCGCTTCTTGGTCGCCGAGGCGAGCGCCATCTCCAGCGCGCCGAACACCACGTCGCGGTTGACGTTCTTCTCGCGCGCCAGCGCGTCCACCAGCAGCAGAATTTCCCGACTCATCGTTGCTCCATGCTCACAGGTCTGGAACGAGCCGCGCCCGGTCCATGCCGTCCAGTTGCAGCGCCACCGGCGCGCCGTCCACTTCCACGGTCGCCGTGCCGCCCTCGATTCCCTTCAGCACGCCCACATAGCGGCGCCGGCCACCCGCGTCCGCCAGCCGCATGCGCACGTCCACCTTCTGGCCGACGAAGCGCGCGAAATCCGCGGGCTTGCGCAACGGCCGGTCCAGGCCGGGCGAGGACACCTCCAGCCGGTCGTAGTCGATGCCTTCGACTTCCAGCAGGTGCGTCAGGTGCCGGCTCACGGTCGCGCAATCGTCCACCGTGATGCCGCCCGGCTTGTCCATGAAAATGCGCAGGAAACGCCCCCGGTTGGACACTTGCGCATCCACCAGCTCGTAGCCCATCCCGGCCAGGGTCGGCTCCAGGATGCTTTCCAGCGTAGTTGCCACAGACGCAGCCACAAACAAAAAATGGGCCGAAGCCCATCCCTATGAAACGGCTTGAAGTTTAAACCTTTTTCGCCGCGTTCACAATGCTGGCCACGCTTTCGGCGTCCAATTCGATCCAGCGGCCGGGTCGCAACTCGCGCGGCAGGCTCGCGGGCCCGTAGCGCACGCGCAGCAGCCGGCTCACCTTGCGCCCCACCGCTTCAAATAGCCGGCGCACTTCGCGGTTGCGCCCCTCGCGCAGCACCACGCGATACCAGCGGTTGGCGCCCTCCGCAGCGCCGGAGGGCTCGAGCCGGTCGAAACGCCCCACGCCGTCCTCGAGCGGCACGCCTTCCAGCAGGCGCCGGCGCTCTTCGGGCTTGATCTCGCCGAGCACACGTACCGCGTATTCGCGCTCGACCTCGTAGCGGGGGTGCATCAGCAGGTTGGCGAGCTCGCCCGAGTCGGTCAGCAGGAGCAGGCCCGCGGTGTTGATGTCGAGGCGCCCCACCGCCACCCACTTGCCGCCCGGGATCGCGGGCAGGCGCTCGAATACCGTAGGCCTGCCGCCGGGATCGGACCGGGTGACCATCTCGCCTTCCGGCTTGTGATAAAGGAGCACGCGCGGCCGGGCGGCGGCAGCTTTCAGCGCGACCCTCTTGCCGTCCAGCTCGATGGTGTCGGCCGGGCCCGCCTTGTCGCCCAGCCTGGCGGTCGCGCCGTTCACGCTGAGACGACCCGCCGCGATCCAGCCCTCGATCTCGCGCCGCGAACCCAGGCCCGCGGCGGCCAGCAGCTTCTGCAGGCGCTCAGCCGGCGGCGGGCTCGTTGGCGGCTTCGGGGACGACGGGGGCCGGCGCGGGTTCAAGCTGCAGGGTCTTGGCGATCTCCTCGAGCGGCGGCAGCTCCTGCAGCGAGCGCAGGCCGAGGTCGTCCAGGAATTTCTTGGTCGTGGCGTACAGCGCCGGCCTTCCCGGCGTCTCGCGGTGGCCGACGATGTCGATCCAGCCTCGGTTCTCCAGCGCCTGGATGATCTGCGTGGAGACCACCACGCCGCGGATGTCCTCGATGTCGCCGCGCGTCACCGGCTGGCGGTAGGCGATGATGGCGAGCGTTTCCATCACCGCGCGCGAGTAGCGCGGCGGCTTCTCCGGCTGCAGCTTCTCGGCGAAGTGCCGGAATTCCGGGCGCGTCTGGAAGCGCCAGCCGCTCGCCAGGCTCACCAGCTCGACCGCGCGCCCGCTCCAGTCCTCGCGCAGCTCGCCAAGCAGGTTCTTCAGCGTCTCGGCGCCGAGCTCGTCGTCGAACAGGCGCCGCAGGTCCGCAAGCGACAGCGGCTCGCTCGAGGCGAGCAGCGCCGCCTCCAGGATGCGCTTGGCCTCAGCGGGATTGTCCATGCGCCAATTTTACGTAGATCGGGGCGAAGCTTTCCGACTGTGTGATCTCGAGCAGCGATTCGCGCGCCAGCTCGAGCACCGCGAGCAGCGTCACCACCAGCACCGCGACGCCGCGCGCCGGGTCGAAAAGCTCGCCGAACTCGAGGACCCGGCGCTCCTGCAGCCGGCGCAGCACGCTGCTCATGTGCTCGCGCACCGAGAGCTGCTCGCGCGAGACGTGGTGGTGCGCCGAGAGGCGCGCGCGGTGCAGGAGCGCGCGCCAGGCCTCCGCCAGGTCCTGCGGATTCACGTCGGGCAGTCGCTCGGCCACGGTGCGCTCCACCCACACCGAGACCGCGAGCACGTCGCGGCCGAGCTGCGGCAGCTGCTCCAGCTCCTGTGCGGCCTTCTTGATGCGCTCGTACTCCAACAGGCGGCGCACCAGTTCCGCGCGCGGATCCTCCTCCACCTGCTCGGCGGCGGGTGGCCGCGGCAGCAGCAGGCGCGACTTGATCTCCATCAGCATCGCCGCCATCACCAGGTACTCGGCCGCGAGCTCCAGGTTCTTCGTGCGCATCACCTCGACGTACTCCAGGTACTGGCGCGTGAGCGGCGCCATCGGGATGTCGAGGATGTCGAGGTTCTCCTTGCGGATGAGGTACAGCAGCAGGTCGAGCGGCCCCTCGAAGGCCTCGAGGATCACTTCGAGCGCGTCGGGCGGGATGTAGAGATCCTGAGGGATCTCGATCACCGGCTCCCCGTACAGCCGCGCGAAGGGCGCAGCGGGCGCTAGCGCAACCGGCTCGGCCATCAGGAGTAGGACAGCCCCATGGCTTCGCGCACGTCGCGCATGGTCTCGGCGGCGAGCTTTCGCGCCTTGTCGCAGCCGTCGGCGATGATGTTCTTCACCAGCGTCGGGTCGTCGAGGTAGGTCTGCGCGCGCTCGCGCATCGGCGCGAGCTCGGCGAGCACCGCGTCGATGACCGGCTGCTTGCACTCGAGGCAGCCGATGCCCGCCGTCGTGCAGCCCTTCTGCACCCAGGCGCGCCTTGCCTCGTCGGAATAGACCTGGTGCAGCGGCCAGACCGGGCAGTTCTCCGGATTGCCGGGGTCCGTGCGCTTCACGCGCGCCGGGTCGGTCGGCATGGTGCGGATCTTCTTCGCCACCGACTCGGGCGTCTCGCGCAGGCCAATGGCGTTGCCGTAGGACTTCGACATCTTCTGGCCGTCGAGCCCCGGCAGGCGCGCCGCCTCGGTGAGCAGCGCGTCCGGCTCGACGAGGATCTTGCGCCCGCTGCCCTCCAGCCAGCCGTAGAGCCGCTCGCGGTCGCCGCGCGGCAGGTTCTGCTGCTCCTCGAGCAGCGCCTGCGCGCGCTTGAGCGCCTCGGCGTCGCCGCCTTCCATGAACTTGGTGCGCAGGTCGTTCAGCAGGCGCGCCTTCTTGCTGCCCATCTTCTTCACCGCCGCCTTGGCCTTGTCCTCGTAGCCCGCCTCGCGGCCATAGAGGTGATTGAAGCGCCGTGCGACTTCGCGGGTCATCTCGACGTGCGGCACCTGGTCCTCGCCCACCGGCACGAAGTTCGCGCGGTAGAGGATGATGTCGGCGGTCTGAAGAACCGGGTAGCCGAGGAAGCCGTACGTTCCGAGGTCCTTGTTCGCGACCTCGCGGATCTGCTCCTTGTAGGTCGGCACGCGCTCCAGCCAGCCGAGCGGCGTCATCATCGACAGCAGCAGGTGCAGCTCGGCGTGCTCCTGGATGTGCGACTGCACGAACAGGATCGCCTGGTTCGGATCGACGCCGGCTGCCAGCCAGTCG
>DASWBP010000228.1:0-15851 GCA_036390555.1 Burkholderiales bacterium | reverse complement strand
CGGCCTACCAGAAGATCGGCATCCGCGAGCCGGGAGCGCTCGGCGATGGCCCGGAGACCTACCGCCAGCTCTCCACCACGCTGCTGCAGATCGAAAACGAGTTCTACGGCAAGATCCGGCCCAAGCGCACCATCATGCCGGGCGAGCGGCCGCTGCACGCGCTGCGCGAGCGCGGCGTGGAGTACGTCGAGGTGCGGCTCATGGACCTCGATCCCTTCGAGCCCGTGGGCATCAACGCCGCGACGATGAAGTTCCTCGACGTGTTCCTGCTGCATTGCCTGCTCTCGGACAGCCCGCCAGACACGCCGGAGGAGATCGCCTGCGTCTCGCGCAACCAGGAGTGCGTCGCACAGCGCGGCCGCGAGGCGGGCCTGAAGCTCGGCTGCGGCGCGGGCGACCGCGCGCTCAAGGAGTGGGGCGAAAAGCTCCTTGCCGAGTGCGCGCCCATTGCCGCGGCGGTGGACGCCGCGCTCGGCGGCAGCGCCTATCGCGACGCGCACGCGCGCCAGGTGGAGGTGCTGCGCGAGCCCGCGCTCACGCCCTCGGCGCGCGTTCTCCTGGAAATGCAGCGCAAGCACGGCGGCTCCTACACCGAGTTCGTGCGCGAGCTCTCGGCAAGGCACCGCGACACGCTCAAGGCGAGGGAGTTTCCCGCCGCGGAGCAGGAGCGCTTCGCGCGCCTCGCCGCCGAATCCATCGAGGAGCAAAAGCAGATCGAGGCGGGCGACAGCCTGCCGTTCGAGGAATACCGCAAGAAGTACCTGGCCGTGGAGCGGCTGGGCATCCCCACCTAGGAGACTGAATTGGCGACCACCACGGCAAGCGGACTCATCTACGACGACAAGGTCGTCGGCACCGGCGCGGAAGCGAAGGCCGGCAAGAAGGTGCAGGTGCACTACACCGGCTGGCTGTTCTACGGCGGCGAGAGAGGCAAGAAATTCGATTCCAGCAAGGACCGGGGCGATCCCTTCGAGTTCCCGCTCGGCGCGGGCCACGTGATCAAGGGCTGGGACGAGGGCGTGGCCGGGATGAAGATCGGCGGCACGCGCGTGCTGACGATTCCGCCGCAGCTGGGCTACGGCGCGCGCGGCGCGGGCGGGGTGATCCCGCCCAACGCGACGCTGATTTTCGAGGTGGAGCTGCTGGGGGTCGGCTAGCCGCCCCGGTCAGGCGGCAGACGCAGCGGCGTTCGCCGCATGCGGCAAGTCGGCCGGTGCTGCGGCGCGCTTAGCGCTTCTTGTACATCGGGCGGCGCTGCGCCTGCGCCACCGGGTTCTCGTCCTTGTGGCGGAAGCTGATGCGTCCGCGCGTCAGGTCGTAGGGCGAGATTTCCATCGTCACGCGGTCGCCCGCGAGGATGCGGATCCGGTTCTTGCGCACCTTGCCGCCGGCATACGCCAGCACGCTCACGCCGTTGCTCAGCTCGACACGGAACTGAGTGCTGGGCAGGACTTCCTGCACCACCCCTTCCATCTCAAGCATTTCTTCCTTGGCCATGCATTTTTCCCTAAAAGGTCAACATGATACCGCAATTCAGGAGTGAGGATTAGTTCCAATCGGCGCGCGCCCGCGAAGAATAAAATGCGCGGCGTAGGGGGGCAATTCACAAGCTGTTGAAAGGAGTGCTCTATGGCGGATTCTCCGTTCTGGGTGATCTGGCCAGGCAACGCAGCGCTCTCCGCGCTGCTGTGGTTCGTCATTGCCATGCCGTTCCTGTACGCCGCGCGCAAGCCCGTCCATGAGCTGCTGCGCGCCGTCGGCCACCTGGCTGGCGGACCGCTGCGGCAGGGTTCGCGCTGGCTGATGGCCGCCGCGAAGGAGATGCGCGAGCGCAACCGGGCGGTACTGCTCGCCCACGGCCGCGAGGAATCCGAGCAGCAGATCGCGCGCGAGTTCGAGCGCGTGGCGGCTCTGGTCAAGCGCGACCTCGAAGGCTACCCGGCGCTCCAGCGGCGGCTGCTCGACGAGATCACGCGCGTCGAGGAGGACTACAAGAAGTGCGGCGAGGTGCCGCCGCCTCCGCCCGACTGGATCGAGGCCGTCGGCGCCATCGCCAAGGTGAAGTCCAACGGCAACGAGCTGGTGGTGCGCGTGCTCGAGGAGATCAACCGCTCGATCAAGCAGATCCACGACAAGACGCTCGCCGAGTACCGGCGCGCGTACGAGTCGCGCCACAAGATCCTCGACGGCTTCATGCCCTTCTGGCGCAGCCTGGACAAGACGCTCACCCAGGCCGACCGCAAGATGACGAGCCTCGCCGACCGCGCGGCCGCCATCGACTCGCAGATGGAGCAGTTCGAGCAGATCGTGAAGAAGACCGACAAGGCGGAACATGCCCTCACGGTCTCGGCGCTCACGCAGTTCTTCGTCGCGAGCCTGGTGCTCGCCATCGCCGCGGGCGGCGCGCTGATCAACTTCAAGCTGATC
The DNA here is from genome assembly GCA_036390555.1 of Burkholderiales bacterium. Taxonomy (GTDB): domain Bacteria; phylum Pseudomonadota; class Gammaproteobacteria; order Burkholderiales; family SG8-39; genus JAABQT01. The sequence goes on along the minus strand of DASWBP010000228.1, from coordinate 13,424 downwards.
GCGCTGCCGATGTCCGAGATGGTGGGCGCCGGCGATTACCTCACGGCGACGCTGCGCACCTCCGAGGTCGCCGCGCTGGTGATCATCTTCGTCGAGGCGGCGATGGGGCTCTTCCTCATGGAGACCCTGCGCATCACGCACCTCTTCCCGAAGATCCACGGGCTGCCCGAGCGCATGCGCGTGCGCATGATGTGGATCGCCTTCGTGCTGCTCGTGGCGCTTGCGGGCATCGAGGCGGCGCTGGCGCTCATGCGCGACATGCTGATCGCCGACAAGCAGGCGCTGCTGCAGTCGCTGGCCGCCCAGCAGGCGGCGGCGCAGGACGGCTGGCTGACGCGCATCCCGACCATCGGCCAGATGCTGCTCGGCTTCATCCTGCCGTTCGCGCTGGCGTTCGTCGCGATCCCGCTGGAGTCGTGGGTCAACTCCGCGCGCACGGTGGGCGGCGCGGCGCTCGTCATGCTGGTGCGCGCGCTGGCGGTGCTGCTGCGGATCAGCGGGACGATCATGCGGCAGGTGACGCGCGTGCTGACGACGCTCTACGACATCGTCATCGTGCTGCCGCTGCTGGTGGAGCGCCTGGTGCTGAACGGGCGCGGGACCGAGGCGAAGAAGCCGGTCAAGCCCGCGCGCGTGGACTTCGGCATGGGAGAGCGGTCATGAAGCGGCGCGAGTTCGTCATCGGCCTGCCGCTGGTTGGCCTGGCGTGGGGCTGCGCGGACTCGCGCAGCCATGCGCACGCGGTGTACATGCTGGTGGACACCTCGGGGACCTATGCCGAGGAGGTCGGCAAGGCGCAGCTGATCGTCAACTACCTGCTCGGCACGCTGCAGCCCGGCGACTCGCTGGCGGTGGCGCGGGTGAAGAGCCGCTCCTTCAGCGAGAAGGACATCATCGCCAAGGCGACCTTCGACAGCCGGCCTTCGCAGGCGAACGCGCAAAAGCGCGCCTTCAAGGACCAGGTGCTGGCGTTCACCAGCACCGCGCGCGGCAGCGTCTACACCGACATCACCGGCGGCATCATCCAGGGCGCGATGTTCCTCAACGAGACCGGCGCGGGAAGGAAGACCATCCTCATCTTCTCCGACATGCAGGAGGAGCTCGACAAGGCGACGATCCGCGACTTCCCGATCGAGCTGAAGGGCATCCGCGTGGTGGCGGTCAACGTGGTGAAGCTGAAGACCGACAACGTGGACCCGCGCCGCTACATGGGACGGCTCGAGGACTGGCAGAAGCGGGTGGTGGCGGCGGGCGCGCGCGAGTGGCGCGTCATCAACGACATCGAGCACCTGGATGCAATTCTGAAGAGCTGAAGATCCTCGCGGTTTCGGGCTGGCACCCGGCCACTTCTCCCCCCGAAAGGCCTGGCCAGGCCCGTTCAAACCCCGCTGCGGCGGGGTTTTTTATTGCCGGGCATGCGCCGGCGCGCCGCTGCAGCGTGCGGCGAGGCAGTCGGCGACCCGCTCGATCAGCGCCTCGCTCATGCCCGGCTGCGGCCGCAGCCGGCCGAAGTAGTGGCGAATGCGGCTCGCCGCCAGCACCGGAATTCCCGAGACGTCGGTACGGCGCACGCGCCAGCCCGGCAGCACCACCACCGGCTGCACCGGCAGCCACTCGCCGACTTCGAAAGTCAGCCACTCGTGCACCAGCCCGGCCTGCGCAATCGCCTGCTCGAGCGGCGCGGTCTCGCGGCGCTGCGCAAAGCGCAGGCTCTCGCCGTCGTAGGTCACCTCGCGCTCGCGCTCGTCGCCGCGCGCGGCGCGCGTCTCCGTCTGCACCGCGAACACGCCGGCAGGACCGACCAGTACGTGATCCACTTTCGCCGCGCGCTCACCCAGGGGCACGTCGTGGAACACGCGGTAGCCGTGCCCGCCGAGGCCGCTCAGCTCCTGGCCCGCCATCAGCTCGGCTTCGTGGCCGTAGCGCAGTTGCCGCGCGCGGCGCAGCACGCTCCACAACCGCCACAGCACCCAGCACTGCAGCGCCGCCGCCCCGGCCGCGAGCAGCAGCGTCGCCTCGCGCTCGGGCGTGCTGCCGCCTACGCCCCACCACGCCGCGTAGCCGGCCGCGGCGAGCGGCAGCACGAACAACGCGAGCGCGGCGTACTCGGCCGCATCAAGTCCGGCGTGCGACAGCGCGTCGCGCAAGTGCTGGCCGGGGCCGCGCCCCAGCTCGTGCGGAACCGCTCGCGCGGCGCGCCCGCGCCACACCGCGAGCACCCAGAGCGTGCTGAGAAAGGCGAGCGCGATTCCGGTGAGCGGAATGAGGTGCACGAGCGCGGCGAATTCCTGCATGCGCAAAATGTACTCCCGCGCGGCGCGAGTTTGTAGCGCAAGACTGTTGCCGATCGACGACAGTCCATTCGGGCTTCCACGCTTGTCTTGTCACATTGCGCGGGTACTCTGCCCCGCGAAAACCCGCCCGCGCGCAGCCTGCATCCCGACCTGCACTAGAGCCAGCGGCTGGGCTCGAGGTTCGCGCGCAGGTAAAGCGGGTGCGACGGGTGGCCGGCCGCGGTGATCTTGAGCGCGTGCAGCGGCAGGCCCGCGCCGCGCAAGTTGGCTACCACCGTCGCTGCGCGATCGAGATGGCTGCCATGATTGCCCCAGGCGCACACCACGACGCCCGCTTGGCGGGCACTGCGCAGGATCGCCTGATTGTTGCTGCGGCCCACCGGATCGTCCGCGCGCTTCATGTCCGCCGGGTCGGTCGCGCGCCACGCGAACAGATTCGTGACGATGAGCGCGCCGTAGCCCCAGCGCTCCGCGAAATCGCGGGCCCGCGAGCAGGAGGGGTCGAGCTGATGCTCGTCCGCGGTGCTCGGGTTGAGCATGAGGAAGTTGGCGATGGGCTTGGACTCGTCCCAGCGACGCCACAAGAGATAGCGCCAGCGGCGGCAGGAGGAAAAGGTGGCGCCGGACTCGGAGGTGACGACGGGCATCGAATGGCGCTCGGTGGCTGTTCGGGGACTGGAAAGCCGCAGTCTACCGGCGTACGATGCTTTGGCCGTGTCCACCTGAAAGGAGGTGCGTCATGTGCTGGGAATACGATGTCGAGTACCTGCTGAGGCGCGCCGAGGAAGCGCGCAAGGCGATGCAGGAAGCGGAAGCGAAGATCAAGCAGGCAAGAGCGCCGGCCACGCCGGCGCAACCGGAGGCGGCGGAGCCGGGCGTGAAGGAACCTGTCCCGGCCTGAGGCCAAGCCACCGCCGTTGAAACCCCGCTCCCGCGGGGTTTTTTATTGCCCGACCCGCAGCCTCTTGAGGCTTTCCTTGACGGCCGCGTCCGCGATCGCGATGAGCCCCTTGCGCGGGTCGGAGAGCTCGAGGATGTCCATGCCCGTCGCCACTGCGCCGAAGAAGTCCTTCGTGTGCCAGCGGCCGCCGCGCGGCAGCGTTGGGAGGTCCTCGGTGTCCGGCCTCGGGTAGGGGCTTACGTAGAGGTAGGGCTGCGCGTAGTAGCCGTCTCCCGGCGACACGCCGATGCCGATCGAGCGCGCGGACTCGGGCGGCCCCTCCTCCAGCGCAACGAGGAAAGCGATGTCGAAGTGGTGCGGCCAGCAGCGCACCGGGCCCGGCCCGGGCCGGTAGCGGCGGTATTTCTTGCGCAACTCCTCGAGGACGTCCGCGGCGGCGGCAAACCACAGCGAGAGCGTCGCGAAGTGCGGCACTTCTTCTGCCGGCCGCGCAAACAACGTGGGCGGCATCTCGTACGGCAGCTTCACCCCCGAGGCGGGCTTCAGCCCCTCGCCCGTAAGCTTGCCGTCGAGCCAGGCGCCCACTTCCGCATCCGGCGGGCCCGCCAGGGCAAGCGCATCGCAGCGCGTCTTCGTCGTGAACACCAGCTCGTTCACGCCGATGCGCAGGCCGACCCGCACGCCGCCAGCGAGCGGCTGGCCGAGGAGCGCCGCCATCTCGGCATCCCAGGCAAGGCTCGTATGGCTGTCGTCCGCCGCGGGCGCAAGATTCGCCCACGCCGCGCGGGCGGGCCACTGCACGCCGCGATGCGCCAGGGTTCGAGCTGCCGCCAGCGCCGTGGGCGCGTGGTGGCGCAGCATGGACCACGAAACTGCCAACCTATCCCCCAAATCCCGATTCCTCTGCCTGTAGCCTTTTATCTCCACGTCCCATTCTAAACTCCATCTGCGAATGCCGCTTTTGACCCTCCTCGACGCCCAGCTCGCCTATGGCGATTTCCCGCTCCTCGACCGCGCGGCGTTCTCCATGGAGCCGGGGGAGCGCATCGGCCTGATCGGCCGCAACGGCACCGGGAAATCCTCGCTCCTTGCGGTGATCGCCGGCAGGGCAGCGCTGGATGACGGCGAGCTGCGAAAGGGCGAACGCCTGCGCGTCTGCCTCGTGGAGCAGGAGCCGAAGCTCCCGCATGCGGCCACGCTGCGCGCGAGCCTGCTGCTGCGCGGCCACATCCCCTCGATCCACGACGAGCGCGAGCGCTGGCAGGTGGAGGCGCGGTTGACGGAGTTCCTGCACCGCCTCGGGCTCGATGAGGAGCTCTCGCCCGATGCGGCCTCGGGCGGCGAGAAAAAGCGCGCGGCGCTCGCCCTCGCCTTCGCCCTGCAGCCCGAGCTCCTGCTGCTGGACGAGCCGACCAACCACCTCGACATCGCCGGCATCGAGCAATTGGAGACCCTGCTCCTCCGGCAGCAGGCGGCGATCGTCGTCACCCATGACCGCGCGTTCCTCGATCGCGTGTGCACGAGGATCCTCGAGCTCGACCGCGGCATGCTGCGCTCCTACCCGGGCAACTATTCCGCCTACGAGCAGGTCAAGGAAAACCAGCTCGCCGCCGAGGCCGTGGCGCAGCGAAAGTTCGACAAGTTCTGGAAGGAGGAGGAAGTCTGGATCCGCAAGGGCATCGAGGCGCGGCGCACCCGCAATGAAGGCCGCGTGCGGCGCCTGGAGCGCCTGCGCGAGGAGCGCGCGGCGCGGCGCGACCGCGTGGGATCGGTGAAGCTCTCGCTTTCCGCCGGCCAGCGCTCGGGCAAGCTCGTCGCGGAGCTGAAGGACGTGTCCAAGTCCTTCGCCGGGCGACCGATCGTGAAGGACCTCGACCTCCTCATCGGCCGCGGCGACCGCCTGGGCCTGATCGGCCCGAACGGCGCCGGGAAGACCACGCTCATCAAACTGATCCTCGGCACGCTCGCGCCCGATACGGGCAGCGTGCGCCTGGGCACGAACGTCGTGCCCGCCTACTTCGACCAGATGCGCGAAGCGCTCGACCCGGAAAAGACCGTCGCCGAGACCATCGCCCCGGGCTCGGACTGGGTGGAGCTCGCAGGCGGCAGGAAGCACGTCATGAGCTACCTCGGCGACTTCCTCTTTCCGCCGCGCCGCGCCCAGTCGCCGGTGCGCATGCTCTCGGGGGGCGAGCGCAACCGCTTGCTTCTCGCGCGCCTCTTCGCGCGGCCGGCGAACGTGCTGGTGCTGGACGAGCCCACCAACGACCTCGACATCGAGTCGCTGGAGCTCCTGGAAGCGGCGCTGCAGGACTACGAGGGAACGCTGCTGCTCGTGAGCCATGACCGCGCCTTTCTCGACAACGTGGTGACCCAGACGCTCGCGGCCGAAGGCGGCGGCGCGTGGAAGGAGTACGCGGGCGGATACTCGGACTGGGTGCGGCAGCGACCGGCCGCGTCGGCCCAGCAGCAAGGCGCCGGATCCTCGCCACAGCGAGGCTTACCGGCGGCGGAGGGGGCCACAAAAGCGCCGGCGCGCGAGAAGACGCGCGTGAAGCTCAGCTACAAGGAGACACGCGAGCTCGAAGCGCTGCCCGACGAGATCGAGGCGCTCGAGGCGGAGCAGACAGCCCTCACCTCGAAGATGAGCGCGCCGGATTACTTCAAGCAGCCGCCGGACGTACTGCGCGCGGACCAGAAACGCGTCGGCGAGATCGAGGCGCTGCTGATGGAAAAGCTCGAGCGCTGGGAGGCGCTGGAGGCCAAGGCGCTGGCGGCGTTCAGCTCTTCCTGAAGGCCGGCAGCAGCCCGGCAAGGCCCGCGACGCCCATCGCGATGCCTCCCACCAGCATCCACATCGCCCGGTCTGTCGGGGCGCCGGTGAACAACCGGGAGATGTCGGAACTGGGGGCGTTCATGCCGTTCACGCCGAAGACGACGAGCACAATGCCCCCGGCAAGCAAGGCCAACGCGCCTGCACGCATCACGCCGTTCACAGGACCCGCCGCCCGCTGATGACCTGGACGAGGAGGACGATGACCGCGATGAGCAGCAGGCCGTGGATCAGGCCGCCCAGCGTATTGGCGGTGACCAGTCCCAGGAACCACAGGACGACCAGCACGATGGCAATGGTGTACAGCATGCTTGCTTTCCTTTGGTTACTTGAGCTTCAGGTCGTTGCTCACCGAGCGCACGCCCGGGACCGCGCGTGCCACGTTACCTGCCTTGGTCATCTCGGCCCTGGTGGAGACGAAGCCGCTCAACTGCACCACGTTCTTGGTGGTCTTGACGCTGATATCCAGCACCTTGAGGTCGGGCTCGTTGAGGATCGCGGTCTTCACCTTCGTGGTGATGACGCTGTCGTCGATGTATTCACCCGTGCTTGGCTGATTCGAGGTGGACGCGCAACCCATCGCGGCCAGCATGAAGGCGGCCACCGATAGCGCTGCAATGCGTTTGAGGATGGTCATCTAGGTTCTCCGTTGTATGCAGATCGATGATGCGCCGCCCGGCGCGCGCTTTCGGTGCGTTACCGAACCGATGTCGCGCCTTCGCACCGCGGCGGCTGGCGGCGTGCAGCGCCGCGCCCGAGCGCAGGGGACGGGCGCCCCGGCCGGCCGCGGCTACGTCGCGCGCTTGACGATCGCTTGCGCGCAGGCCGCAGCGACTTCGCGGTTCGGCTCGGTGGCGCCGCCGGGCATCGTCGCCCAGCCGCCCTTGCTCACGTAGTCGCCCTGCTGCCAACTATCGATTTCCTTCAGGGCCGCGAGGTTCGCTTGCGCCTTGGGGCTCTTCTGGAACTGAGCCACGCAGATCGGGGTGAGCGACGCGATCATCGCCTGGTCCGCGCGCATGCTGGCAAGCGCCTGCGCAGTGCCGCCGGTCACCCAGCCGCCCCAGTTGAATCCAACGATGGCGAGCGCGACCGCGCCCGTTGCCGCGCCCCAGAGGAACGGCTTCGTCGTGGCAGGAAGCTTGGGCATGTTCATGGCGTTTCCTCGATTCGTTGAGAAAGACTCGGGGAAACCTGTCCCGGTTTCCCCCAATGACACTCTCCCCGCGTCTCGCAGGAGCGTCTGTTCGCTGCCGAACACAGGGCTCGGCTTCAGGCCCACAGGCCGCGCAGGCGGCCGGCCACATCCACGGTGGGCGTGCCCGCGCGTGCGCCTTCCGCGCGCTCCGGCTCGCCCCAGGCCACCTCCTCGAAGCAGGCCATCACCGCGCGCGTCATGAAGCGGCTGCGCGCGCCGTACACGTGCCGGTCGCCCATGCGCGACTGCTGCGTCACGTAGTACTTGAGCGGCGCGATGAGGTCGAGCTTGGTCTTCGCGCGCGTCATCGCCACGTAGAGCAGGCGCCGCTCCTCCTCGATCGCCTCCGGCTTGCCGGTGGCGAACTCGTTGGGGAAGTTGCCGTCGGAGACGTTCAGCACGTGCACCGCGTCCCACTCCTGGCCCTTCGCCGAGTGCACCGTGGAGAGCACGAGGTAGTCCTCGTCGAGCAGCGGGTCGCCCGCGAGGTCGGAGCTCGCCGAGGGCGGGTCGAGCGCCATCTCGGTGAGGAAGGCTTCGCGCGTGCCGTAGGTCGAGGCGATGCGCTCGAGCTGCACGAGGTCGCCCGCGCGCACTTCGGGGGCGTCGTACTTGCGCTCCATCACCGGTGCGTACCACTCGCGCACGCGCTGCATCTGCCCGGACCAGCCCGCCGCGGGGTCGGCGAGGCCGTGCATCAAAGCGTCGAACGGCGTCGAGCCGGATTTCATCGCCGCCCACTGCCAGCTCGCCGCCTCGAACGCGGTCCAGGCGCGCTCGGCGCTCTTCGGTCCCACGCCCGGCAGGAGCTGCAGCGCGCGCCAGGCCGCCACGCGGTTCCTCGGGTTGTCCGCCCAGCGCAGCACCGCGAGCGCGTCCTTCACGTGCGCGGCCTCGAGGAACTTGAGCCCGCCGTACTTCACGTAGGGGATGTTCCGGCGCACCAGTTCCAGCTCCAGCACGTCCGAGTGGTGCGAGCTCCTGAAAAGCACCGCCTGGCGCTTCAAGTCCACGCCCTCCTCGCGCGCCTCGAGCACGCGCTCGACCACGTACTGCGCCTGCGCCGCATCGTCGGCCACCGTCACGTAGCGCGGCCGCGGGCCTTCGGGCTTTGCCGCGCGCAGCTCCTTCTGGTACTGGCGTGAGGCCTCGCGCATCAGCGCGTTCGCCGCATCGAGCACCGCCTGCGAGGAGCGGAAGTTCTGCTCGAGCGTCACCACCTGCGCGCCGAAGCTTTTCTCGAACGAGAGGATGTTGTCCACCGTCGCGGCGCGAAACGAGTAGATCGCCTGCGCGTCGTCGCCCACTACCGTGAGACCGCGCCCCTGCGGGCAAAGCCGCGCGAGGATCTGCGCTTGCAGCAGGTTCGTGTCCTGGTACTCGTCCACCAGCACGTGGTCGAAGCGCTCGCCGATGTCCTTCGCCAGCGCCGCATCCTCCATCATCGCGTGCCAGTAAAGCAGCAGGTCGTCGTAGTCGAGCGCCTGGTTGGCGAGCTTGCGCTCCACGTAGGCGGCGAAGAGGCGCTTCAGCTCCGCCTCCCATTCCTCGCACCATGGGAACGCCTCGCGCAGCGTCGCCTCGAGCGAGCCCTGCGTGTTCACGCGGTGCGAGTAGATCGCCACGCAAGTGTCCTTCCTCGGAAAGCGCTTCTCGGTCTTCGAGAGCCCCAGCTCGTGGCGCACCACGTCCATCAGGTCCGCCGCGTCGCCGCGGTCGAGCACGCTGAAGGATTCCGTCAGCCCCACGGCCGCGCAGTGGCGGCGAATCAGCCGGTTGGCGACCGAATGGAAGGTCCCCGACCAGGGCAGGCGCACGTTCTTGTGCGCTTCGGCCACGATGCGCCCCGCGCGACGCGTCATCTCCAGCGCCGCACGCCGCGTGAAGGTGAGAAGGAGGATGCGCTCCGGTGCCGCGCCCTCGAGCACGAGGTGCGCGACGCGGTGCGCGAGCGTGTTGGTCTTGCCGGTGCCCGCGCCGGCGATGATGAGGAGCGGATTGGAGGGGGCGGTGGCGGCCTCGCGCTGCCGCTCGTTCAGCCTGGCGAATGCCTCCGTCGCGCCCATGGGGCGGGACTATAGGCGATTACTGTATATCTATCCAGCCCGGCGCTTGCCGGGGCGAGCCGACGCGCGCTAGGCGCGCTCGATCTCCAGACGGTAGGCCTTGCGGCCGCCGCGCGGCGTGTGCTCCACCGCCGGGCCGGTGGAGAGCAGGATCTTCGCCAGGTCCACCGCGCGCACGGCGAGCTGCTGCGCGCCCTCGCGCAGCTCCGCGCTCTTCATGACGTGCTCGACGTTGCGCTCCATGTCCTCGGCCGACCAGCCGCGCGAATGCGCGATGTAGGGGAACTGCGGGAAATGAAACCCCAGCTCCGAGAAGAAGCACAGCATCTCCCCCGCCACGCCCTGCACATTGTCCTGGCCGCCGGTGATGACGAACCCCGCGACCTTCCTGCGGATGAGCACGCTGTCGCGGATGGTGACCTGGTTCTGGACGCAGTTGAGCCGCTCGGCCATCTTGAAGTACAGCGCGCTCGCCACGCCCCCGCGGATCGGCGTCGAGACCAGGACCACGTCGGCCCAGTGCACCAGCGCCTCGTAGACGCGGTCGAGCTGGTCGTTCGGGTCCATCTGCGTGATCGAGCAGGGCCAGGTGCAGGCGTGCGCGCTCTTGGAGTAGTAGCCCTCGCAGTTCCTGAACTTGAGCGCCGAGAGGCGGATGAGCCGCGTCTCGCATTGCAAGGCGTCCTTCGCATGGTCGAGGCTCACCTGCAGCAGCGCATCCGAGGTCGAGTAGCGCGGGTTCGCCTCGTCCATGTTGGTGGTGGAGATGCCGGCGACGCGGATGCCGCCGGGTGCGCGCTGGATCGGCCGCGAAAGCGGGTGCGGCTCGTGGGGCTTCTTGTTGCGGCGCGTGGGATTGTCGGTACGCACCTGCAGGCGCCCGTCCGCCACGCGCAGCTCGTACGCCGGCACGCGGTCCTCTTCGAAGCCGGGCTCGCCTTCGCCCGTGCAGCGGTGGAATTTCCAGTTGTGCCATGGGCAGACGATGTAGTCGCCCTCGAGCCTGCCCTTGCCGAGCGGACCGCCCGCGTGGTTGCACGTCCCCGCGACGACGCCGAACTTGCCGTCCCTGCAGGAGACGGCAATCTTCTGTCGACCGAGCGTGGCCTCGGTGAGCGCCTGCCCGCGGAACGCCTCCGCCGGGCCGAGATCTTGCCAATGCGCCTTCTCAGACATGGAGCCTCCTCGGGCTATCGCCGCCTCTCCTGGCGGATAGTCGCGCGGCGGCCCCTCCGATTACAAGTGCGCGGGCGCGGACTCTCAGGCGACGGCGATGCGCCTCGGCCGGCCGCGCGGGCGGTGGCGGCTCGCGGCGAGGGGCGTCGCCGCGTAGGTTGCCGGCGCTTTGCGAAGCTCGAGCGTGAACGGGCTGCGCGCCGTGACGTCGCCGAAGCACGGGCCGGTCCTGCAGCTCCTTGCGCTTGGGGTATGGCTCGGGCGGACCCTACTGGGGGAGCGGCTTGCGCGCGCGCCAGGCGCGGTAGGCGGCCTCGTACGCGTCGCCGTGGCGCAGCTCCCTGCGCAGCACCTCGCCGATATAGCGCGAGAGGCTGATCTCGCGCTCGGACGCGCGGATGCGCGCCAGGCGCGCCGTCTCATCGCCCAGCGTGATTTTCAGGTTCTTCATGGCGCCTGATTCAGGGATTCCGCGTACTTAACCAACCCCGCGGCGAGGCGAGGCAGCTTCCGCCGCTTCGCTGGCCGTCTATCTGCGCTTCGCGCGGTTCGCTTTCTTCGCCGGGCGCTTCTTCGCCGCCGCCTTGCGCAGCACTGGCCCGGGTCTAGCCGCTGCCTTCTTCGGCGCTTGCAGACTGCCGCCTTCGTGCTCCCAACCCTGCACCGCCGCGGCCTGCGCGGGCTTGGCGTTCGGCTGCTTGTCGGAAGATGCGGGGGCGTGGCCGAGAACCATGGCCAAGCTCAATGCGGACCAGTCCGCGTAGCTTTGGGAGAGTGAATTGGCGAATGTTTTCATGGCGCCATTCTGGGACCTTGCGGCGCAGCGGTCTGTGCGCCAGGACACCGGGCCCGGCGCCAAAGGTTGACGCCCTCGGCCCCGCGGATCGCCTAGCCGGGCGTATGCGCGAACACGTACTCGCCCAGCTCGCGCTCGCCCTTTTCCTCCACCGCCACGAGCCGCATCGTCGCGGTGTGCGCCGGCATCTTCCGCAGATGCGTGGCGGCCATGGGCAGCGAGAACACCTCGCCCGCTGCGGGATCGAAGGGCACGTCCTCGAGGCGCAACTCCTCCACCCGGCCCCCGGCCTCGATTCGCCATAGGGCATCCAAGCGCTTCACGCCTGCGAGCGGCGCGCGCACGCGGCTCACCACGGCGTCGTCCTCCGCCTTTATGGTGCATTCGACGCGCCCGCCGGGCTCGACCTGGTACTCGCGCACGCGCAGGCCCTGCGCGCGCATCGTCTCGAGGAACCCCTTGGAGATCATCGCGTGCAGCATCCCGCCGCTCACCGCGGCGCGGATGCCCAAGCCGAGCGCCGCGAGCACCTCCAGCCGGCGCGTGCAGTGCGCGCAGGCGAAGAGGTGCTCCTCGATGCCCTCCGCCTCGGCGGCCGGCAGCTCGCCCAGCCACCAGGCGACGAGCGTCTCGAACTCCGGCCCGGCGTGCTTCCCGTTCGCCGCCTGGCTCATGGCTCGCCAACTCCCATGCATTCGCGCAGCTTCCCGAGCGCGCGGTGGCGGATGACGCGCACGTTGCCGGCCGCGAGGCCGAGCTCCGCGCCCACCGCGTCGGCCGGCTTGTCGGAAAAGAACGTGAGCATGACCACCGAGCGCTCGCGCTCGGCGAGCGCCTCCAGGCACCCCGCCAGCTTCTCCGCGTCGAGCGCGAGCGGCTCGGGCGCTTCCACCGCCTCCGGCGTGTCTCCGTAGGTCTCGAGGAGCGTCTCGCGGCGCCAGGCGCCGCGCCGGATCTCGAGCACCGTCATGCGGCACATGCCGAGGACGTACGAGGCGATTCTCTCCGGCTCGCGGACCTTGCCCGCGCGCAGGCGCTCGAGCGTCGTGAGGAGCACCTGCTGCACGAGGTCGTGCGCGGCGTGCGGGTCGCGCAGGTGCCGCAGGCCGTAGAGGCGCACGCGAGGCGCGAGCCGCCGGTAGAGCTGGCTTTCCGCCTCGGCGTCGATCCGCTCGCCCGCGGCCGCGATGCGGCGCGCGAGCTCGGCATCCTCGAGACCCAGTCCCTCCCGGTGCATGCCCGGAGCTTAGCGGCCATTTCAGGGGATGTGTAACGCCCGGCCGTTTCGTTACACCACCGGGGGCAATCCAACTCTTACCGAAAGGAGCTTCGCCATGATCACCAACGCAGCCAGCGGCACCAACCTCCACGAGATCGCCCCGGGCATCTACCGCATCAACACGCCGGCCCCCCTTCCCGACGGCTCGAGCTTCAACTTCAACCAGTACCTGATCGCGGACGAGGCGCCGCTCCTCTTCCACACCGGCCCGCGCGGCATGTTCCCGCTCGTCGCCGAGGCGATCGGCAAGGTGCTGCCGCTGGAGAAGCTGCGCTACGTCGCCTTTTCCCACGTCGAGGCGGACGAATGCGGCGGGCTGAACCAGTTCCTCGCCGCCGCGCCGCGCGCGGTGCCGGTGTGCAGCCAGGTCGCCGCCATGGTGTCGGTGAACGACCTCGCCGACCGCCCCGCGCGGGCGCTCGCCGACGGGGAGGTCCTGCAGATCGGCCAGCATGCGCTGCGCTGGATCGACGCCCCCCACGTGCCGCACGGCTGGGAGAACGGCTTCATGATGGAGACCTCGACGCGCACGCTGCTTGCCGGGGACCTCTTCACCCAGGGCGGGAGCGGCGCGACGCCGATCACCGAGTCCGACATCCTCGGGCCGAGCGAAGCGTTCCGCGCGCCGATGGACTACTACGCGCACGCGCCGCACACCGCGTCGGTGCTCGAGCGCATCGCGCGCCTCGAGCCGCAGGTGCTCGCGTGCATGCACGGCAGCGCGTGGCGGGGGGATGGGGCGGGGTTGCTGAGGGCGCTGGCGAAAGGCCTGGAAACGAATGCGCTAGCGTTGTCGTTGGCGGCGTAGCGCAATTCGCTGGGCCGCCGCTGGTAGGCGGCCCAGTAATACTTCAGACGCAACCCGAGGAGGCGCGCGACCG
>DASWBP010000227.1:0-2131 GCA_036390555.1 Burkholderiales bacterium | reverse complement strand
CGAACCAGCCCTTGCTCGCGCCCCAGGCGTGCATGAAGCGCAGGCGCTTGCGCAGCGGATAGAGAATCACGAGCAGCAGCGCGATGCCGCCCGCGAGGCCGAGGTTGTAGCCCAGCGCCGATCCCGGCGTGTAGTCGGCGTTCCGGCTGAAGATCCACGCCGTCGCCAGCAGCGCGGCAACGGTGGGAAGAAAGAGCCGCGCTCGCGCGGAGGGCGTTGACTTGGAGGGCGCTGCAGCCGCGAAGCGATCGGCCGTGCTTGCGTGACTCATTCGATTGTTGCTCCGGAATATTCTTGCTAACTTGCTGTGCGGGAGCGAATGGTGTCAAAAAATGTGCTGCATGCGATTGCGAAAGTTGGCAGAGGTTCGAAAAAGCAACAGCGCGCGTCGCTGCCAGGTGACTGGAGGCTTACGTTGTCGTCGGGTGCCGACACATAGATCCGAATGAAATTCATTTCTCCGGAATTTTTTCTCTATGCGGTGCCGCTGCTTGCTGCCTTCGGCGTGTACTTCTACCGGCGGGCTCGCGCGCATGCGCAGCACAGCGGACAGCTGGAGGAGTCGGTGCAAGCCGGGCTCACCGAGCCCGCGTCGCTGCATCCCGTGATCGACCCGAACCGCTGCATCGGCTCGAGCTCCTGCGTGTCCGCATGTCCCGAGTCCGCGATCGGCGTGATTCACGGCAAGGCGCAGCTGGTGAACCCGTCCGCGTGCATCGGCCACGGGGCCTGCGCCGCCGCCTGCCCCCTCGAGGCGATCAAGCTCGTCTTCGGCACAGAGCGGCGCGGCATCGACATTCCGCAGGTCAAGCCGAACTTCGAGACCAACGTCCCCGGCATCTTCATTGCGGGCGAGCTCGGCGGCATGGGTCTCATCCGCAAGGCGGTGGAGCAGGGGCGCCAGGCGATCGGCTCGATGAAGGCGCTCGCGCGCGGCGGCCAGGAGCTGGACGCGGTGATCGTCGGTGCAGGGCCCGCGGGCATCGCGGCCGGCTTGGGCGCCATTCAGCACAAGCTGAAGTACGTGCTCCTCGAGCAGGAAGACTCGCTCGGCGGGGCGGTGTACCACTACCCGCGCAACAAGATCGCGATGACCTCGCCGGTGCAGCTGCCGCTGATCGGCAAGGTGAAGTTCGGCGAGGTGTCGAAGGAGACGCTGCTCGAGTTCTGGCAGGGCGTGGTCAGGAAAGCGGGGTTGAAGATCCGCTTCAACGAGCGCATGGAAGCGATCGAGCGCGCAGGCGGCGGGTTCGTGGTGAAGACCACGCGCGGCGCCTACAAAGCGCGCGCGGTGCTGCTCGCGGTCGGCCGGCGCGGGTCGCCGCGCAAGCTCGGCGTGCCGGGCGAGGAACTGCCCAAGGTCGTCTATCGGCTCGTGGACGCGGAACAGTACCGCGGCCAGCGCGTGCTGGTCGTAGGTGGCGGCGACAGCGCCCTCGAAGCGGCGCTCGCGCTATCGGAGCAGCCCGGCACGAAGGCCGCGCTCTCCTACCGCGGTGCGGCCTTCGATCGCGTGAAGCCGAAGAACCGCGAGCGCCTGGAGGCGGCGGCAGCCGCCAAGCGCATCCAGGTGCTGCTCGGCTCCACGGTCGAGCGCATCGGCGCGCGCGAGGTGGTGCTGAAAGCAGCGGGCAAGGGGGTCAGCCTGCAGAACGATGCAGTGATCGTCTGCGCGGGCGGGGTGCTGCCGATCGACCTGCTCAAGCAGGTCGGCATCGAGTTCGAGACCAAGCGCGGCACCGCGTAGGGCGGCTGAGAGCCCGCCCTGCGTCGGCGGCCCGCGCTTGCAGCCGCGGCTTCAGGCGGCTTGTTTCAGGGCGAGCGCCTTGTCGGTCGCTTCCCAGGTGAACTCGGGCTCCTCGCGTCCGAAGTGGCCGTAGGCGGCCGTCTTCTCGTAGATCGGGCGCAGCAGGTCCAGCATCTGGATGATGCCGCGCGGCCGCAGGTCGAAGTTGGCGAGCACGAGCTGCGCGAGCTTCTCGTCGGTGATCTTGCCGGTGCCCTGCGTGGTCACCATCACGCTGGTGGGCTGCGCCACGCCGATCGCGTAGGACACCTGCACCAGGCACTTCGCGGCGAGGCCCGCGGCGACGATGTTCTTCGCCACGTAGCGCGCCGCGTAGGCCGCGGA
>DASWBP010000226.1:0-3614 GCA_036390555.1 Burkholderiales bacterium | reverse complement strand
GGCGGCAGCTTCACGCCCTGCTTGGCCATCTCCTCGCGCAGCAGGCGGTCAGGAATCTGGATCAGGATGCCGGCGCCGTCGGAGAGCTTCGGATCCCAGCCCACCGCGCCACGGTGGGTGAGGTTGCGCAGCACCGTGAGCCCCTGCTCGATGATCGCGTGCGACTTCCTGCCCTTGATGTGCGCCACGAAGCCGACGCCGCAGGCGTCGTGCTCGTTCCGGGGGTCGTAGAGTCCCTGCGCTTCAGGCAAGTGTCGGCCGCTCACGGTTAACTCTCTGTTCAGTAAATAGTTTTCCAGTTTTCGCCGCTGTGCACAAAAACTGCGGACGAACTGGGAAATATACTCGCAGAGCCTAGCGGCAACAAGGGCTTGCGAAGGAGTTGGGATTACCGCAGCGCAGCAGCAGTTGCGGGCGATGCGGCGGCAATCGCCTCGCGCACCAGCCGGTCCTCGAGATCCGCCCGCACCACCGCGCTGCCGATCCGCTCGAGAAGAATGAACCGCGTGCGTCCGCGCGCCGCCTTCTTGTCGAGCGCCATCAGCTCCAGGTAGCGCTCGGCCGCCATGGCCGGCCCCTGCACGGGTAGCCCCGCGCGCGCCAGGAGCGCGCGCACGCGCCCGGCATCGGCAGCCGCAAGCAGCCCGGCGCGCACCGAAAGTTCTGCAGCCATGACCATGCCCGCGGCGACGGCCTCGCCATGCAGCCAGGCGCCGTAGCCTGCACCCGCCTCGATCGCGTGGCCGAAGGTATGGCCCAGGTTGAGAAGCGCGCGCCGCCCGCTCTCGCGCTCGTCCTCCGCCACGACGGCCGCCTTGAGCTCGCAGGAGCGGCGCACGACGTGCACGAGCGCATCGGCGTCGCGCGCGAGCAGCCGCGCCATATTGGCGTCCAGCCAGTCGACCAGCAGCGCGTCGAGCGCGAAGCCGTGCTTGATCACCTCGGCGATGCCTGCGCGCAGCTCGCGCTCGGGCAGCGTGGCGAGCGCGCCTACGTCGGCGAGCACCGCCGCGGGCTGGTGGAATGCGCCGATCATGTTCTTGCCGCGCGCGTGGTTCACGGCGGTCTTGCCGCCGACCGAGGAGTCCACCTGCGCCAGCAGCGTCGTCGGCACCTGGATGAAGGGCACGCCGCGCTGGTAGATCGCAGCGGCGAAGCCCGCAAGGTCGCCTACCACGCCGCCGCCCAGCGCCACGATCACGCTGTCGCGGCCGAGCCGCGCGCCGAGCAGCGCGTCGAGAACCAGCTCGAGTGACGCCCAGCTCTTCGCCTGCTCGCCGTCCTCGACCAGCACCTCGAGCGCCGGCTGTGCGCCTGCGCTGGCAAGCGCCGTCTGGACGCGCGTGAGATAGAGCCGTCCCACTGGCGGGTTGGTAATCACCGCCACGCGGCCGCCGGCGAGGTGCGGGCGGTACAGCGCCGCGTCATCGAGCACGCCGGTGCCGATGTGGATCGGGTAGGCACGCTCGCCGAGTGCTACGCGGAGAGTTTCCATGCTTCCCGGAGACGCTCGAGCAGTTGCCGAACCAGCGCCTGGGCGCTCTGCGGGCCGGTCTCGACGACGAGATCCGCGATCTCGCGATACAGCGGATCGCGTTGCGCATACAGCTCGCGCAAACGCCCCAGCGGATCCGCCGTGGCGAGCAGCGGCCGGTTGCGATCCTGGCGCACGCGCGCGTGGAGGGCCTCGGGCTGCGCGTGCAGGTAGATCACCGTGCCGCGCGCCGCAAGCAGCCGCCGGCTCGGCGCCGCGAGCACTGCACCGCCGCCGGTGGCGAGCACCACGTCGTCCAAGGCGGCCAACTCGGCAATCACCGCCGCTTCGCGCTGGCGAAAACCTGCCTCGCCTTCGATGTCGAAGATCACCGGCACCTTGACGCCGCAGCGGCGCTCGATTTCGTGGTCGGAGTCGTAGAACGGGCGCTTGAGGCGACGCGCGATCGCGCGCCCGGCAGTGGTCTTGCCCGCGCCCATCATGCCGACCAGGAATACATTGCGGCCACCCAGCATGTCCCTATTGTACGGAGGCCGCAAACAAAAACGGCCGGGGGGGTCCCGGCCGTGCGTCCAAGGAGGAAGCCTGGCAAATTCTTTAGCGGATCGTCATGCGCTCGTTGACGATGCGCGGCGTGATGAACACCAAGAGCTCCGTCTTTTGCTGCGTGGTGGTGGTGTTCTTAAACAGCCACCCCAAGACGGGCACCTCGCCCAGCCACGGCACGCGCGTGATGTCGGTGCGATCGGTCTGCTCGAAGATGCCGCCGATCACCACGGTGCCACCGTTCTCCACCAGTACCTCCGTCTTGACGTGCTTGGTGCTGATCTGCACGCCCGCCGGTGTGGTGGTGCCCGGGGCATCCTTGTTGACGTCGAGCGACATGATGACGTTGCCGTCCGGGGTGATCTGCGGCTTCACCTTGAGCGACAGGCTCGCCTTGCGGAACGACACCGCCGTGGCGCCAGAAGAGGTGGCCTGCTGGTAGGGGATCTCCGTGCCCTGCTCGATCAGTGCCTCGACCTGGTCGGCGGTCAGCACGCGCGGACTGGAGATGATCTTGCCCTTGCCGTCGGCCTCCAGCGCGCTGATCTCCAGGTTGAGGAATTGCGTCGCCGCCTGGTTAAACAGGATCAGCGAGAACGCACCCGGCGCGAACGAGTTCAGGCCCGCCGCCGGCATGTTGACCGAGAGGCTGTCGGGGATGAACACCGGGGTGCCGCCCTGCGCGCCGCCGCCGGCGTGGCCGCCCACATCGCTCAGCTGGCCACCCACGGAAAAGCGCGCGTTGCTCGAGCCGATGTTGTGGCCTGAAGTCAGGTCGTGGTAGCCCAGGCGCACGCCCAGGTTCTTCGAGAAGGTGTCGCTCGCCTCGACGATGCGCGCCTCGATCATCACCTGGCGCACCGGGACGTCGATCTTCGCCACCAGCTTCCTGACTTCCTCCAGCCGGCTGGGCGTGTCCTGCACGAACAGGGTGTTAGTGCGCGCATCCACCACCGCGCTGCCGCGCTTGGAGAGGATCGGCTGCGTCTTGTCCGAGAGCAGCTTTTGCACCGCGTCCGCCTTCTGGTAGTTGATCTGGAAGGCCTCGGTGCGCGTCTGCTCCAGGTCGCTGATCTGCGCCGTGGCCTCCAGGGCGAGCTTCTCGCGTGTGGCGAGCTCGTCGCGCGGCGCGATCCAGATCACGTTGCCGTTCTTGCGGCTGTCCAGGCCGCGCGTCTGCAGGATGATCTCCAGGGCCTGGTCCCAGGGCACGTCCTTCAGCCGCAGGGTGATGTTGCCGCTCACCGAATCGCTGGTGATGACGTTCAGGTCGGTGAAGTCGGCGATGACGTTGAGCACCGCGCGCACTTCCACGTTCTGGAAGTTGAGCGACAGCTTCTCGCCGACGTAGCGGCCG
This sequence comes from Burkholderiales bacterium, assembly GCA_036390555.1. Classification (GTDB taxonomy): domain Bacteria; phylum Pseudomonadota; class Gammaproteobacteria; order Burkholderiales; family SG8-39; genus JAABQT01. Next base: position 216 of record DASWBP010000226.1, on the reverse strand, counting down.
CGCTGCGGCTGGTCGCTCGGCGACACCGGCTTCACCTCGACCACGAACTGCGTGTCGGTCTGGTAGGCGTTGTGGTCCCACTGGCCGCGCGGCTCGATCACCATGCGCACGTTCTCGCCCTGCTGGAAGGCGCTGACGGTCTGCACCGGCGTGGCGAAGTCCACCACGTCCAGGCGCCGCCGCAGGTTCTCGGGGAGCGCCGTCTTGAGGAAGTCG
>DASWBP010000225.1:0-14459 GCA_036390555.1 Burkholderiales bacterium | reverse complement strand
GGGTCAGACCCCAAGCGATGAAGAGCGGGGTCTCACCCCAGTGCGCGAGCTCTCCACCGACATTTTGATCCTCGGCTCGGGGGGCGCGGGCCTGTTCGCGGCGCTGCACGCGCACAAGGCCGACCCGACGCTGCAGATCACCGTGGCGGTGAAGGGGCTGCTCGGCAAATGCGGCTGCACGCGCATGGTGCAGGGCGGCTACAACGTCGCGCTCGCCAAGGAAGACTCGGTCGAGCGCCACTTCATGGACACCATCGAAGGCGGCAAGTGGCTGCCAGACCAGGAGCTTGCCTGGAAGCTGGTGACGCTGGCGATCGAGCGCATCCACGAGCTGGAGAACGAGCTGGGCTGCTTCTTCGACCGCAACCCTGACGGCACCGTCCACCAGAAGGCGTTCGCCGGCCAGACCTTCGATCGCACGGTGCACAAGGGCGATCTCACGGGCATCGAGATCATCAACCGGCTCGCCGAGCAGGTGTGGGCGCGCGGGATCGCAAGGCTCGAGGAGCATCGCGCGGTGGAGCTGGTGAAGACACGAGATGGCGCTGCGCTCGCGGGCGTGCTGATGATCGACATGCGCACGGGCGAGTACGTCTTCGTGCGCGCCAAGGCGGTGCTGCTCGCCACCGGCGGCGGGCCGACCATGTACCGCTACCACACTCCTTCGGGCGACAAGAGCTGCGATGGCCTTGCCATGGCATTGCGCGCGGGACTGCCGTTGCGCGACATGGAGATGGTGCAGTTCCATCCGACGGGACTGCTCGCCGGCACCCACACGCGCATGACCGGAACAGTGCTCGAAGAGGGCCTGCGTGGGGCGGGCGGCCATCTCCTCAACGGCGCAAGACAGCGCTTCATGCCGAACTACGACCCGCTCGCCGAGCGTGCGACGCGCGATTTCGTCTCGCGCGCGATGTACACCGAGATCCGCAAGGGCAATGTGACGCCGAATGGCGGCCTGTACATCTCGATGGCGCACCTCGGCCCCGAGAAGGTGGCGAAGAACTTCAAGGGCATGGTCGAGCGCTGCGCCGATTGCGGCTTCGACCTCGCGGGCGGCCTGGTGGAGGTGGTGCCCACGGCGCACTACATGATGGGCGGCGTCGAGTTCGGGCTGGATTGCGCGACCGAGCTGCCGGGACTGTTCGTCGCCGGCGAGGACGCGGGCGGCGTGCACGGCGCGAACCGCCTCGGCGGCAACGGCGTTGCCAACTCCACGGTATTCGGCGGCGTGGCCGGCGAGACGATGGCGGCGTGGGTGAAGAAGGAGGGCCTGCGCGACCCGGACCAGGCGGCGATCGTCGCGGCGATCGCGCGCTGCGAGCCGAAGACTGGCGGCGCGGGCAACGCCCAGGGTGCCGCGGGGAACGCGCAAGGCGCCGAGGCGAACGCGCAGAGCGCGTTGGAGCCGCTGCGCGAGCGGCTCTACGAGGTGATGTGGCAGAAGGTTGGCATCATCCGCGACGCCGCTGGGCTACGCTCGGCCCTGGGCGAGCTCGATGCGATCGCCGGCGAACTCGAGCGCACCGGGATCGCGGACGCGAACCGCGCCTTCAACCTCACCTGGCACGACTGGCTGAACCTGAAGAGCCTCACGGCGGTGAGCCAGGTGATCACGCAGGCCGCGCTCGCGCGCGAAGGCTCGCGCGGCGCGCACTACCGGGAGGATTTCCCCGAGGCGGGCGCGCTCGACACCTCGAGCTACACGAGCGCGCGCCTCGGCGACGGCAGCCTCTCGATTGCGATGAAGCCGGTCGCCTTCACGCGCGTCAAGCCGGGACAGACCCTCCTGCGGTAGAAAATCGGGGTCAGACCCCAATTCCGCTTGCGAGCCGGAATTGGGGTCGACCCTCAGCCGAGGTGCTTGCGGAAGAACTCCAGCGTGCGCGAACGCGCCAGCGTGGCGCTAGGCGCGTGGTACGAGCCACGCTGGTCGCAGTTGAAGCCGTGCCCCGCGCCCGGGTAGAAGTGGGCGGTGATCTCGGGATGCGCCTTGGCGATGGCCTTCGACTGCTCGAGCGTAGGCGACTGGTCGAGCTCGCCGAAGTGGCACATCGTCGGCACCTTGGGCTTCTCGCTGATGAAGCCCGGCATGCCGCCGCCGTAATAGGGCGCTGCGCAGGCAAGTCCGGTGGCGCGCGCGGCCGACACCCATGAGACGGTGCCGCCCCAGCAGTAGCCGACGATGCCGACCTTGCCGCCTTTCGCCGCTTCCTTCGCCGCGGCCTGCACGTCGAGCAGCGTGTTCTTCCAGTCGAGCTTCTGCATGATCGCGATGCCCGCCTGGATCTCGGGCTGGGAGTAGCCGGTGTCGTAGCCGCGCTGCGCCCGGTCGAACATCGCGGGCGCGATGGCGAGATAGCCGTCCTTCGCGTAGCTGTCGGCGACCGACTTGATGTGGCTGTTGACGCCGAAGATCTCCTGGATCACCACCACGCCGCCGCGCGGCTTGCCCGCCGGCTCGGCCCGGTAAGCGGCCAGCTTGTGGCCGTCGGCTGCCTGCAGTTCGATCATGCTGCCCATGCGTCCTCCTCCTGGAAAGCGTGCGGTTAGAATCGTCATTATGAAGAAGAAGGCGCAGGAATTGTTCCGTCTGGCGAAGCAGGCGCTGGTGAACGCGGGCGCGCACGAAACGATGGCGGACGTCACCGCGCAGCACCTCGTGCGCGCCGAGGAGCAGGGGCTGCCCACGCACGGCATGTCGCGGGTTCCGTTCTACTGCTCGATGCTGAGGAACGGCCGCGCCGACGGCAGGGCGAAGCCAACGATGGCCGCGGAGAAGGCGGCGGTGTGCCTCATCGACAACGCCGACGCGCTGCCCTACGAGTCCGCGGCCTGGGCGATCGAGGAAGTGATCCAGCGCGCGCGCAGGAACGGCATCGGCTTTGCCGGCATCCGCAACAGCGCGCACGTGGGCGTGCTCGGCATCCACCTGCTCAAGGTCGCACAGGCGGGCATGGTCGGCGTCGCCTTCACCAATTCCCCGGCGGCAATTCCCGCGTGGGGCGGGAAGAAGGCGCTGTTCGGCACCGACCCGGTGGCTTTCGCCTTTCCGCGCAAGGGCGCGGAGCCGATCGTCGTGGACCTCGCCCTGACGACCGTGACGCGCGGCAAGATCATGGTCGCCATGCAAAAGGGCGAGAAGATCCCCGAGGGCTGGGCGCTCGACCGGCACGGCAAGCCCACCACCGACCCGAAGGAGGCGATCGAGCAGGGAAGCCTCTTTCCCATCGGCGGCACCAAGGGCGCGATGCTCGCGCTCGCCTTCGAGCTGGTGTGCGCGGCGCTCACCGGCGCGGCGATCGGGCCGGAGGCCGACTCGTTCTTCTCGGAGAAAGGCAACAAGCCGAGGATCGGCCAGGCCTTCCTCGCCATCGACCCGGGCGCGCTCGCGGGCATGGACAAGTACTTCGAGCGCGTCGAGACGGTGGTGCGCACGATGCTGGCGGACGAGGGCGTGCGCCTGCCCGGCGCCAAGCGCTTCGCCTCGGAGAAGAAGCTGCGCGCCGAGGGCATCGAGATCGCCGACGAGCTGCTCGCGAAGATCGAGAAGCTCGCCGCGGACTTGGGTCAGAGGGAAGTTTCCGCATAGCCTCCGGTGCGCCGATGACGCCGCGGAAATTTCGCTCCGACCCCGTCGCTACTGCCCCCGCTTTCGCGGCGGTGATTGCTTTCCCCAGGTTCAAAGTCGCGGTGGCCACGCGCGACGGCCGCGTCAGCGGCATCCGCTACCTGCCGCCCGAGGCGGCCGAAGTCGCGCCGCACGGCGTGCTCGCCGAGCGGGCGGCGCGGCAGCTCGCGCGCTACCGCGAGGATCCGGACGCGCGCTTCGACTTGCCGCTGCTCATCGAGGGCACCGAATTGCAGAAGGCCGTGTGGGACGCGATGTGCGCGATCCCGCGCGGGCGCACGCGCACCTACGGCGAGCTCGCGCGCGAGCTCGGCGCCGAAGCGCGCGCGGTGGGCCAGGCCTGCGGCGACAACCGCCTGCCGATCGTGATTCCCTGCCACCGCGTGGTGGCCGCCGGCGGCATCGGCGGCTTCGGCCACGCCACCGGCGGCTACCTGATCGAGGCCAAGCGTTGGCTGCTGCTGCACGAAGCGCAAGCGGACGCATTCGCGCTCAGGCCCTGAGCGACGCGGACGCGCGCGCGGTGGACGCGTTCTGCGACGCGCTGTGGCTGGAGGACGGCCTGGCGAAGAACACGCTGGAAGCGTACCGGCGCGACCTCACGCAGCTTGCAGCCTTCCTCAAGGGGCGGGCGCTGGCGGCGGCACGCGAGGAGGACCTGTTCAAGTTCCTCGCCGCGCGCGGCGGCAAGGCGACGAGCGCGGCGCGCATGCTCTCCACGCTCAAGCGCTTCTACCAGCACGCGCTGCGCGAGCGCGCCATCGCCGCCGATCCGACGCTCAAGCTCGATGCGCCCAAGCGCGCGCCCCGCTTTCCCAAGAGCCTGTCGGAAGCCGATGTCGAGGCGCTGCTCGCCGCGCCCGATGCCGGCACGCCGCGCGGGCTGCGCGACCGCGCGATGCTGGAGGTGCTCTACGCCTCGGGCCTTCGCGTCTCGGAGCTGGTGGGGCTGAAGACCTTCGAGGCGAACCTGGACGCGGGCGTGGTGCGCATCCTCGGCAAGGGCTCGAAGGAGCGCCTGGTGCCGCTTGGCGAGGAAGCCGTGAGCTGGGTGCAGCGCTATCTCGCCGAGGGGCGGCCGGCGCTGCTCAAGCGCAAGGCAGCCGATGCGCTCTTCGTCACCGAGCGCGGCGCCGGCATGACGCGGCAGGCGTTCTGGCACCTGATCAAGCGCTACGCGCGCGCGGCGCTGCCGGGCAAGGCGCTCTCGCCGCACGTGCTGCGCCACGCCTTCGCCACGCACCTCATCAACCACGGCGCCGACCTGCGCGTGGTGCAGATGCTGCTCGGCCACGCCGACATCTCCACCACGCAGATCTACACGCACGTCGCGCGCGAGCGCCTCAAGGCTCTGCACGCGAAGCACCACCCGCGCGGCTGAGAAAGCCTGCCGCGTCCGCGCGATGGCCGACACGCCCGCCACCATGTTCCTCAAGGCGCACCGGGTCGCCTACACCGAGCACGAGTACGACTACGTCGAGCACGGCGGCACGGAGGTGTCGGCGCGCGCGCTCGGCGTGCCCGAGCACGACGTGGTGAAGACGCTGGTGATGCAGGACGAGAACGCCAAGCCGCTCCTCGTGCTGATGCACGGCGACCGCAAAGTGTCCACCAAGAACCTCGCGCGCCAGGCGGGCGTGAAGCGCGTGGAGCCCTGCAAGCCCGAGGTCGCGCAGCGCCATTCCGGCTATCAGGTGGGCGGCACCTCGCCCTTCGGCACCAGAAAGAGGCTGCCCGTGTACCTCGAGCGCTCGGTGCTCGCGCTGCCGAAGATCTACATCAACGGCGGGCGGCGCGGGTTCCTCGTCGGCATCGCGCCCGCCGAACTGCAGCGCACCCTCGCGCCGCATCTGGTGGACGTGGCGCTCGAGGACTGAATCGCGCGCTGCCACCGTTGCGTTACGCGGGGCGTAACGGGGCGCGCGCGGCCCCCTGTTCCGTACGCGGGGGTAACGGGGGGCGCGCGGCCCCCTGTTCCTATCGGCGCCTTTCGATCGTCACGCCGACGAACTTGGCGTTGGCGAGGATGCCGATCTTCGCCACGGACACCTTCACCCAGGGCGCACCGAACTCATCGAGCAGCAGCCGCGCGATGCGCTCGGCGAGCGTTTCCACGAGGCGGAAGTGGCCGCTCGCGGCAAGCGCCTTGATGCCGAGCGCCACCTGCTCGTAGTCGATGGTATCGGCCACCTTGTCGCTCTTGAAGACGGCGGTGCCCGGCAGGCCGATGTCCAGGTCGATCGACACCGTCTGCGCCACGTAGCGCTCGCGCTTGTGGATGCCGATGAGGGATTCGACGCGCAGGTCGCGGATCAGGATCGCATCCATGGCGGCCGATTATAGGGGCCGCAGGTAAACTGCGTCGCATGCAGGACGACGGTCTTCTGCGCCGCAGCCAGGAGCTCCTCGCCAAGCTGTTCCGCAACAGTCCGGCGGCGATCGCGCTGGTGCGCCAGCCCGACGGCGTCGTCCTCGATGTCAACGACGCTTACGAGCGCCTGTTCGGCTGGCGGCGCGAAGAAGCCATTGGGCGCAGCACGGCGGCGCTGCGCGTCTGGGTGGACCCCGAAGATCGCGTGCGCTTCCAGGAGCAGCTGCTCGCCAGGGGCCGGGTGATCGACTTCGAGTCCAGGGCGCGCCGCAAGAGCGGCGAGGTATTCGACAGCCTGGTGTCCTCCGAGATGATCGAGGAGGCGGGCGAGCGCATCGTCCTGGTGATCGTCGTCGACGTCTCCGAGCGAAAGCGCGCCGAGGCCGCGCTGCGCCAGAGCGAGCAACGCTACCGCACGCTGGCCGCGACGATGGTGGAGGGCATCCTGATCCTGCAGGAGGGACGCTTCGCGTACGCCAACCCGGGCGCGCTGGAGCTGCTCGGCTATTCCTTCGAGGAGCTCAAGGGCAGGGAGTTCGTTCCCTTCATCCATCCGGAGTTCCGCGAGATGGTGCGCGAACGGCACCGGCGCCGCAGCGCCGGCGAAGCCCTGGAGCCGCGCTATGACATCCAGGTGCTGGTGCGCTCCGGCGAGCCACGCTGGGTGCAGATTGCCAACGAGAGGGTGGACTGGGAGGGCCGGCCCGCCGTGCTCACCGTCATCAGCGACATCACCGAGCGCAAGGCAGCGGAGCAGGCGCTGCGCGCCTCCGAGGAGCGATTCGCCAGGCTGTTTCGCGAGGCGCCGGAGGCGATGACCCTGGTGCGCGCGGCCGATGGCATCTACCTCGACGTGAACCAGGAGTGGGAGCGGCAGACCGGCTTCTCCCGGGACGCGGCGATCGGAGGCACCTCGCTCGACCTCGGCATCTGGCGCGAGCCGCGGGAGCGCGAGGCGATGCTGCGCGCGATGCGCGGCGCCGGCAGCGTGAGCGGCATGGAGTTCGCGCTGCGCCGGCGTGACGGCACGGTGCGCCGCATCCTGCTGAACGGCACCACCGTCGAGATCGCGGCGGAGCCGTGCTGGCTGTTCGTTCTGCGCGACATCACCGAGCGCCGGCGCGCCGAGGAGAGCCTGCGCGAGAGCGAGCAGCGCTTCCGCGCGCTGGTGGACCTCTCTTCCGACTGGTACTGGGTGACCGACGCCGAGCACCGCTTCACCTTACGCGAGGGCGAGGTCCTGCAGCGCATGGGGCTCGATCCGGGCGCCGACTACGGCAAACGGCGCTGGGAGATGGGCTTCCTCAACATGACGGAGGCCGACTGGGCGTCGCACCGCGCGCTGCTCGAGCGGCGCGAGGAGTTCCGCGACCTCCTGCTCGGGAGGAAGAGCCCCGACGGGCGCGTGCACTGGGCGACGATCAGCGGCCGGCCGCTCTACGACGCGGCCGGCCGCTTCCTCGGCTACCACGGTACCGGGCGCGACGTCACGCAGCAGGTGAGCGCCGAGGAGCGCCTGCGCAAGTTCAACGTCGAGCTGGAGCGCATGGTCGTCGAGCGCACCGCGGAGCTCGCTGCCGCCAACAAGGAACTTGAAGCCTTCACCTACTCGGTGTCGCACGACCTGCGCGCGCCCCTGCGCGCCATCGACGGCTTCTCGCGCATATTGGAGGAGCGGCACGCGGGCGTGCTCGGCGAGGAGGCGCGCGATTACCTGCAGCGCGTGCGCGCGGCGGCGCGGCGCATGGGCCAGCTGATCGAGGACCTGATCGCGTTCTCGCGCCTCGGCCGGGCGGCGCTGCACAGGCGCGAAGTGGATCTGAGCGCGCTCGCCCGGCTCGTGGCGAAGGAGCTGGAAGCGAGCGCGCCGGCGCGGCGCGTCGAATGGCGCCTTGCCGAGGGGCTGACGGCGCACGCCGATCCGGGCCTTGCGCGCGTGGTGCTGGAAAACCTGCTGGGCAACGCCTGGAAATACAGCGCCAAGGCGCCCCAGGCCGTGATCGAGTTCGGCAGGACCGCGGCGGGCGAGTTCCTGGTGCGCGACAACGGTGCAGGCTTCGATCCTGCGCACAGCGAGGGACTGTTCCAGCCCTTCCGGCGGCTGCATGCCGCGGAGGAATTCGAGGGGACCGGCATCGGACTGGCCACCGTCAAGCGCATCGTCGAGCGCCATGGCGGCAGCGCGCGAGCGGAAGGGGCGCCCGGGGCCGGCGCGACGTTCTATTTCACGCTGCCGGCGCGCGAGATGCCGGCGGCGTCGCGTGCGCGGGATTAGCCCGGTCGCCCGCGGGCCGCTAACATCGTCGCCATGCAAACACTCCTCGTCGTCCTCGGCGCCTACCTGCTGGGCTCGGTGTCGTTCGCCATCGTGGTGAGCCGCCTGTTCGCGCTGCCCGACCCGCGCAGCTACGGCTCGAAGAATCCGGGCGCGACCAACGTGCTGCGCACCGGCAAGCGGGTGGCTGCGGCCCTCACGCTGCTGGGCGACGGCGGCAAGGGCTGGCTCGCGGTGTTCGTCGCCATGCAGGCGACGGGGCAGACGGTGCTCTCCGGCGCCGACGCGCCGCTCGCCGGCGTCGCGGTGGTCGTCGGCCACATGTTTCCCGTGTTCCACCGCTTCCAGGGCGGCAAGGGCGTCGCGACCGCCGCCGGCGCGCTGCTCGGCCTTGACCTGTGGCTGGGCCTTGGCACGCTTGCGACGTGGCTCGCGATGTTCGCGTTCTTCCGCATCTCCTCGCTCGCCGCGCTCGTCTCGGCGCTGTTCGCACCGGCCTACGCGTTCTGGCTGTTCGGGCTGCGCCCCGTGCTGCCGGCGGTGGCGGCGATCGCGGTGCTGCTCATCTGGCGGCACAAGGAGAACATCGCGCGCCTGCTGCGCGGCGAGGAAGGCCGCGTCGGCTCGAAGCCTAGCTCGCCGCCTGAAGATCCCAGCGCGGGCGCACGCTGAAGGCGTGCCCTTCGGGTGCGCCGAGGCCCGCCTTGAGGCGCAAGGCCGCCGCGAGCGCGATCATTGCGCCGTTGTCGGTGCACAGCTCCGGTTCCGGGTAGTACACGTCGAATCCCGCCGCTCGTGCGCGCGCATCGAGCGCCGCGCGCAGTGGCCGGTTGGCGCCCACCCCGCCCGCCACCACCAGGCGCGTGAGGCCCGTGGTCTCCATGGCAAGCGCGCTCTTGGCGACCAGCACCTCGACGATCGCGTCCTCGAAGGCGCGCGCGACGTCGGCACGGAACTGCTGGTTCGGCTCGGCACCACGCACGAGCAGCATCACTGCCGTCTTCAGGCCGCTGAAGCTGAACTCCAGGTCGCCGCTCGCGAGCATCGGCCGCGGCAGGCGGTGGCGGCCGGGTGTGCCCTGCGCGGCGAGCCGCGAGAGCGCCGGCCCGCCCGGATAGCCAAGGCCCAGCAGCTGCGCCGTCTTGTCGAACGCTTCGCCTGCGGCATCGTCCTGCGTTTCGCCAAGCAACGCGTAGCGGCCGACGCCCTCGACGCGCATCAGCTGCGTGTGCCCGCCGGAAACGAGCAGGGCGACGAAGGGGAACGCCGGCGCCCGCGCCGAAAGCAGGGGAGATAGCAGGTGCCCCTCCAGATGGTGGATGCCGATCGCCGGGAGGCCGAGGGCCGCTGCCAGGGCATGCGCAAACGAAGCGCCCACGAGAAGCGCACCCGCAAGGCCGGGGCCTTCCGTGTAAGCCACCGCGCCGAGTTCGGCAGGCCGGCAGCCGGCCTTGGCAAGGAGGTTGCGCGCCAGCGGCACGAGGCGCCGCACGTGGTCGCGGGAAGCGAGCTCCGGGACCACCCCCCCGTAGGCCTCGTGCATGTCCACTTGCGAGTGCACGGCATGGCCGAGGAGCCGCCCGGCGGCAGCGTCGTAGAGTGCCACGCCGGTCTCGTCACACGAGGTTTCCAGGCCCAGGATGAGCATGCGTGCATTGTGAGGCATCTGCTACAATGCGCGCCTTTCGGAATACCCCGGGGAACTGGATGCCGACCATCCGCGTCAAGGAAAACGAGCCTTTCGAAGTGGCGATGCGCCGCTTCAAGCGCACTGTCGAAAAGACGGGCCTGCTGACCGAATTGCGCGCCCGCGAGTACTACGAGAAGCCCACGTCGGAGCGCAAGCGCAAGCTCGCCGCCGCCGTGAAGCGCCACCACAAGCGCCTGCGCAGCCAGATGCTGCCGCAGAAGCTGTACTAGGCCGGCCCGAGAGTTCCCAGCGCGCGCCCCGGCGAATTCGGCCGGGGCGTTTGCATTTCTGGAGTCCCCCATGACCCTCAAGGAACGCATCCAGGAAGACATGAAGGCAGCGATGCGCGCCAAGGACCAGGCGCGCCTGTCCGCGGTGCGGCTCTTGCTCGCCGCCATGAAGCAGAAGGAAGTGGACGAGCGCATCGAGCTCGCCGATGCCGACGTGCTCGGCATCATCGACAAGATGGTCAAGCAGCGCCGCGAATCGATCGCGCAGTACGAGAAGGCGTCGCGCCAGGACCTCGCCGACCAGGAGAAATTCGAGATCGGCGTGCTGCAGGCCTACCTGCCGCAGCAGATGGGCGAAGCGGAGATCGGACAGGCGATCGCCGCCGCCGTGGCCGAGTCGGGCGCGAGCGGCGTCAAGGACATGGGCAAGGTGATGGCGCTCCTCAAGGCGCGGCTCGCCGGGCGCGCGGACATGGGCAAGGTCTCCGGCCTGGTCAAGGCCAAGCTCGGCGGCTGAGAATCGGGGTCAGGGCTGCATTTCCGCTTAAACTGGGAAATCCGGCCCTGACCCCGATTCTCATGCCGTGATCCCGGATTCCTTCAAGCAGGACCTGCTGAACCGCGTCGACATCGTCGAGGTGGTCGGGCGCTACGTGCAACTGAAGAAGGCGGGCGCGAACTACGCGGGACTGTGCCCGTTCCACAACGAGAAGACGCCGTCCTTCACGGTGAGCCCGGCCAAGCAGTTCTACCACTGCTTCGGCTGCCAGAAGCACGGCAACGCCATCGGCTTCCTGATGGACTACGGCGGCATGGGCTACGTGGACGCCGTGAAGGAGCTTGCCGCCTCCGTCGGCATGCAGGTTCCCGCCTTGCAGCCGCGCACGCCGCAGGAGGCCGAGCGCAAGGAGCACGAAGGCGGCCTGGTCACGCTGCTCGAGCGCGCGATGAACTTCTACCGCGCCGAGCTGAAGAAATCCCCCCAGGCGATCGCCTACCTGAAGCAGCGCGGTGTGTCGGGCGAGATCGCGGCGCGCTTCGGCATCGGCTACGCGCCGGAGGACTGGCAGGCCCTGAAGGCCGCGTTCCCGGAGTACGACGACCCGCGGCTCGTCGAGTGCGGCCTGGTGATCCAGGGCGAGGAGGGCAAGCGCTACGACCGCTTCCGCGGCCGCGTGATGTTCCCGATCTTCAACCGGCGCGACACCGTGGTCGGCTTCGGCGGGCGGGTGATCGGCGAGGGCGAGCCGAAGTACCTGAATTCGCCCGAGACGCCGCTGTTCCACAAGGGCGAGGAGATCTACGGCCTCGGGCACGCGCGCGCGGCAATGCACGAGGCGAAGCGCGCGCTGGTGGTGGAGGGCTACATGGACGTGGTGGCGCTCGCGCAGCACGGCGTGGGCTATGCCGTGGCGACGCTGGGCACGGCCACCACCCCGGCACACGTGACGCGGCTCTTGCGCGAGTTGCGCGAGAGCGGCGCGGAGCTCGTCTACTGCTTCGACGGCGACGCCGCGGGCCGCAAGGCTGCGTGGCGCGCGCTGGAAGTCAGCCTGCCGCTTGCCACCGACACCAATCCCGTCCGCTTCATGTTCCTGCCGCAGGGCGATGACCCCGACAGCTACGTGCGCGCGCACGGCCGGCAGGCTTTCGAGCGCCTGATCGCGGAGTCACAGACGCTGACGGGGTATCTGCTGGGCGAGCTGCGCGCGCGCGCCGACCTCGCCACGGCGGAAGGACGCGCGCGCTTCCAGGTGACGGCCAAGCCGCTCGTGCAGCAGCTCGCCGCCCCTGCGCTGCGCATGCAGCTGGTGCGCGCGCTCGCGCCGCTCGCGCAGATCGACGCGGATTACGCGGCGGCGTACTTCGCCGTCGAGCCCTCCGCGGGGCAGGCGGCGCCGCGCAGGGCGGGCGCGCCGCGCACTGATGCGGCCCTGCCGAGGACCACCGAGCAGCACCTGCTGCGCTGCGTGGTCGCCAACCCGGCGCTCGCGCAGGAGCTGGACGGCGAGCTCCTCGACCAGGCCCTGCCGGAGGCGCGCGCGCTGCGCGCGATTGCCGCGGACCTCGCCGGCCAGGAGGCGCCCAGCGGCGGCATGCTGGTGGACCGCTTCAACGGCAGCGAGTACGAGGGCATCGTGTTCCGCGCGCAGGCCTCGGCGCTGGAGACCAACCTCGACGCAGAGTCCGCGGCGCACGAGTTCCGCCAGGCCCAGCTCGCCCTGCGCGTGCGGCGCAAGCACCGCGAGATCGAGTCGCTCAAGGGTCAGCTCGGGTCGAATCCGGCGTTGAACGTTCAGCTCGATCGGCTCGTCAAAGAGCTGCACCAACTGAAAGCCCAGCGCTCCTAGCGGTCGGTTTGGGGTAGAATCGCCCACTTTTTTCCGGCCCGGCGGTTCCTGGGCGAGGACGAGGCGAGGATGGCCCACGCAAAGCGCAAGTCGAAAGCAGCAAAGTCCCGCAAACCCGGAAAGAAAGCCAAGCAAATCAAGCCGTTGAAGAAGAAGTCGGCCGTCGCGCGCGCCAAGGCGCGTCCGGCCTCGAAGGCTCGCGCCGCCGCCAAGGCCGTACCGGCCGCGAAGAAGAAGGCGCTCGCCGCCAAGCACGCGAAGCCCCAAGTCCCGGCCAAGGCGCACGCCAAGGCTGACGAGAAGGCGAAGAAACCGACCATCAAGAGCGCCAAGGCGGCGCTCGAGCAGCTCGAAGCCAGGCTCGCCGAGGGCCTCAAGGCCAAGGCGGCTCGCGGCCGCCCCGGGCGCAAGTCGAAGAAGGAGGAGTGGCTCGCGGCGATGGCCGTGCTGCCCAAGGAGGACGCCGAGACGCGCCGCATGCGTCTCAAGACCCTCATCAAGCTCGGCAAGGACCGCGGCTTCCTCACCTACGCGGAGATCAACGACCACCTGCCCGATGACCTTGTGGACGCCGAGCAGATCGAGGCGATCATCTCGACCTTCGGCGACATGGGCATCCAGGTCTACGACCAGGCGCCCGACCAGGAAACGCTGCTGATCACCGCCGAGTCGGCGCCGGTCGCCACGCCGGACGAGGACGTCGAGGAGCAGGCCGAAGCGGCGCTCTCGACGGTGGACTCGGAGTTCGGCCGCACCACCGACCCGGTGCGCATGTACATGCGCGAGATGGGCTCGGTGGAGCTGCTCACGCGCGAAGGCGAGATCGAGATCGCCAAGCGGATCGAAGAAGGCCTGCGCCACATGGTGCAGGCGATCAGCGCCTGCCCGACGACCGTCCAGGAGATCCTCGACCTCGCCGACAAGGTCGAGAAGGACGAGTCGCGCATCGACGAGGTGGTGGACGGCCTCATCGACCCGAACGCCAAGGATGACTTCGACCCGAAGAAGGCCGAAGCGGCGAGCGAGGAGGAGGAAGAGGAGCAGATCGAGGAGGAAGAGGGCGAGTCCGAGGAGGACGAAAGCGCGGCGCAGTCGGCGAGCCTCCTGGCGCTGCGCGGCGAGGCGCTGGAGAAGTTCGTGCGCATCCGGCGCCTGTTCGAGAAGATGCTGAAGGTCCTCGAGAACAAGGGCTCGAAGGACAAGGACTACCTGCGCGTGCGCGACCAGATCTCCAACGAGCTGATGACCATCCGCTTCACCGCGCGCACGGTCGAGCGGCTGTGCGACAGCGTGCGCAGCCTGGTGGACGAGATCCGCAGCCACGAGCGCCAGATCCATGACATCTCGGTGAACAAGGCGCAGATGCCGCGCCAGCACTTCATCAAGGCCTTCGTCGGCACGGAGGGCTCGCGGCGCTGGCTGACCAGCGAGATCAATGCCGGCAACCCCTGGAGCGAGCAGCTCGCGCGCGTCGAGCCCTCGATCCTCGAGCTGCTCGGAAAGATCCAGGCGGTGCAGCAGAAGATCGGCATCCCGATCCGCGACCTCAAGGAAATCAACAAGCAGATGTCGACGGGCGAGGCGAAGGCGCGCCGCGCCAAGCGGGAGATGACCGAGGCCAACCTGCGCCTGGTGATCTCCATCGCCAAGAAGTACACCAACCGCGGCCTGCAGTTCCTCGACCTCATCCAGGAGGGCAACATCGGCCTGATGAAGGCGGTGGACAAGTTCGAATACCGCCGCGGCTACAAGTTCTCGACCTATGCCACCTGGTGGATCCGCCAGGCCATCACGCGCTCGATCGCCGACCAGGCGCGCACCATCCGCATCCCGGTGCACATGATCGAGACCATCAACAAGATGAACCGCATCTCGCGCCAGATCCTGCAGGAGACCGGGCAGGAGCCCGAC
>DASWBP010000224.1:0-6583 GCA_036390555.1 Burkholderiales bacterium | reverse complement strand
CGCCGGCGTTCCTGGGACAGCGTGTCCTCTTTCTCGGCCTCGACGCACACCCGCGCCATGGCCGCCACCGTCTCGGCTGGATATTGGCCGGAGGCGGTTTCGGCGGAGAGCATCACCGCGTCGGTGCCGTCGAGCACGGCGTTCGCGACGTCGGACACCTCCGCGCGCGTGGGAATCGGGTTGCTGATCATGGATTCCATCATCTGCGTGGCGGTGATGGTGAGCTTGTTCTGCTCGCGCGCCAGCCGAATCATCTTCTTCTGCAGCGCCGGCACCGAGGCGTCGCCGACCTCGACCGCCAGGTCGCCGCGCGCCACCATGATGCCGTCGCACGCGCCCATGATGTCCAGCAGCACTTCGTGCTTCACCGCCTCGGCGCGCTCGATCTTGGCGATCAGCATCGCCCGGCCGCCCGCCGCGCGCTGCAGCTCGCGCGCCATGTACATGTCCGCGCCCGACTTGGGGAAGGACACCGCCAGGTAGTCGGCCTGGAGCTTCGCCGCGGTGCGGATGTCCTCCATGTCCTTCGCCGTGAGCGCCGCCGCCGTCAGGCCGCCGCCCTGCCGGTTGATGCCCTTGTTGTTGGACAGCACGCCGCCGTGGCGCACGACCGTCTGCACCTCGTCGCCGCGCACTGCCGTGACCTCGAGCACGATCTTGCCGTCGTCGAGGAGCAGCACCGAGCCCTCCTCGACATCGCGCGGCAGTTCCTTGTAGTCGAGGCCGACGCGCGCCGCATCGCCCAGCTCGCAGGCGGCATCCAGCACGAAGCGCGCGCCCTTCTCGAGCGTGATCTTGCCGTCCTTGAACTTGCCGATGCGGATCTTGGGGCCCTGCAGGTCGCACATGATGGCCACCGTGCGGCCGGCTTTGCGGCTGATCTCCTTCACCAGGTTGGCGCGCGCCTCGTGGTCCTGCGCCGTGCCGTGCGAGAAGTTGAGCCGCACCACGTCCACGCCCGCGCGCACCATGCGCTCGAGGACGGCGGGGTCGCTCGAGGCGGGGCCGAGCGTGGCGACGATCTTGGTGCTGCGGAGCATCGCGCGAAGTGTAGCATCGCGCCGCTGCGCGACTTCGCTCACCGCGCGCGGCGCTCGCGGTGCGCCCGGCCGGCCGCGCAACGGCTAGGCGCGCGCTTCGAGCGCCGCGACCGCGGGCAGCTGCTTGCCCTCGAGGAACTCGAGGAACGCGCCGCCGGCGGTCGAGATGTAGCCGACCTTGTCGGCGATGCCGAACTTGTTGATTGCCGCGACGGTGTCGCCGCCGCCCGCGATGGAGAACGCCGGCGAGGCGGCGATCGCGCGCGCGAGCGCCTCGGTGCCGCGCGCGAAGGCGTCGTTCTCGAACACGCCCACCGGCCCGTTCCAGACGATGGTGCCGGCGGACTTGAGCGACTCGGCGAGCGCCTGCGCGGTCTTCGGCCCCACGTCGAGGATCATCTCGTCGGCGGCGACCTGGCTCGCCGGCTTGGTGGTGCCGCTCTTGTCTTCCAGGCTCTTGCCCACCACGACATCCACGGGCAGCGGCACTTTCGTGCGCTCCATGATGCGCTTCGCCTCGCCGACGAGGTCCTTCTCCGCGAGCGACTTGCCCACCGGCAGGCCCGCCGCCAGCATGAAGGTATTGGCGATGCCGCCGCCGACGATGAGCTGGTCCACCTTCTTGGCGAGCTCGGCGAGCACCGTGAGCTTCGTCGAAACCTTCGAGCCGGCGACGATCGCCACCAGCGGGTGCTTGGGGCTCGCGAGCGCCTTGCCGAGCGCATCGAGCTCGGCGGCCATCAACGGCCCCGCGCAGGCCACCTTGGCGAAGCGCGCCGCGCCGTGTGTGGTCGCTTCCGCACGGTGCGCCGTGCCGAAGGCGTCGTTCACGTAGACGTCGCAGAGCGCTGCGATCTTCCTCGCGAGGCCCTCGTCGTCCTTCTTCTCGCCCTTGTTGACGCGGCAGTTCTCCAGCAGCACCACCTCGCCCGGCTTCACCGCCACGCCATCCACCCAATCGCGCTTGAGCGGAACTTCGCGCCCGAGCAGCTCGCCGAGGCGCCTGGCCACCGGGGCCAGCGAATCCTCGGGCTTTAATTCGCCCTCCTTCGGCCGGCCCAGGTGCGAGGTCACCATCACCGCGGCGCCCTTCTCCAGCGCGAGGCGGATGCCGGCGACGGAAGCGCGGATGCGCGTATCGTCTGTGATGTTGCCGGCGTCGTCCTGCGGAACGTTGAGGTCGGCGCGGATGAAGACGCGCTTGCCCCGCAAGTCGAGGTCCGCCATGCGCTTGAAGCGCATGGGGCTAGCCCGCCGTGGTCAGCGCCGCGGCGGCGCTCACTTCGCCGCCATCAGCGCCACGGCCGCATCGAGCATGCGGTTGCTGAAGCCCCATTCGTTGTCGTACCACGAGCCGACCTTCACCATCGTGCCGCCGGTGACCTTGGTGAGGCTCGCGTCGAACACCGAGCTCGCCGGGTTGTGGTTGAAGTCGGAGGACACGAGCGGCTCGGTGTTGTACTCGAGGATGCCTTTCAGCGCGCCCTCGGACGCCTTCTTCACCGCGGCGTTCACCTCTTCCACCGTGGTCGCCTTCTTCGCGCTGAAGGTGAGATCGACGATCGACACGTTGATGGTCGGCACGCGGATCGCGTAGCCGTCGAGCTTGCCGTTCAGGTGCGGCAGCACGAGGCCCACCGCTGCCGCGGCGCCGGTCTTCGTCGGGATCATGTTCTGCGAGGCCGAGCGCGCGCGCCGCAGGTCCTTGTGGTAGACGTCGGTGAGCACCTGGTCGTTGGTGTAGGCGTGCACCGTCACCATCAGGCCATTCACCACGCCGATGGACTCATCGAGCGCCTTTACGAGCGGCGCGAGGCAGTTGGTGGTGCACGAGGCGTTCGAGATCACCGTGTCCGAGGCCTTCAGGTCGCCGTGGTTCACGCCCATCACGATGGTGCGGTCCACGTCCTTGTCGCCCGGCGCCGAGATGATCACCTTCTTCGCGCCCGCGGCGAGGTGGCTCGCGCCGCCTTTCGCCTTGCCGGTGAACAGGCCCGTGCACTCCATCACCACGTCAACGCCGAGCGCCTTCCAGGGGAGCTTGGCGGGATCGCGCTCGGCAAGCACCTTGAGCCGGTCGCCGTTGACGACGATCGCGTCGCCCTCCACCGCGACCGTTCCCTTGAAGCGGCCATGCGCGGTGTCGTACTTGAGCAGGTGCGCGTTGGTGTGCGCGTCGCCCAGGTCGTTGACGGCGACGAACTGCAGGTCGTGCTTCTTGCCGTCCTCGTAGTGCGCGCGCAGGATGTTGCGGCCGATGCGGCCGAAGCCGTTGATGGCAACCTTAAGCGTCATTGCAATGCTCCTGAAAGACCCGATGCAGAATTCCCGGGAACGCCATTCCAGCCGGTTTCCGGCGAGCGCCGGTTGATCGAGATCAACCCGCGAGCTGGCGGCGCACCGCCGCGACCACGTTCTCCGGCGTGAAGCCGAAGTGCTTGAACAGTTCCCCCGCAGGCGCCGATTCGCCGAAGCGGTCGATGCCCACCACCGCGCCTTGCGGGCCCACGTACTTGCGCCAGAAATCGGTCACGCCCGCCTCCACGGCGATGCGCGGCAGGACGCGCGGCAGCACCGAGTCGCGATAGGCCGCGTCCTGCCTGTCGAACACCGTGGTCGAGGGCATGGATACCACGCGCACCGCGATGTCCTCGGCGGCGAGCCGCTTCTGCGCCTCGAGCGCGAGCGGCACCTCCGAGCCCGTGGCGATGATCACGGCCTTCGCCCAGGGCGCATCGGACAGCACGTAGCCGCCGCGGCGCACCTGCGCCAGCACCTCATCGCTACGCAGCGCGAACGCAATGTTCTGGCGAGAGAAGAGCAGCGCGCTCGGCCCGTTGCGGCGCTCCAGGGCGCAGGTCCAGGCCACCGCCGCCTCCACCGTGTCGCAAGGGCGCCAGACGTCCATGCCCGGAATGAGGCGCAGGGTGGAGGCATGCTCCACCGGCTGGTGCGTGGGGCCGTCCTCGCCCAGGCCGATCGAGTCGTGCGTAAAGACGTAGATGGCGCGCAGCTTCATCAGCGCCGCCATGCGCAGCGCGTTGCGCGCATAGTCGGAGAAGACGAGGAAGGTGCCGCCGTAGGGAATGAAGCCGCCGTGCAGCGCGAGCCCGTTCATCATGGCGCACATGCCGAACTCGCGCACGCCGTAGAAGAGATAGTTGCCGCCACCTTCGCGCGTGATGACCTGCGAGCCCTTCACCATGGTGAGGTTGGAGCCCGTGAGGTCCGCCGAGCCGCCCATCAGCTCCGGCAGCAGGGGCTTGAGCGTCTCCAGCACGTTCTGCGAGGCCTTGCGCGTGGCGAGCGTCTCCGCCTTCCTGTGCGTCTCCTCGATCAGCGCGCGCACCTTGTCCTCGAAGCCCGCGGGGAGCTCGCCCGCCTGGCGGCGCAGGAACTCCGCGGCCTCCTCGGGGTAGCGCTTCGCGTAGTCCTCGAAAAGCTTCTTCCACTTGCGCTCGGCACGCTTGCCCGCGCCGCGCGCGTCCCAGCCGCCGTAGACCTCGGGCGGGATGTGGAACGGCGGATGCTGCCAGCCGATCGCGGCGCGCGTCGCCGCGACTTCCTCGGCGCCGAGCGGCGCGCCGTGCGCGGCACCGGTGTTCGCCTTCTTCGGCGCGCCCTTGGCGATCACGGTCTTGCAGCAGATGAGCGTGGGGCGCGCGCTCTCGCGCTTTGCCTTGCGGATCGCGCGGTGCACCGCCTCGACATCGTGCCCATCCACGTTCGGGATCACCTGCCAGCCGTAGCCGGCAAAGCGCTTGGGCACGTCGTCGGTGTACCAGCTCGCGATGTGACCTTTCTCCGAGTCGATCGAGATGCCGTTGTCGTCGTAGAAGGCGACGAGCTTGCCCAGTCCCAGCGTGCCGGCGAGCGAGCAGGCCTCGTGCGACAGGCCCTCCATCATGCAGCCGTCGCCCATGAACACGTAGGTGTGGTGGTCGACGATCGTGAAGTCCGGGCGGTTGAACTGCGCCGCGAGCAGCCGCTCGGCGAGCGCCATGCCGACCGCGTTGGCGATGCCCTGGCCGAGAGGGCCGGTGGTGGTTTCCACGCCCGGCGTGTGCCCGTACTCCGGATGCCCCGGCGTCTTCGAGCCCAGTTGCCGGAAGCGCTTCAGCTCCTCCATCGCCAGGTCGTAGCCGGTGAGGTGCAGGAGCGCGTAAAGCAGCATCGAGCCGTGCCCGTTGGAGAGCACGAAGCGGTCGCGGTTTGCCCAGCCGGGATTGGACGGGTTGTGCCGCAGGTTGCGGTGCCACAGCGCCACGGCGATCTCCGCCATGCCCATCGGCATGCCCGGGTGGCCCGACTTCGCCGCCTCCACCGCATCCATCGCCAGCGCGCGCAATGCGTTGGCGAGGTCAGCGTCGGAAACGGCGGGGGAGGTCATGGCCGGAAAAGGCCGCAATTATCTCGGAATCGTGCCGCGCACGGAAGGCGCGGATCGCTATTTACGCGTAGCGCGCCGCCATCTTCTCAAGGGCCACGGGCTTGATGCGCGGCGCCTGGCCCGCGCAGCCGAAGGCCTCGAAGCGGTCCTTGCACAGCTCGCGCGCGGCCGCGGTCGCATCCTTGAGGAACTTGCGCGGATCGAACTCCGCGGGGTCCTTGGCCATCGCGCGGCGCATGGCGCCCGTCATCGCCAGGCGGATGTCGGTGTCGATGTTGACCTTGCGCACGCCGTGGCGGATGCCTTCGACGATCGACTCCACCGGCACGCCATAGGTCTCCTTGATCGCGCCGCCATTTTCGCGGATGACCTTCAGCCATTCCTGCGGCACCGAAGACGAGCCATGCATCACGAGGTGCGTGTCCGGCAGGCGCGCGTGGATCTGCTTGATGCGGTCGATCGCCAGCACGTCGCCGGTGGGCTTCTTGGTGAACTTGTAGGCGCCGTGCGAGGTGCCGATCGCCACGGCGAGCGCGTCCACCTTCGTCTGCGCGACGAAGTCGGCGGCCTGCGCGGGATCGGTGAGCAGCTGCTCGCGCGAGAGCTTGCCCGCGGCGCCCACGCCGTCCTCTTCGCCCGCCTCGCCGGTCTCGAGCGACCCGAGACAGCCCAGCTCGCCCTCCACCGAGACGCCCACCGCGTGCGCCATCTCGGCGACCTTGCGCGTCACTGCGACGTTGTACTCGTAGGACGCCGGGGTCTTCATGTCTTCCTTGAGCGAGCCGTCCATCATCACGCTGGTGAAGCCCGAGCGGATCGAACTCTGGCACACCGCCGGGCTCGCGCCGTGATCCTGGTGCAGCACCACCGGGATATCGGGGTAGGACTCGACCGCGGCCTCGACCAGGCGCCGCAGGAACGCCTCGCCCGCGTACTTCCTCGCGCCCGCGGAGGCTTGCAGGATCACCGGGCTCGCGGTCTTCTCCGCCGCCTGCATGATCGCCTGGATCTGCTCCAGATTGTTGATGTTGAACGCCGGTACGCCGTAGCCCGTCGCGGCGGCGTGATCGAGCAGTTGTCTGAGCGAAATCAGCGCCATGTCTAGCCTTTCTCGAGCGCCTGCCGGCGCCGCTCCATCAGGCGCCAGATCATG
>DASWBP010000223.1:0-2275 GCA_036390555.1 Burkholderiales bacterium | reverse complement strand
GCAGCGCGCGGTACAGGGTGACCGGCGGCGCCCTGAACTCGCGGCTGGTGCGCTGCGACACCTGCACCTGCATGCAATCGCCGGCGAAGACGTACTCCTTCGCCCGGCGCACGGCGGCGAGAAAATCGCCTTCCGTGAAGCTGCAGGAAAGGGCCGCGGGCGGCGACTCCTCGCGCGGTTGCGACAGCACGAGGCCCTGCGGCAGCGGCGTGGCAAGTCGCAAACGCAGGCGCTCGAGCCGCTCGCGCGCCGCGCGCAGCGCCTCCGGCTGGCGCGGGTCGGCGTACACCACGAGATGGAGTTTCCCCAGCACGTTGTCCACCACGGCGAGCTCGTCCGAGACAAGCAGCAGCATGTCGGGCGTGCCAAGCGCATCGGGCTTGGCACCCGCTAGCGCCTTGGGCTCGACATGCCGCACCGTTTCATAGCCGAAGTAGCCGGCGAGGCCTCCGGGGAACTTGAGCGCCCCCGGCGCCGGCGCGACCTTGTGGCGCTTCAGGTACGCGCGCACGAACTCGAACGGGTCGCCCTGCACCTCCTCGAGACAGACGTCCGCACCGCGCGCGTCGCGCAGCAGGCGCCTAACCGTGCCGCCGCGCGCCTCGATGCGCTCGGCGCAGGGCAGGCCGATGAACGAGTAGCGGCCGAAGCGCTCGCCGCCGACCACCGATTCGAGCAGGTAGCTGTAGGGACCGCCCGCGAGCTTCAGGTAGACCGCAAGCGGCGTGTAGAGGTCGGCGCGGGCCTCGGCCAGCACCGGGATGCGCGTATAGCCTTGCTGCGCGAGCTTCTCGAACTCGAGCTCGTCCATGACACGATCTCCACTGCGACTTCAGGTTGGGAACTGCTGTGCGGCTCCGGAAGAAGCGCGCCGCCGGGCCGCACGGGGCGCGCGAGAAGTTAGCGGCGCCAGGGGCGCCAGCTGAGCCAGCGGAGTTGCTCGGTCCTGAGGAAAGCGCGGGTCACGACGCACCGACTATAGCATGCCGCCGCGCCCGCACCAGCCCCGTCAAGCCGCGGCGCGCGCGCCAGCGAGCCGCGCGCGCATGTCGCGGATGACCCCGGCATAATCCTTCGCGCCGAAGATCGCCGAGCCCGCGACGAAGGTGTCGGCGCCGGCCGCCGCGATCTCCGCGATGTTGTCGGTCTTCACGCCGCCGTCCACTTCCAGCCAGATATCCCGGCCGAGGCGGTTGATCCTCTTGCGCACCTCAGCGATCTTGGGCAGCACCGCGCGAATGAACTTCTGGCCGCCGAAGCCCGGGTTCACCGACATGAGCAGCACCAGGTCGAGCTGCTCGAGCGTGTGGTCGAGGCAGGCGAGCGGCGTCGCCGGGTTGAGCACCAGTCCCGCCTTGCAGCCCTGCTCCCTGATCAGGCCGATCGTGCGGTCCACGTGCTCGGAGGCCTCGGGGTGGAAGCTGATGAGGTTCGCGCCCGCCTTGGCGAACTCCGGGATGAGGCGGTCCACCGGCTTCACCATCAGGTGCACGTCGATCGGCATGCGCATGTGGGGCTTGAGCGCCGCGCAGACCAGCGGCCCGACGGTGAGGTTGGGCACGTAGTGGTTGTCCATGACGTCGAAGTGCAGCAGGTCCGCGCCCGCGGCCTCGACCGCGCGCACTTCCTCGCCGAGCCTGGAAAAATCCGCCGACAGGATGCTCGGCGCGATGCGGTAGGTCATGGCGCAGCGAGTTTACAATGCGCGCATGGCCCAGGAGAAGCGCTACGACATCGCGGTGAGCGCGGCCACGCAGTATCTCGCCGACCAGTCCGACGAGGGCGCCGGGCGCTACGTCTTTGCCTACACCATCACCATCCGCAATCCCGGCAGCGTGACGGCGCAGCTGATCAGCCGGCACTGGATCATCACCGACGCGCAGGGGCTGGTGCAGGAGGTGCGCGGCCTGGGCGTGGTCGGCGCGCAGCCGGTGCTGCGGCCGGGCGAGAGCTTCGAGTACACCAGCGGTACCTCGATCGCCACGCCGGTCGGCACCATGCGCGGCAGCTACCAGATGGTGGCCGAGGACGGCACGCGCTTCGAGGCGCCGATTCCGGAGTTCACGCTCTCGGTGCCGCGCGTGCTGCACTGAGGCCGAGCCGGCGCGCGCGCAGCGAGAATCACTTGTCGCCCTCGCCGTCGCGCGGCTTCTTCGGCCAGGTCCACCAGACGATGAGCACCAGCAGCGCCAGCGCCAACGCCATTTCCAGGATCACGACCCACATCGCGCGCTCCGCCTCCGTCTTGGTCGCCGCGATTCTACTGGCGGCCGGC
>DASWBP010000222.1:0-2723 GCA_036390555.1 Burkholderiales bacterium | reverse complement strand
CCGGTCACCGACCGGCCGGGCGAGGTGCTCTACGTGCGCGACGAGGACACCGGGGAGCTGTGGGGGCCCACGGCGCTGCCGATGCGCGACGAGGCGGCGCCCTATGTCGCGCGGCACGGCCAGGGCTACAGCCGCTTCGAGCACAACGCGCACGGCATCGCGCTGGACCTGTTGCAGTACGTGCCGCTCGAGGACCCGGTCAAGATCTCGCGGCTGACGATCCGCAATACCTCGGACCGGACCCGGCGGCTCTCGGTCACGGCCTACGTGGAGTGGGTGCTCGGCCCGTCGCGCAGCGCGTCCGCCTTCTCGGTGGTGACGGATGTCGACGCGGAGACCGGTGCGCTGCTCGCGCGCAACCCCTGGAGCACGAACTTCGGTGCGCGCGTCGCCTTCGCGGACTTGGGCGGACGGCAGACGGCGTGGACCTGCGACCGGCGGGAATTCCTGGGGCGCAACGGCGCGCTCGACAACCCGGCCGCACTCGCAGGCGAGGCGGTTCTTTCAAAGAGGGCCGGCGCCGGGCTCGATCCCTGCGCTGCGCTGCAGGCCTCGATCGAGCTCGAGCCGGACGGCACCGCGGAGATCGTCTTCTTCCTCGGCCAGGCGGCGAGCGAGCTCGAGGCGCGTGCCCTGGTCGCGCGCTACCGGGCGGCCGACCTGGATGCGGTCCTGCGCGAGGTCACCGAATACTGGGACGACGTCCTCGGCACGCTCCAGGTGAAGACGCCCGACCGCTCGGTGGACCTGATGCTCAATCGCTGGATGCTCTACCAGACGCTCGCCTGCCGCATGTGGGCGCGCTCGGCGTTCTACCAGGCGAGCGGCGCCTACGGTTTCCGAGACCAGCTGCAGGACGCCATGGCGCTCGCCGTGTCGCGGCCGGCGCTGACGCGCGAGCACCTGCTGCGCGCCGCCGCGCGGCAGTTCGTGGAAGGCGACGTCCAGCATTGGTGGCTGCCGCCCTCGGGCCAGGGCGTGCGCACGCGAATTTCGGATGATCGGGGCTGGCTCGCGTACGCCGCGGCGCACTACGTGGAGACGACCGGCGACGCCGCGGTGCTGGACGAGCCCGTCGCCTTCCTCGAGGGCCGGCCGCTCGCGGCGGGCGAGCACGACGCCTACTTCCAGCCGGTACTCGCGGCAGAGCGCGCGCCGCTCTTCGATCACTGCGCGCGCGCGCTCGACCAGAGCCTCGCCCTCGGCGCGCACGGCCTGCCGCTGATCGGCACGGGCGACTGGAACGACGGCATGAACCGCGTGGGCGAGAAGGGCAAGGGCGAGAGCGTCTGGCTGGGCTGGCTCCTGCACGCGGCGCTCTCGGCGTTCGTGCCGCTGGCGAAAGCGCGGGGCGAAGAGGCGCGCGCCGCGAACTGGCTGGCGCACGCCGCGCGATTGCGAGCCGCGCTCGAGCGCGACGGCTGGGACGGCGGCTGGTACCGGCGCGGCTATTTCGACGACGGCACGCCGTTCGGCTCCTCCACGAGCGAGGAATGCCGCATCGACTCGATCGCGCAGTCCTGGAGCGTGATTTCCGGCGCGGCGGAGCCGGCGCGCGCCCGGCGCGCCATGGCCGCCGTGGACCAGCTGCTCATTCGCCGCGACGACGGCCTCGCGCTGCTCTTCACGCCGCCGTTCGAGCGCACCTCGCTCGATCCCGGCTACATCAAGGGCTATCCGCCCGGCATCCGGGAAAACGGCGGCCAGTACACCCATGCCGCCGCGTGGTCGGTGCTCGCCTTCGCCGCCCTGGGCGAGGGGGACAAGGCGGCGGCGCTGTTCTCGCTCGTCAACCCGATCAACCACACCAGCACGCGCGCCGACGTGCAGCGCTACAAGGTCGAGCCCTACGCCGTCGCCGCCGATGTCTATTCGGTGTTCCCGCACGTGGGACGCGGCGGCTGGACCTGGTACACGGGCTCGGCCGGCTGGCTGTACCGCGCCGGGATCGAGGGGATGCTCGGCTTTCGCCTGCAAGGAGACTTCCTGCTCCTCGACCCCTGCATCCCGAAGGCTTGGCCGGGGTTCGAGATCGTTTTCAAGTATCGCTCCGCGCGCTACGAGATCGCGGTCGAGAATCCCAAGGGCGTCAGCCGCGGCGTTGCTTCCGCTACGCTGGACGGGAAGGCGCTGCCGGAGGGTGCGGCGCGGGTGCCGCTGGCGGATGACGGGGCGGTGCACAAAGTGAGGGTGGTGCTGGGGTAGGCGGTCGGAAGCCCCGGGGGCTTTCTTGCTACCCTCTTCCGATCCTTGGAGATCGCCTCATGCCTGCTGCAACACCCGCATCGCGCATCGCCGCCGCCGTGCAGCGCCGCTTCGGCGCGGCCTTCGAGATACGCGGCGAGCTGCCTCACCTCGACGCCCTCGCCGCGCTGAACGAGCGCTCGGTTTGCCGGCGCTACCGCGGCGACCCCGTGCCGGAGGCGCTCCTGCGCCTGCTGTGCGCGAGCGCGCTTGCCGCGCCGACGAAGAGCGACCTGCAGCAGGCGAGCCTGATCAGGGTGGCCGATGCGGCGAAGCGCGCCGCGATCTGCGCGCTGCTGCCGGGCTCGCCGTGGCTCGCGCGGGCGCCGGAGCTCTTCGTCTTCTGCGCGGACGGGTGGCGGCTGAGGAGGCTCTTCGCGCGCAAGGGCGCGGAGTTCCCCAACGAGCACCTGGATGCGTTCTTCAACGCGACGGTGGATGCGGCGCTCGCGCTCGGCGCCTTCGTTTCGGCCGCCGAG
>DASWBP010000221.1:0-15086 GCA_036390555.1 Burkholderiales bacterium | reverse complement strand
CCATTCCTGCAGCTTCACCAGCTCAACGTGCAGGCGCGCGAGCGCCTTATCGTACTTCTTGCGCTTGAGCTTGATGGGCGCCACCTTGCCGCCAGCCCACTGCCTGTCCTGCTTCTCGTCCTTGCCCTTGCCCATTTCGCCGTCTCCCTTCGAGATATGCGCTACAGCCCGCCGATCCAGCGGTACTGCCATGCGAACCCGGCAATCGTGAAGTCTTCCCCGAAGCGCACCGAGATGCCCTCGCTCACGTAGAGCTTGATCGAATGCTGGCGGTCCCACGGATAGGAGAACGTCAGCCCGACTCGGGAATTCCCCAGCTCGTCGTTCTGTTCCACGCCGTTCACCGTCGTGCGGCCACCCGAATAGCAGTTTGCGTCTAGCGCGACCCACGCCTCGCCGCGAGCAGCGCGAGCGAGATCCCCGCAGTCGCGAAGTGGCGCGCTGGCGGCGTCGACATGACTTCCCTGCACCGTCGCGCCTGGCGCGGATCAGCGCGACAACGTCTGAACGTACAGCTCGCGGCCCTTCCAGTGCATGCCGTGAAGGCGCATGGAGATCTTCTCCACCGAGCCGTAGGGCGTGTCCTTGAACTCGAGCTCGGCGGCCGGGCGCGAGCCGTCGCCTTCCACGCGCAGGACCTTCGTGATCTCCAGGTCGGGCGCGTACTTCATGACGAACTCGCGGATCTCGTCGTCCGTGGTTCCCGGTTCGATGTTTCCAATCCAGAGCTTCATGTTCGCCTTGTGTAACGGAGTGACGGTACCGGAGCGCTGCTTGCGCCTGCATCATGCGTCCCGCAGGCGCGCGCGCTTTGACATGGATCAACCGACCGTTTGCGCCCACGATACCATCGTGCAGGGGCCTTGCCATGACATTGCCGATTGCGCCGTGGCTTGCGGTGCTCATTGCGGCGTCCGTGTTCGCGGTGATGTTCTCTCTCGGGCTGCTACTCGGCCGCGAGCAGATTGCAGCGGCACGCCGGCGGGGCGGCGTTCTGGCGATGGTCTTCTTCGCAGTGGTCGTTCCTGTGCCCCTGCTCGCCGTCCTCCTGGTCACGTTCGCCGAAATCCGGGGCGTCGTAGCCGCTGGCATCCTGCTGATGGCAATCTCGCCGGGGGCGCCCATCGCGATTCGCCGCGCAATCGACGCGGGCGGTGAACCGGCGTTCGCACCTGCGCTGCATCTGGTGATCGTGGCGCTTGCGGTCGTGACGGTGCCGGTGAGCCTTGCGGTCCTCAGCACAGTGTTCCAGAAGGACTTTGCGATCTCGCCGCTGGACGTGGGGCGTCAGGTGTTCTTCGCCCAGCTGCTGCCGCTCGGCCTGGGGGCGACGCTGCGGGCATTGCGGCCGGCGATGGCCGCAGGTCTCGCAGGTCCCCTCGCCCGCACGACGAATCTCGCGCTGATTCCGCTGGTGGCGATCCTGGTCGTCGTCTTGTGGCCCCTGCTTGCGGAGGTCGGCTGGGTGCCGGCCGCCGCCGGCGCGGCGCTGACGCTGTGTGCGCTTGCCGTGGGCGCCGCCTGCGCCGCGCGCGACGCGGCCGCGCGCCCGGTGGCCGCTGTGGCGGCGGCCATGCGCAATCCGGGCCTCGCGCTCCTGATCGCGACCGTCAACGAGATGCCGCTTGGCGTCGTCGCGGCGGTGCTCGCCTACACCCTCGGGCTGTTGGTCGTCGTGTCCGCGTTCGTGCTGTGGCACGGCCGGTGCGCGCGATGATGGGCATCACATAGGCGGACGCGGCGGCGACCGCGACGCCGGTGGCGGCCGGCACTAGTAGAAGTACTTGAGCACCAGCCCAAGCGCGTTGATGCGCGAGGGTTCCGAGCGATCGTCGTTCTGGCGGTAGTAGGAAGGCTCCAGCCGCCAATTGGCATCGAGCTCGATCTCCACGCCCAACTGGTAGCGCTCGCGGGTCCAGGCGTCGTAGCGCGAGTCGTAGAAGGCCTCGGCGTTGACGAACGGGATCACCGTGTGTCCCTCGGCCTTGAACACCCGCTCGATCTGCAGACGCAGTCGGTAGCGGTTCGAATGTTCGCCATTGACGTCGCGCAGGTCCCAGCGGAACCGGCCAATGTATTCCAGGCTGCCAGCGAGGGGCTGGGTACGGGTGGTGAGCTCGAAGATGCCGCGGTTCTCCTCGTACTCCGCCGCCCCGCCCTCGTCCTTCACGTTCGCGCTGTAACGGTAGCCCACGCGCATCCACAGGTAGCGCTGGCGCTGCCAGTCGCCCTTGGCGAGCTCCGGCCGGAAATGCGGAGCGAGCGTCACGTCGAGGTGCGCGCCTACCTGGAAGCTCTCGCGTTTCGCGCTGCCCACCTGCCCCAGCGTCAGCTCGGTGCTCGTCCCCGTAGCCATGAGGTAAAGCCGCGTGGCGTCCGTGAGAGGGAAGAACCCATCCAGGCCCGGCCAGAACTGGTCGCTGGTCTCGGCCGCCGCGGGGACTGCCGCAAGCATCGCCGCTGCAGCAACGAGGCCGCCGATCTTGCGCGCCAGGCAAGTCACCGCTCAACGCTTCGGCGTGTACCAGATCGGCGAGGTGTACGCCCGCTCGACAACTTTCATCGCGGTGCCCTCCAGCGGCTTGACGCCGAAGCGCTTGGCATCGTAGGCCGTCCAGCGCGGGGTGGGGATCTCGATCACGCGACCGTAATAGAACGCGGGCTGGCCCGGGTCGAAATCGGGATCCCGCCACACCGCGATCAGCTCCGGCGCGCCGATGGTGTTGGTCCACGTGGCGTTGCCGACCTCCACCGTGTCGCCGACCGGCGGCAGCTTGCCCGACTTCGCGTCCGGCTTGCGTGCGCCCGCCCACGCGACGTCGTAGACCTTCTCGTGCAGCTTGCCCGACTTGTCGAGCCAGCCTTTGACGACCTGGTAGCGGTCGAGGTTTGCGCCGATGGGGTCCTTGAGCGCGGCGACGAGGAAGGTCGGCGCCTTGCCCTTTGGCGCGTCGGACAGGTCCCCGCCCATGGGCACGCCCTTGGCGTAGCCCACCTGCGCCGGCAGGCGGTTCTGCGCATCCTTCGCCTCGTAGTCCCAGCCGCCGAAGAAGCGCACGATCATGCGCGTGCCGGTCGTGGCGTAGGTCTCCTTGCGCTGCATCGCGTCCCACAGAGCGGTGCGCGTGTTCTCGGTCGCCCAGACTGCGGCATAGCCCGAGGAGGACACCTCCCAGTCCATGATCTTGACCCCCGTCTTCTCGTTGTTGAAGAAGGTCGCAGTCATGCGGTGCGGGCTCGGCTCCTGCGGCGTCGTCTTGCCGAAGAAGTTCTCCTCCTCCATGGCGGCGAGACCGGTATGCGCGTCGCTGCTGCCGACCATGCCGAACTTGTAGGGATTGGTGCCGAGCTTGCGCTCGAGGGCGAGGCCGTTCTTGAGGGCAGAGCGCGCGTACTCGAACTCGAGCATTTCGTTCTTCTTCGCTTCGCTGCCGTCGAGGTTGGCCTTGTCCCAGAGCTCGAAGTTGGCGAGCTCGTCGTTGGGCGACAGCACCGGGTGCGCCTCGCCGGTGCCCTTGGTCTGCGTGACCTCGTAAAGCCGCTCCCATTTCGCGCGTTGCTCGGCGTAGGCCTTGTCCACGGGCTTGCCGGTGAAAGACTCGACCAGCGGAAACATGCGGCCGTTGGAGAGGTTGCCGTTGTGCGCGATGGCGAGCACGCTGCCGCCGGTCTTCTTCTCGTAGCTCTCCATCCACTTCCACAGCTCGCGCGGGTTGTCGCTGCCCATCGGCGGATAGACGGTGAAAGGCTCCACCAGGCTCGCCTTGTCGCCGTTGTCGCGGAAGATGACGTTGCGATGCAGGTTGTTCCCGCCCGTGTTGGAGGTCCACTCGAAGCCGATAAAGGCGGTGAAGCGGCCCGGCTCGTTGTACTTCTCGGCGGCGGCGATCGTCTCCTGCCATGCACTGCGGTACGCGCGCGTGCCGGGGGCATACATCAAGTCCTTCGGAAACGTTCCCTGCGAGAAGGCGACGATGATCTCGATCGCCGCGTCCGCGCCCTTGCCGGACTGGATCATGTCGTACCAGCGCTTGCCCGTCGGATTGGCGAGCAGCTCCGGCTTGCCGGCGAAAAGATCCGGAAAGAAGCCCATGTTGTCCGAATGATCGGCGACCACGAGAAAGTCGAGCGGGCGCGACAGCTTCACCGGCTGGCCGCTCGAGGCGGTGATCTCCTCGCCGCGCGCGAAGCGGTACGCGCCGCGCGGATCGACGCGCGCGCCGAAGGCGCCGGCGTCGAAGGAGAATGCCGTATGCAGATGCGTGTCGCCGAAGAACGGGCGCGTCGGAAAATCGCGACCGACGTAGGGCGAATAGGCCAGCGCGCGCTTGTGCCCCGCCTCCGCCTTGTTCTTGCTGAGCGAGCCGGCGTCATGGGCCCAGGCACCGGCGGCGGCGCCGCCCATGAGCACTGCGGCCGCGGCTCGGAGCAGCAGATTTCGATTCATGATCGACTCCTTTGCGATCGCGACCACGCGACGCATTCAGTATCCGGCAACGCGCTGGATGACCCAGAACATTGCCACAGTCCCCAGGAAATAAGCAGGCGCGATTGCGAACCTCGCGGCAGGCCGCCAGCGGGCGCGCCGCAAGATCCAGCCGATGCCCAGCAACACTCCAATGAAAAGCAGCTGGCCCAGCTCCACGCCCAGGTTGAAGAACAGCAGCGCGAGCGGGACATGGCCCGCCGGCAGGCCGATCTCACTCAAGGCGCCCGCAAAGCCGAAGCCGTGCAGCAGTCCGAAGGCGAACGCCACGATCCAGGGCGCCCTTGCCGCAAGGCCAGCCTCGCCCCTGCGCCCGCGCACGATCTCCACCGCCACGAAGGCGATGGACAGCGCGATGACCGCCTCGACCGGTTGCTGCGGCACGTGGACGTAGCCGAGCGTCGCTAGCGCGAGCGTGATGCTGTGCGCGAGCGTGAACGCGGTTACCGTGCCCGCCACGCGCCAGCCCGAGCGCGCAATGATCAGCAGCGCCAGCACGAACAGCAGGTGGTCGATGCCGCCGAGGATGTGCTCGACCCCGAGCTTCAGGTACACGCCCGCAACGGCTGCCGGCGAATCCCCGGGGGGAATCGTCGCCGCGGGCGAGCGGGGGGTGAGGCGCTGCGTCCACGCGGTGCCGTCGGCGAACTCCACGCGCACCAGCGCGTCGGTCATCGTGCTCTCCAGCCCGGCGATGCGCAGCGTCTGGCCGCGCAGCGCCGGCGCGCGCAGGTTCCAGGTCTGGATGGCGGCGCCACGCGCGCTGCGCCCGAACACCGGCGAGAGCGGCCGGGCCTCTCCGGAGAAGACCGGATCGAGCGCGAGCCGGGCATCCTCGAGCATCGGCGTCTTCCAAAGCACGCTGAACTCGCCCGGCGTTGTCTCGCGCAACTCGAGGTAAGCCGGCCGCACTTCGTGCGCGACGCACGCCAGCGACCAGAGGAGCGCGATCAGCGCGAGGGCGGCATGCTTCATCGCGCTGCCTGCGCCGGCGGCACGAGGGTCAGCGGTCCTACGGCGGCCCGCACGTCGTCGTCGATCACCACCTGGTACTTCTCGCGCAAGCGCTCGTAGAAGCGCGCCTCGCTCTCGCGCTGCTTCTGCTCGCGCCAGCGCTCGAGAACCTGGCCCTTCACTTCCGGGAACGGGCGCCGCTGCGCGGGCGCGATGCTCGCGATACGCACGAGGTGCACGCCGTAGCCCGATTCGAGCGGACCCTGCCAGGTTCCAGCCGGCAGCGCGAACACCGCACGCGCGAAGTCCGGGCCAAACGCGCTTGCCACGGCCTGCCGGCCGGCATCCCGGAATTCCGCGCCGGCGAGCAGCCGGTCGCCCAGCCCGGCAGGATCGAGGGCGGGCGTCCGGGCCAGCCTCGCAAGTGCGTCGCGCGCATCCCTGGCGGCGTCCTTGCGGCGCTCCGGGTTGAAGTAGACCTGGGCGAAAGAGACGTGCGGCTCGGTCAGATAGCCGTCCGCGGAAGCCTCGTACAGGCGGAGCAATTGCTCCTCGGTGGGCTCCGCGAGGCGCGCGGTGTCCTGGATCATGAACTCGAGCTTCTGTGCCAGCCGCCGGCGCACGATGGTGTCGTTCTCGTCCAGCCGCAGTTCCTTCGCTTCGCGCGCGAGCAGCTCTTCCTTCAGCAGGTTCGCGACGAGCCCGTTCAGCTCCTCCTGCGTCGGCGGCCGGCGCCACTGGCGTTCCCAGGTTTCGGCGAGCCAGCGCACTTCGCCTGCGCCGATGCGGATCTGCCGGCTGGCCGTGTCGGAATCGGCGGGCTCGGGATTGAGCCAGGCATGGACGCCGAACAAGATGGCGCCGCCCGCGAGGAAGTGCAGCAGGGGTTCCCGCAGCCAGCGCTTCATGGTTGACGACCTCGCGCCCAGGACCGGGCATGCGATGCTGTACAAGGATTCTGGCGGAGTGAGAGGGATTCGAACCCTCGATACGGGTTTAAGCCCGTATAACGCCTTAGCAGGGCGCCCCCTTCGGCCACTCGGGCATCACTCCGCGGCACTGCGTGCGCGGAGTGATTGTCCCGAGAGGCCCGGGGGCGCGAGGCGCCCCTGGATCTACAAGCGCCTGCGGCGCTGGCCCCTCGGGCATCACCCCGAGCGACGTGCATTCTACTCTTGATCCAGTTCGAAGGCCTTGTGCAGCACGCGCACCGCGAGCTCGGCGTACTTCTCGTCCACCACCACCGAGATCTTGATCTCCGAGGTCGAGATCATCTGGATGTTGATGCCCTCCTCGGCGAGCGTGCGAAACATCTGCGCGGCGATGCCGGCGTGCGAGCGCATCCCCATGCCGACCACCGAGACCTTGGCCATGCGGTCATCACCCGTGACGTCCTTGCACTTGATATGCGGCTTGACCTGGTCCTTCAGGATCTTCATCGCCTTGGGCAGGTCGCCGCGGCTCACCGTGAAGGACAGGTCGGTCATGCCGTCGTGGCTGACGTTCTGCACGATGACGTCCACGTTGATGTTGGCGTCGGCGATCGGGCCGAGGATGGCGTAGGCGATGCCCGGCTTGTCGGGCACCGCGTGCACCGTGATCTTCGCCTCGTCGCGCTGCGCGGCGACGCCGGAGACGACTGCTTTTTCCATCGCCATGTGCGGGTCTTCCTCGAAGGTAATGAGCGTGCCGGCACGCCCCTCCTGCTCCACCGGAATCATCGGGTCGGTGAGGCTGGAAAGGACGCGCGTGGGCACCTTGTACTTGCCGGCGAACTCGACCGAGCGGATCTGCAGCACCTTGGAGCCGGCGCTCGCCAGCTCGAGCATCTCCTCGAAGGTGACGGTGTGCAGGCGCCGCGCGTTGGGCTCGATGCGCGGATCGGTGGTGTAGACGCCGTCCACGTCGGTGTAGATCTGGCACTCGTCGGCCTTGAGCGCAGCGGCGAGCGCCACCGCCGAGGTGTCGGAGCCGCCGCGCCCGAGCGTGGTGACGTTGCCCTCGTCGTCCACGCCCTGGAAGCCTGCTACCACCACGACGCGCCCCTCGCGAAGATCCTTGCGGATGCGCGCGTCGTCGATCGAGATGATGCGCGCCTTGGTGTAGGCACGGTCGGTGAGCACCTTTACCTGCCAACCGGCATAGCTGCGCGCGGCAACGCCCTGCTCCATCAGCGCCATCGCCACCAGGCCGGAAGTCACCTGCTCGCCGGTGGCGCCGACCACGTCCAGCTCGCGCGGATCCGGTTGCGCCTGGATCTGTGCGGCGAGCGCGAGCAGCCGGTTGGTCTCGCCCGACATTGCCGAGGGCACCACCACGACGTCGTGGCCCGCGCGGCGCCACTTGGCGACGCGCAGCGCGACATTGCGGATGCGCTCCACCGAGCCAACCGAGGTGCCGCCGAATTTCTGGACGATGAGCGCCATGGGGGGCTGCGATTCTAGCCGAAAACCCAGCCAATTCTTGGAGTTGCATCTGGCGGAAGGGGAGGGATTCGAACCCCCGAGGGCCGCGAGGCCCTTC
The DNA here is from genome assembly GCA_036390555.1 of Burkholderiales bacterium. Taxonomy (GTDB): domain Bacteria; phylum Pseudomonadota; class Gammaproteobacteria; order Burkholderiales; family SG8-39; genus JAABQT01. Next base: position 7,123 of record DASWBP010000221.1, on the reverse strand, counting down.
CGGTTTTCAAGACCGGCGCATTCGACCGCTCTGCCACCCTTCCGTAATTCCCCTTATTGATTCACGCCTATTGCGGCCCCATTCTACCGTTCGCTGCACGTTGAAACTTCACGCTTGTTTGGTAGTCTTAGTACACACGCAGAAACAAGGAGGAAGCTGATGCAACCCGAACTCAAACCCATCCCGGTCAACGACCGGCTGCTCGGCAAAGGCGGTCCCAGCTATGCGCCGGGCTCCGCCCTGCCGGATGTCAGCGCGCAGAAGGTCCTGCGCAATACGCAGTTGCTGCTCGCCCTCACCATGGTGCCGACCGCGATCGGCGCCTGGTTCGGCATGGCGAGCGGCGGCATCATCCAGCAGTACCCGATCATCAGCTTCTTCGTGATGCTGGGCGCCGTGATCGGCCTGCAGTTCGCGATTGCCGCCAACCGCAACAGCGGCCTGGGCGTGGTGTTCCTGCTGCTCATGACCGGGCTGCTGGGCTGGTTCATCGGCCCGCTGCTCAACTACGCGCTGGCCCTCAAGAATGGCGCGCAGCTGGTCGGCTACGCCGCAGGCGGCACGGCGCTGGTGTTCTTCGGCATGGCGACCATCGCCTCGGTGACCAAGCGCGATTTCTCCTTCATGGGGAAATTCCTCTTCGTCGGCATGATCGCGCTGCTGGTGGCGCTGGTGGCGAACATGTTCCTGCAGATCCCGGCCCTCGCGCTGACGATCTCGACGCTGGTGATCGTGGTGTTCTCGCTGTTCCTGCTGCACGACCTGTCGCGCATCGTCACGGGGGGCGAGACCAACTACATCATGGCGGCGACGGGCGTCTACATGAGCCTGTTCAACATCTTCGTCAACCTGCTGCAGATCCTGATGGCGCTCACCGGCCAGCGCGAATAGCGCGCCGGCGAGGCCGTCGACCGGAAGGGCGCCGCGAGGCGCCCTTTCTTTTTGCGCGGCGCCCACGCGCGCCCGCGCCGCCGGCGCCCACCCAGGCGTCAGCCTCGATCTCCACCAGTTGCTCCGGCGACACGAGGCGCGCAACCTCGACCATGGTGGCGGCGGGACGCACGTCCCGGAAATACTGGGCGTGTGCCCTGCCCACCTTCTCCCAGTCGGCGATGTTGGTGACGTACATGCGCGTGCGCACTACGTCCGCCATCGTCGCCCCCGCCATCCGCAGCGCGGCTTCGATGTTCTTCAGGCACTGTACCGCCTGCGCGTAGGGATCGCCGATGCCGACCACGCCGCCCTTGCCGTCGCTCGCGGTCGTACCCGCTACATGAACGTAGGGTCCGACCATCACTGCACGCGAGTAGCCCACGACGGGCTCCCAGGGCGTACCCGAGGAAAAGTTCTGTCGCTTCATCGCACCTCCTTGTTGCGCTAGCCGCGCTCGAAGAGCGCGATCGACTCCACGTGCGCGGTGTGCGGGAACATGTTGACCACGCCCGCCGCCGCAAGCCTGAATCCCTTCGTGTTCACCAGCACGCCGGCATCGCGGGCGAGCGTCGCCGCGTCGCAGGACACGTAGACGATGCGCCGCGGCCAGGCTTCCGGCAAGGCCTTCACGACCTCGATCGCGCCTTCGCGCGGCGGGTCGACGAGCAGCTTGTCGAAGGGTGCGAGCGGCGCGAGGTTCGGCTCGAAAAGATTCGCCACCTCGAATTGCACGGTGAGGCCGTTGGCGAGCGCGTTCGCCCGCGCGCGCTCCACCAGCGTGGCGCTGCCTTCGATGCCAATCACCTGCGCGCCACGAGAGGCGATCGGCAGCGAAAAGTTGCCCAGGCCGCAGAACAGGTCGCCGACACGCTCGCCGGGCTGCGGCTCGAGCAGGCGCACGGCGCGCGACACCAACACGCGGTTCACTGCGTGGTTGACCTGCGTGAAGTCGGTGGGCCGGAACGCGAGCCGCACGCCAAACTCGGGTAGCGCGTAGTGCAGCTCCGGCGCCCCGGCCGGGTGAAACGGCGCGGCGCTGTCGGGGCCGCGCGGCTGCAGCCAGACCTGCACGGTGTTGGCGTCCGCAAAGGCGCGTAGCACCTCGCGGTCCGAGTCGTTGAGCGGCAGCAGATGCCGGAACACGAGCACCACGCCCTCGTCGCCGATCGCCACCTCGACCTGCGGCATGCGGTCCTTGAACGAAAGCTTGCCGATGAGCGAGCGCAGTTGCGGAATGAGCGCGGAGACGTGGACCGGGAGCACCTCGCAGGACTGCATGTCCACCACATAGGTCGAGCGCCGCTCGCGAAAGCCCACCAGCGCCCCGCCCTTCTTCTCCACGTAGCGCACCGAAAGCCGCGCGCGGTGGCGGTAGCCCCATTCCGGGCCGTAGATCGGCGCGAGCAGCGACTCCGGCGTGACCTTGCCGATGCGCTCCAGGCAGTCCTCGAGCCAGCGCTGCTTGGCCGCGACCTGGGTGCGCGCATCGGCGTGCTGCAGGACGCAGCCGCCGCAGTTCTCGTACCAGGGACAGGGCGGCGCTCGCCGGCCGCTCGATGCCTCGAGGATCTGCACCGCGCGCGCCTGGTCGAACTTGGGCTTCTCGCGCGTGAGGCGCGCCTCGACCGTCTCGCCGGCGAGCGCGCCCTCGACGAACACGACCTTGCCCTCCGCATTGCGCGCGATGCCGTGGCCGCCGGCATCGAGCGCGTGCACGTTCAGCCGGACCAACGGGCGAGGAACTCGCGCCAGTGCGGCGCCTTGAGCTTCTCCAGCGCGCCGCGCAGCAGCACGCACTCCTTCTTGTGCTGCTCCGGCGTGAGCGCGCCGCGCAGCTGCTGGAAACGCAGGTACAGGAGGTAGGTGTTGGCGGTGTCCGCCTCGCAATAGTCGCGGATCTCGCCGAGCTTGCCCGCCTGGTAGGCGCTCCACACCTGCGCGCCGCCTATGCCGATCTTGCCCGGCAGCCCGGCGAGCTGCGCTACGTCGTCGAGCGGCGCGTTGTTGCGCGGCTGGTACATGGCGAGCACGTCCATCAGGTCGAGGTGCCGCGCGTGGTAGCGGCTGACGTAGCTGTTGAAGCGGAAGTCGCGGTCGTCCTCCCCCTGGTCCCAGAACTTCGGCGCCGCGAGGCCGTGGATCAGCGCGCGGTAGTTGAGTACCGGCAGGTCGAAGCCCCCGCCGTTCCAGGACACCAGCTGCGGCACCAGCTTTTCGATGCCGTCGTAGAAGCGCTGGATCGCCGCGGCTTCATGGACGTCCGGCGCGCCGAGCGAGAACACCTTGACGCCCGATTCCTCGCGCAGCACGCAGGAGATCACCACAACGCGGTGCAGCTGCGGCGGCAGAAAGTCGCTGCCGGTCTGCGTGCGCCGCTTCTGGAACGCGATCTCCGCCACCTCCGCGTCGGCGAGCGTGTCCGGCAGGTCGTACAGCTTGCGGATCCCCGCGCAGTCGGGGACCGTCTCGATGTCGAAGGCGAGGATTGGCGTCATCGCGGCAGGCCGCCATTAGACCAGAGTTCTCGCGCGCCGCCCGGCGCGTTCAATCCCCGCCGCTTGCTGGCCGCCGCAGCGTCAGGCCTTGTTGATCAAGCCAACGACGTAGAGGAGAACGATGGCGCCGACTGTCGCCGTGATGATTGAGCCGATCAGCCCGCCCGCGGTAATGCCGAGCAGCCCGAACAGGAAGCCTCCCAATACGGCGCCAACAATTCCCACGACGATGTTGCCGATGACGCCAAATCCCCTTCCCTTCATCACCTTGCCGGCAAGCCAGCCGGCGAGCGCGCCAATGGCAAGGAAGATGATCAAACCGGTCAGGTCCATGGTGTTCTCCGCTCTATTTCTTGAAAAGCAGGAACAGACCCACGGCGAGGCTGACGGCACCCCCGATGTAGTAGGTCATCACCTTGTCGGTGGGCGAACCCGTCACCGCCTGGGTCACCTGCGAGCCGATGGAGCCGGACATGCGATAGGCCCAGTACGCCAAGCCGACGCCAATGACCACCAGGACGATGCCGATGATCTTCTTCGTGGAAGCAGAGCCGTTTGCCATGCCAACCTCCTTTGGTCCGGTAGGTGGAAACCCGTCTCCTGCCTTGCCGCCTCGGCGCGCCTCGCTGCGCCTAGTCGGGGAAGACGCCCGTGGACAGGTAGCGGTCGCCCCGGTCGCAGACGATCGTGACGATGACTGCGTTCTTCAGCTCCCGCGAGATGCGCAGCGCCACGGCCATCGCGCCGCCCGAGGAAATGCCGCCGAAGAGCCCTTCCTCGCGTGCCATGCGCCGCGTCATCTCCTCCGCGTCGGCCTGGCTGACGTACTCCAGGCGGTCCACGCGCGCCTTGTCGTAGATCTTCGGCAGATAGGCCTCCGGCCACTTGCGGATGCCGGGGATCTGCGAGCCCTCGGAGGGCTGGCAGCCGATGATCTGGATCTTCGGATTCTTCTCCTTGAAGAAGCGCGAGCAGCCCATGATCGTGCCGGTGGTGCCCATGGAGCTGACGAAGTGCGTGATCTTGCCTTCCGTGTCGCGCCAGATCTCCGGCCCCGTGCCCTCGTAATGCGACAGCGGGTTGTCCGGGTTGGCGAACTGGTCGAGCATCACGCCCTTGCCCTCGCGCACCATCTTCTCGGCGAGGTCGCGCGCGGCCTCCATGCCGCCCTTTTCCGGCGTGAGGATGATCTCGGCGCCGAACGCGCGCATCGTCTGCCGGCGCTCGACCGAGAGGTGCTCGGGCATGATGAGGATCATGCGGTAGCCGCGGATCGCCGCCGCCATCGCCAGGCCGATGCCCGTGTTGCCCGAGGTCGGCTCGATCAGCACGGCGCCCTTCCTGATCGTGCCGCGCTCCTCGGCGCGCCGGATCATGGACATCGCCGGCCGGTCCTTCACCGAGCCGGCGGGGTTGTTGCCTTCGAGCTTGGCGAGGATCACGTTGCCCGCGCGGCGGTTCTCCTCGCCGGGCAGGCGCTGCAGGCGCACGAGCGGCGTGTTGCCGATGAAGTCTTCGAGCGTGCGCTTCACGGCTTCGCCAATTCTCCTGCGTAGGCGGCGACACCCTGCTGCACCGTGAGGAACTCGGCCGCGTAGCCCGCGTCGCGCAACGGCGCCATATCCGCCTCGGTGAAGCTCTGGTACTTGCCCACCAGCTGCGGCGGGAACGGGATGTACTCGATGAGCTTCGCCGCGGCAAGCTCGGCAGGCGTGGCGCGCGTGCCGCGCGCGGCGTTGATCACTGCCGCCGCGACCTCGTTGAAGGTCTGTGCGCGGCCGGTGCCGCAGTTCCAGATGCCCGAGTGCTCGCGGTGCTCGAGGAAGTGCAGGTTCACCGCCACCACGTCGTCCACGTGGATGAAGTCGCGGCGCTGCTCGCCGTCGCCGTAGCCGCCCGAGCCGACGAACAGCTTCACGCGCCCCTCCGCCCTGAACTGGTGGAAGGCGTGGAAGGCCACCGAGGCCATGCGCCCCTTGTGCTGCTCGTTGGGCCCGTAGACATTGAAGTAGCGCAAGCCCACGATCTGCGCCGAGCGCCCGGCGAGCCGCCGGCGCACCAGCTGGTCGAAGAGGAACTTGGAGTAGCCGTAGACGTTGAGCGGCCCCTCGCACTCGCGCGCCACGCGAAAGCCGCTCTTGCCGGCCCCATAGACCGCTGCCGAGGAGGCATAGAGGAACGGCACTTCCTCCTCCTGGCACCAGTCGAGCAGCACGCGCGAGTACGCGTAGTTGTTGTCCATCACGTAGCGGCCGTCGGTCGCCATGGTGTCCGAGCAGGCGCCCTGGTGCAGCACCGCGTCCACCGCGCCGTCGAACTCGCCCGCCTCCAGGCGCGCGAGGAACTCGCGCTTGTCGAGGTAATCCTCGATCTCGCAGCCGACGAGGTTCCTGAACTTGTCGGCCTTCTCCAAGTTGTCCACGGCGAGGATCTCGCCGATCCCCTCCCGGTTCAGCGCGGCGACGAGCCGCGAGCCGATGAAGCCGGCGGCGCCGGTGACGACGTACATGCTCATCCCTTCCCGAAGAGTTCCTGCGGCGTGACCACCGCGGTGCCGAACTTGCCGACCTTGATGCCGCCCGCGCGGTTCGCCGTGCGCACCGCGGACTCCAGGCCTTCGCCCGCGGCGAGCATCACGGCGAGCGTCGCGATCACCGTGTCGCCCGCTCCGGTGACGTCGGAGACCTCGCGCGCCTGAGCCTTGACGCTCATGGCGCGGCCGCGGCGAAACAGCGTCATGCCGTGCTCGCCACGCGTGAGCAGCAGCGCCTCGAGCTTGAGCGACTCGCGCAGCCGCTGCGCGCGCTGCGCGAGGTCCTTCTCGTTCGCCCAGCTGCCGATCACCTCGCGCAATTCGGCCAGGTTCGGCGTGATGACGCTCGCCCCCTTGTAGCGCGTGTAATCGCTGCCCTTGGGGTCCACCAGCACGCGCCGTCCCGCCTTGCGCGCCTCGCGGATCATGGTGACGATGTGCGCCAGGCCGCCCTTGCCGTAGTCCGAAAGCAGCACCACGTCGCAGTCCGCGAGCGCCTCGCGGAACTCGGCAAGCTTCGAGGCGAGCACTTCCTTGGAGGGCGGCGTTTCCATGTCCACGCGCAGCAGCTGGTGCTTGCGGTGCACGACGCGCAGCTTCTGCGTGGTGCGGATCGAGCCGTCGCGGTGCAGGCTCGCCGCCACGCCCTCGCGCTTGAGCAGCCTGGCGATCGCGGCGCCCGCCTCATCGCGGCCGACCACCGAGAGCAGGCGCGTCTGCGCGCCGAGCGCCGCGCAGTTGCGCGCCACATTGGCCGCGCCGCCGGGCCGCACTTCCTCGCGCTGCCACAGCACCACCGGCACCGGCGCCTCGGGCGAGATGCGCGTGGCGTCGCCGTACCAGTAGCGGTCCAGCATCACGTCGCCGACCACCAGCACCCGGGCCCTGGAAAGGTTCATTTGCGCTTCATGGTGCCAGATCGAACTCCTCTGTACGCCGCGGCGGGTAGGTCTCCCAGCCGCCGCACCCCGGGCAATGCCAGTAGAACTGGCGCGCCTTGAAGCCGCAGGCCTCGCAGCGGTAGCGCGCCAGCCGCCGGGTGTGGCTGTGCACCAGATTCTTCACGAGCTCCAGGTCGCGACGGCGCTCGGGATGCGCGTCGGCGATGATCTGGGCCTCGAGCAGCCGGTCGAGGCCGAGCAGCGTCGGGTTGCGCCGCAGC
>DASWBP010000220.1:0-2837 GCA_036390555.1 Burkholderiales bacterium | reverse complement strand
CGCGCGAGATCGCGATGCGCGACCTCGTCAACGTCGAGGCGATCCCGTTCGAGGTGCTCGAGGCCGGCATCACCTGGGACTGGGAGACCTTCCCCGAGTACATGGACGCGGCGGCGCGGCGCAGGCCCGCGCGCAACCGCGCGTTCCTCGCGCCGCTCCCGCCCTTTCGCCACTACGTGATGGGCGCGGCCTCGCTCGAGCGCGCGGCGACGGCGGAGGAGACCGCGCGCATCAAGGCGCTGCTCGGCGAGGCGCTCGATGCGGGCGCCTTCGGCTTCTCCAGCACGCTGCTCAACCAGCACATGGGCTACGGCGGCCGTCCGCTCGCCTGCCGCAACGCGAGCCGCGAGGAGCTGAAGGCCTACTGCAACGCTCTGCGCGAGCGCGGCAAGGGCGCGATCGAGATCGCCATGACCAAGCAGATCGGCGTGATGGACGACCCGGAGCTTGAGCTCCTCGACTTCATGCTCGCCGAGAGCGGCCGGCCGATCACCTTCATCGCCATGTTCGACCGCGACGACATCTCCGAGGCGGTGAGGACGTCGCTGCGCAAGGCCGCGCCGATGATCGCGCGCGGCGCGCGGCCGCAGACCTCGCCCCTGCCGCTCACGCGCGAGGTGAACATGCGCAACCCGTTCTCCTTCGCCGGCTTTCCGTCCTGGCAGCGCGTCTTCGTGGACAAGTCGAAGGACGCGCAGGCCGCGGTGTACCGCGATCGGGCCTTCCGCGACGCTTTCCGCGAGGACCTCAAGCGCCCGGCGTCGTTTGGCAACTGGGCGCGGATCACAGTGCACGAGGTGAAGAACCCCAGGCTCAAGCACCTCGAGGGCCGCACTGTCGCCGAGGTCGCCGCCGCGCGTGGCGTGGACGGCGTGGACGCGCTCCTCGACGTGACGCTCGAAGACGACCTGCAGAACGAGTTCACGCTGCAGTCCTTCAACACGCGCGAAGACCGCATGGCGGAGATCCTCAACAACCGCGACATGCTGCTCGGCCTGGGCGACGGCGGCGCGCACCTCGACATGCTCTGCGACTCGGGCTATCCGACCTACGTGCTCGGCACCTGGGTGCGCGAAAAGAAGGTGCTCTCGCTGGAGGAGGCGGTGCGCCGCATGACCTCCGACCCCGCCGACTTCTTCGGCATCAAGGACCGCGGCCGCATCGCGCCCGGGATGGCCGCGGACCTCGTCCTCTTCGACCCTAACACCGTGGGCTCGGTGGGCCGCCCTGAGCGGCGCTACGACCTGCCGGGCGGCGCAAAGCGCATGGTGATGCGCTCGCAGGGCGTGCACATGACCATGGTGAACGGCGAGATCACGTGGCAGGACGGCGCGCTCACGGGCGCCCGGGCCGGACGCGTCCTGCGCTCGTAGGACTTAGGAGTATCGTGGCACCTGCCATGGCCGACGAGCGCACCCCGTTCGACAGCATCGAAGGCTCGCTCGAATACCTCCACCTGCTGCGCGAGGTGATCGACAAGACGCGCAAGACCGTGGAGGGCGACGTCGCCGCTGCTGAAGCCGAGGGCGCGGCGCGGCGGCTCCAGGCCCTGCGGCTCGTCATCTACAAGCTCGACCGGCTCGCCTTCCACATGGACGCGGGCCACCGCGCGCTCAACGACCTGCGCACGTTGAGGCGCCTGTTCTACGGCGAGCGGCAGCGCGAGCCGGAAGAGGGCGGCGCCTAGCGCAGCTCGAGCTTGCCGTCGTTGATGCGGCCGCGGTATTCCTTGCCGCCGGCCTTGAACGAGACCTCTTCGCCGCGCACCCGGCCATCCACCGTGACGGGGCCGCCCGCCTTGCGCAGCGTCCCGGAAAGCATCTGGAAATCCTGCTTGAGGACGAGCTCGCCGTCGGGAATGGTATGGCGGCCTTCGGCGCGCGCCGGCACGATACAGAGCAGCGCGGTGCACCACGAGGAGCATCCCGATTCGTCGCCGAGCGTGTGCGTCTCGTCCGCCTGCCACTCGCCCATGGTGAAGGTGTTGGACACTACGCGCGTGCCCGGCTTCATGGCGAGGATCTTCGGGCGCAGCTTCAGGTTGATCTCCGGCAGCAGGAACATCGTGATCACGGTTGCCTTGGTGAAGTCGGTCTGGAAAAGGTCCGCCTTCATGAAGGTGGCGGTTTTCGAGACGCCCGCCTTCTCGGCGTTCTTCTGCGAGAGCGCCACCATGTCCGGGTTGTACTCGATGCCCTGCGCGCGCGCGCCGCGCTTCGCGGCGGCGATCACGGTGCGGCCATCGCCCGAGCCCAGGTCCATGACGTAGTCCTTGGAGGTCACCTTGGCCATGTCCAGCATCTTGTTGACCAGCGCATCCGAGGTCGGCACCCAGACGACGTCCTTGCCTTCCTGGCCAACCGAGGGCTCGTAGCCCTTGGGAGCCGTCTGCGCCTGCTGCGCGCTGGCGATGGCGCTCGAGGCGGCGAACAGGATGGCGAAGCTGCGGCGAAGGAGGGAAGACGCGAGCGGCATTGCAGGTACTCCGGGCAGATGGCGAAGCGCGGATGTTAGCGCCCGGGCGAAGCGCGCGGTGCGGCGAGTTCGCTGGCGCAGCGTGTCAGCCGTCTGACAGACTGGGAGCGCGCGCGGCGAAGGTAGCCGCGCGCGGACCGCTTCAGGGCGACAGCATGCACTGCTCCAGGGCGACAGGGCGCACCGCGTCAGGGCAGCCGCGCGCGCCGCTTACTTGCCCGTCCAGCGCGGCGGGCGCTTTTCCACGAAGGCGCGCACGCCTTCCTTGAAGTCGGCGCTGCCGTAGGTTCTCGCGACGAGGTCCTCGCCGTCGGGCAGCGGGCGCGCGGCCTGGATTCTGCGGATCGCTTCTTTCGTGACGG
>DASWBP010000219.1:0-5096 GCA_036390555.1 Burkholderiales bacterium | reverse complement strand
TCGCCGCCTGCGCCGGCTACTACGGCGGCTCGACGCGGCCGCTCGCGCAGCAGGTCGCCGCGCTGGAGGCGGCGCGTTCCGAGGGCCGCGCGCCGCACCGGCGCGCGTCGACGGATGAACGGGGCGAGCAGTTGCGGCGCTTCGCCACCGAGTTTCCCGAGGAGGGCGAGGTCGCCGCCCTGCTCGCGCGCCTGTACGGCATGGGCGAGCGCGCCGGCGTGCGCCTTGCGCAGGGCGAGTACCGCTTCCACGAGCCGGACGCGCTCGGCATGGTGCAGTACAAGGTCGTGCTGCCGGTGAGCGGCACCTATCCGCGTATCCGGCAATTCGTCGGCACGGTGCTCGCGGAAGCGCCGTGGGTCGCCATCACGCAGCTCAACCTGCAGCGGGAACGCGTGGGCCAAGGCCAGGTCGAGGCCAGGCTCGAGCTGACGCTGCACCTGCGCGCACGCACCAACGTCGCCGCCGCGAACGACACGGCCGAGACGCAGCCGCTGTCGGTTGCGGCGCAGGAGGCGCGGTGAAGCGCAGCGCGCTGCGAGCGGCCTGCGCCCTGGTCGCGCTCTCGGCCCTTGGGCTGCAGGCGCGGCACTTCGCCGGGGCCGCCGAGGGCGGCAGCGCCGCACCGCCCGCGCCGCTGGCGGCGATCGCGCCCGGCGGCGATGCCGCGCGCGCCGGCACGCAGACGGCACAGGCGGACCCGCAGCTTCCCCGCCGCAGCAACACCGCGAGCAAGCGCGACGTGTTCGCGCCGCACAGCTGGGCGCCCCCGCCCGCTGCCAAGCCCAAGGCGGCGCCGCCACCGCCACCGCCGCCGGAACCGCCCGCCCCGACTGCGCCGGCGCTCACGCTCGTCTACCTCGGCCAGTTCGACACGGCGGGGGCGGCGACGGTCTATTACCTTGCGCAGGGCGACCGCGTGTTCGCCGTGACGGCCGGCGAGACGATCGACGGCGTCTACCGCGTCCTCGCGCCGGAGGGGCGCTCGCTCGCGCTGCTCTACCTGCCGCTCAACATCAAGCAACTTCTGCCCATGGGGCCACCACCGTCATGACACCGCTGATGCGGCAGTACCGGCGCTTCGCCGCCGCGCTGATCGCAGCCCTGCTCTCGGGCTGCGCCACCCAGGAGGCCCTCGTGCAGGAAGGGCAGGCCCTCGTGTTCGCGGGCAAGTACGAGGCCGGCCTCGAAAAGCTCAGCGAGGCCGCGGCCGCCGAGCCCGGCAACGCGCGCTACCGCGCCGAGTACCTCAGGCAGCGCGAGACCGCAGTAGAGGCCTTGATGCGCGAGGGCGAGACCGCGCGCGCAGCCGGCAAGCTCGACGAGGCCGCCGCCGCATTCGCGCGCGCGCTCGCGCTCGGTGCCGACAACGCGCGCGCCGGCGGGGCGCTGGAGGCCGTGAGCCGCGAGCAGCGCCACCGCAGCCAGCTGCAGCAGGCGCAGGCGAGCCTGAAGAAGGGCGAGCGCGATGCCGCCGCGGCGCTGGTGCGCGCGGTCCTCATCGAGAACCCGCGGCAGCGCGATGCGCAGAACCTGCAGCGGCGCATCGAGGAGGAGCGCCACAAGGAAGGCCTCAGCGCGCCCGTGCTGCGCTCGCGCCTCACCAAGCCCGTCAGCGTGCAGTTCCGCGAGGCGCCGGTGCGCCAGGCTTTCGATGCGCTGTCGCGCTCCACCGGCATCAACTTCACTTTCGACCGCGAAGTGCGCGCCGACCTGCGCACCTCCATCTACGTCGCCAACACGCCGGTGGAGGACGTGATCGACCTGATCCTGCTGCCCACCCAGCTGGAGAAGAAGGTGCTCTCCGAATCCAGCGTGCTGATCTACCCGAATACGCCCGCCAAGCAGCGCGAGTACCAGGAGCTCGCCATCCGCAGCTTTTACCTCGCCAACGCCGACGTCAAGCAGACGCTCAGCATGATCAAGACCATGCTCAAGACGCGCGACGTCTACATCGACGAGAAGCTCAACCTGCTGGTGATGCGCGACACGCCGGAAGCGATCCGCCTCGCCGAGAAGCTGATCGCAGCGCAGGATCTGGCGGAGCCCGAGGTGGTGCTGGAGATCGCCGTGCTGGAGGTCTCGCGCTCGCGGCTCACCGAGCTGGGCGTCAAGTGGCCCGAGACCATGAGCTTCACCGTGCTCGACCCGAACGGCACCCCGCCGCTGCTGCTCAGCGAGCTGCGCGGCATCAACAGCGACCGCATTGCCGTCGGCCCCGCGCCGTCGGCCACGGTCACCGCGCGACGCACGCGCGGCGACAGCAACCTGCTCGCCAACCCGCGCATCCGCGTCAAGAACAGGGACAAGGCCCGCGTGCTGGTCGGCGACCGCCTGCCGGTGATCTCGGCGGTGGTCACGCCCTCGACCACCACGCCGATCACCACCGAGACCGTGACCTACCTCGACGTGGGCCTCAAGCTCGAGGTCGAGCCCAACGTCCACCTGGACGACGACGTGGCGATCAAGATCGGCCTCGAAGTGAGCACGGCCAGCAACCGCCGCACCACGCAGAACGGCACCACCGTCTACGACATCGGCACGCGCAACGCCAATACCACGCTGCGCCTGCGCGACGGCGAGACCCAGGTGCTGATGGGCCTGATCCGCGACGACGACCGGCGCACCGCGTCGGGCGTACCGGGGCTGGGCGACCTGCCGCTGCTCGGCCGGCTGTTCTCCAGCCATCTGGACGACGCGCAGAAGACCGAAATCGTCCTGTCGATCACGCCCCGCGTGGTGCGCAACGTCGCACGCGTGGATGCGACGATGCTCGAGTTCTGGTCGGGCACCGAGGCGACGCTGCGTTCCCAGCCGATCATGCTGCGCCCGGCACTGCAGGACGCGGCCGTGGTCGGTCCGGGCGCGGCGAGCGCCGCGCCTGCCGCCGCACCCGCGGCCGCGCAGCCCGCGAGCGACATGCGCCTGAGCTGGGCGGGCCCGGCGAGCGCGCGCGTAGGCGAGGAGGTCACGCTCGAGTTGCGCGCCTCCCTGCGCCAGCCCATGACGAGCGCCTCGCTGCAGTTCGGCTTCGACCCGGCGGTCATCGAGGTCCTCGCGGTCGAGGAAGCCGAGCTGCTCAAGGGCGGCCTGGCGCGCACCACGCTCAATCACAAGGTGGATGCTGCCGCAGGCAAGGTGCTCGTGAGCATCGTGCGCGCAGGCGAACCGCTCAGCGGCGACGGGCCCCTGCTGCGCGTGCGCATCAAGCCGCGCGCGCCGTCGGCGAGAGCGCAGCTGCAGGTCACGCTCGCCTCGCCTGTGGGTCGCCAGGGGCAGCCGCTGGTGGCCACGCCCGGCGAGGCGCTGGCGCTCACGGTCACGGGAGCGCCTTGATGCGGCGCCGGCCCGCGCGCAGCGGCGGCTTCACGCTGATCGAGCTCGTCATCGCGCTGGCGATCCTCGCCCTGCTCGCGTCGGTGGCGACGCCGGTGGCGCAGCTCACCGCGCAGCGCTCCAAGGAGCAGGAGCTGCGGCGCAACCTCTGGCAGATCCACACCGCGATCGATGCCTACAAGCGCAGCTACGACGAGGGCCGCATCGCGCGGCGCCTCAACGCGAGCGGGTACCCGCCGACGCTGGAGGTGCTGGTCGAAGGCGTGGAGGACCAGCGCAGCCCCGACAAGCGGCGCATCTACTTCCTGCGGCGCCTGCCGCGCGACCCGCTGCACATGGACGCGGTTGCCCCGGCCGGCGCCACTTGGGGCAAGCGCAGCTATGCCAGCCCCGCGGACGAGCCGCGCGAGGGGGAGGACGTGTACGACGTGTACTCGCGTGCCGCGGGCAGCGGCCTGAACGGCGTGCCCTACGCCAGGTGGTGAGCGCAGCCATGCGCGCGCGCTCGGCTGCCCCCGGGTTCACCCTCATCGAGCTGATCGTGGTGATGGCGATCGTCGCCCTGCTCGTCACGGTGGCCACGCCGCGCTACTTCGCCTACCTGGACCGTTCCAAGGAGGCCGTGCTGCGCGCCGACCTGGCGGTGCTGCGCGACGCGCTGGACAAGTACCACGGCGACAACGGCCGCTATCCGCCCACGCTCGAGGAGCTCGCCAAGCGCCGTTACCTGCGCGCGATCCCGGTGGATCCCCTCACCGAGAGCGCGTCCACCTGGGTCGCGCTGGTCGACCCGGTGCGCGGCGGCGTGTACGACGTGCGCAGCGGCGCCTCGGGCGAGGACACGAACGGGGTGCGCTATGCCGACTGGTGAGCGGCGGCGCGCGCCGGCGCGCGCGCAATCGGGCTTCGGCTACGTCTGGACGCTCATCGCCGTCGCGGCCTTCGGCATCGCGCTCGCGGCGATCGGCGAGCTCTGGAGCACCCAGGGCCAGCGCGAGCGCGAGGCCGAGCTGCTCGCCGTCGGGCGCGCGTACCGGGACGCGATCGCCAGCTACTACGCGAGCAGCCGGGCAGGCGCGCCCGCCTACCCGGCGCGGCTGGAGGAGCTGCTCGAAGACCGGCGCGGGCCCGCGTTGCGCCGGCACCTGCGCAAGCTCTACGCGGACCCGGTCACGGGGAGCGACGACTGGGGCCTTGTCACCACGGCCGACGGGCGCATCCGCGGCGTGCACAGCCGCTCCGCGGGGGCGCCGATCAAGACCGCCAACTTCGCGCCCGGCGAAGGCGCGTTCGAGAAGGCGGCGAGCTACGCCGACTGGCGCTTCGAGCACGTGCTCGCCGGGCCGCTCGCGCCGCAGAAGCGCTGAGCACGTGGCGCCCGCGGCGCGCTCGGCCCGCAGCGCCCTCGCGCTGCTCGCGCTGGGACTCGCCGCGAACGCGCCCGCGCAGGACGCAGCGCCCGTGGCGCGCATCCTCGCCGAGCGCTGCGCGGTGTGCCACCAGGGCGAGGCGGCGCCGCTCGGCCTGCGCCTCGATTCGATCGACGCCTTGCTTGCCGGCGGCCGCAACGGCGCCGCGGTGAAGCCCGGGGACCCGGCGGCGAGCGAGCTCATGCGCCGCATACGAGGCCAGAGCCTGCCGCGCATGCCGCTCACCGGCCCGCCGTTTCTGTCCGACGCCGAGGCATCGGCGATCGAGCGCTGGATCGCCGCTGGCGCGCCGCGAGCGCCGGCCGGCGCCGGAGCGGCGCCGCAGGCCCG
>DASWBP010000218.1:0-11963 GCA_036390555.1 Burkholderiales bacterium | reverse complement strand
GCTCGGCCTGACCTACGGCGAGCTGCTGCTCGACTCGGTGACCAAGGATCTCGACGCCCTCGACAAATTCCTCGAGTGCAAGGCGAATCCGCGCGGCGACCACGGCAAGACCTTCGAATTCAAGACCTTCGACCTCGACGTGCGCAACATCGAGGCCTACGAGATCAAGTTCATCAACAGCGCGCCGACCGCCAACGACGACGAAGACGGGACCGACGAGGACACGCCGCTCGTCATCGCGCCGCTCGCCAACGACACCGATCCGGACCACCTCGACGCGCTGACCGTCACGGATGCCGATGCGACGAGCCTGCTGGGTGCGAAGGTTTCAGTAGCCGCGAATGGCACTGTCACCTACGACCCAACCAACGCCCTCAAGCTTCAGCAGCTCGCCGAAGGCAAGACGGCGGTCGACAGCTTCAGCTACACGATCGCTGACCTCGGCAGCGAAAGCGCGACCGCCAAGGTGGAAGTCACGGTTACGGGAGTGAACGACGCGCCGAAAGCGGTCGCCGATTCGGTTACGTTGCCGGTGGTCAGCGGCGGCGGTGACCCGGTCGAGGTGTCAACGCTCGACTTCACCGGCGCGCCCAGTACCCCTGGCTTCACCGCCGGCGACTACCAGCTGAGCGGATTCTTCGGCAACAGCGACACTGGCGAGCCGCTCGCCGCCGTAGCAGTTGACCAAACCGACCCTGACGGCACTGTTGTTCGTGTGGACGGCGCGGAATTCTCAGCGCTGTCGGTCGAGGTAGCCTTGTTTGGCGCGGACCCGGCGGACGTCTCGGTGACCATTGCGGGATTCAAGGACGGGGCGCCAGTGGTCGGCCTCAGCACCTCCATGAAGCTGAGCGCGGTGCTCTCCCCCGTGGACTTCGGCACGGCCTGGATCGGCATCGACGAACTTCGCTTCGATGCCGGTGCCGGAGGCGGTTACCTATTCATCGACAACCTGCGCCTAGGCTTCGGCGAGGGCGGCGGCGGCGGGGTGGTCGTCGAACCGATCGACATCACCGTTCTGGACAACGACACGGACGTCGACATCGGCGACGTGATTTCCGTGGTTCCGCTGCCAGCTGGCGCCACCAGCGCCAGGGGCGCCGCCATCAGCGTGAATACGGATGGCACGATTCATTACGATCCCACCGGGGCGGACATCCCGCCGCTTGACCCGGGCGAGACCGCCATCGATACCTTTCAATACACGATTCAGGATGGCGCAGGCGCCACGAGCGTTGCTACCGTCAGTATCACGCTGCTGGGCGCTGACGAGCCCGATCCGGCGCCCTTCAGTTCGCTCGCGGCTCCGGACGTGGACGTCGTCTAGCTCTCCGGCGCTTCCGCGCGCCGTCCTATTTTCGGGCGCCGCGCCTACTTCCGCGGCGGCATCACGATCTGCGTCTGCGTCACGAGGGCCACGAGCTTGCCCTCGGCGTTGGTGACGCGCGTCTGCCAGACGTGCGTGGTGCGGCCCTTGTGCACGGGCGTGGTCTCGCCGGTGACGGTGCTGCCCTCGGCCGCGCCGCCGATGAAGTTGGTCTTCGATTCGATGGTCGCCGTGGTGTAGCCCGGCTGCAAATTGGCGAAGGTGCCCACCGCGCCGAGCGTGTCGGCGAAGGCCATGATCGAGCCGCCGTGCAGGATTCCGCCCGTGGTGCAGAGGTCGGGCCGCACCTTGAGCGTGGCGAGCACCTTGTCCGGCGTTACCTCCACCAGGGCGATGCCCATCAACTCTGGCAGGATGCCCCTGAAGCGTTGCTGGATTTGCGCTGCGAGATTCATTCTGGGAAACCCATGTAGGCTTGACCTCCGAGATGCATACCGCGCGAAAGTATCGCATAGGCCTCGCGGCCGCCCTGCTGCTCGGCGCCTGCGCCATGGTGCCGCCGGTGGAGCGCGCGCTCGAGTCGCGCGTCGATCCCGAGACCTTGCGCGTCATCGACAACGTGCTGCGCCACGGCGCGCCGCCCCCGCCCGCTCCGGCGCTCGTGCGCGAGCTGCTGGCGCGGCCATTTGCCGCGCAGGACGCCGCTGCGGCCTTCAAGCGCTCGGTGCCCGCCCCTCTGCTTGCGCTCGCCGAGCCCCTGCCGGCGCCGCAGGCCGGCGCGCCGGTGGATATCCGTGAGCTCATCGCGCCCTACCTGGCCGAGCTCGCCAAGGCGCAGGCGCTCCTCAAGAGCGCGCAGCGCGGCACTGCGCTCGATGCGAACGCGCTGCTGCGCGAGCTCGCCGTCGGCCTGCCGGGCGCCCTGCGCGTGCGCGAGGCGACGGGCTACGACGCGGAGGCGATCGCGCGCGCGGCGGCGCTGTTCATCGAGGCGAACGCGCGCCTGGCGCGCGCCCTGCGCTTGGCCGAAGGGCGCATCCGCTTTCCCGACGTACTGGAGCGCTTCGACTCCCCGGTCGGCGCGGTGGTCATCGGCACGCGCGGCAACGACGTGCACAGTGCGGATGCGGCGCTTATCGTCGATCCGGCGGGCAACGATACCTACGAGCGAGCCCCCGCGACCGCGGGCGCCGTGTCGGTGATCGTGGATCTCGGCGGCGACGACCGCTATCGCGGTTCCGACCTCGCGGTGCACGGCCTCGCAGCGATCCTCGATTTCGCCGGCAAGGACGCTTACGAGTCCGAAGGCCCGGCCTGGGCCGTGGCATTCGCCGGCGTGTCGCTGCTCGTGGATTACGGCGGCGACGACATCTACCAGTCGGGCTACTTCGGCCAGGGCGCGGCGGCAGCGGGCATCGGCGCGCTCATCGACCATGACGGCAACGACGGCTACCGCCTGCGCGCCGGAGGCCAGGGATTCGGGCTCGCGGGCGGGCTCGGCCTGCTTTGGGATCGCGCGGGCGACGACCGCTACGCGGCCGCGGGGCTGCGCGACGCGTTCGACCGCGGCGGCGGCGTCAGCTTCGCGCAGGGCGCGGCCACCGGCGTGCGCACAGCGCTGGGCGGTGGCACCGGCATCCTGCGGGACGACGCCGGCCATGATGACTACGCCGCGGAGATGTTCGCGCAGGGCACCGCGTACTTCTACGCGCTGGGGCTGCTCTGGGACCGCGCTGGCAACGACTATTACCGCGCCGCGCGCTACGCACAGGGCAATGGCGTGCACCAGGCCGTCGGCGTGCTGCGCGACGAGTCGGGCGGCGACCGCTACGAGCTCAGGGTCGGCGTGGGCCAGGGCATGGGCCTCGACCTTGCCGTGGGCATCCTCGCCGACATGGAGGGCGACGACCGCTATGCGGCCCCTACCCTCGCGCAAGGCTCGGCGACGGCGAACGGCGTGGGCCTGCTGCTCGATGCGGGCGGCGAGGACGAGTGGCGGCTCGGCGAGCGCGGCGAAGGCTGGGGCCAGGCGAAGTGGTCGCGCGGACTGCCGAGCGTTGCGCTCATCCTTTTCGAGGGCGCGCGCGGCACGCTGCTGCGCGGCGGCAGGCCGGACGGACCCGCCGAGCCCGCCGTGGTGCACGAGCCCGAGCCCGGGGCTTCCTGCCCGCAGGCGCCGGCGGCCAGGCCCGCCACCGGGCTCACGCTCACCGACGCGCTGCGCCGGCTCGGGCCCGGGCTCGTTGCGGGCAAGGTGGATGGGGCGGACTGGGCGTTCGCGCTCGGCGAGCTGCGCGAACGCACGGCGCCCGCGCTCGCGGAGCTGCCGATCCAGGAATTCGAAGTGGCGTGGGTGCTCTCCTCCGCGCTGCCCTGCGCGCTGCGCGACGCGGACGACCTGCACGCCACGATGGCGTGGAGCGCCCTCGAGGGCGTGCTCGCCGCGCGGCCTGATTCACCCTTCGCGGCGCAGATCGCAATCGCGCTGCAGGCGCGCCGCGCGCCCGAGCCGCAGATGCAGCGCCTCATCGCGCGCCTCGCCGCGCACCCGGCCTGCGGCGTGCGCACGCAGGCCCTCGAGCTCGACGGCTCTGCGGCTGCGGCGCAGGCCGCGCTACGCTCAAGCTGCTGGCAGATCCAGGCGCGCGCGCTGCGCATCCTGCGCGAGAAAGGTGTCGCGCCCGCGAGCCTCGAGGCGGTGCCCGCGTTCCTGCGCCAGGCCTACGTCCCCAGCCGCTAGCGCCCGGCGGGCGCGAGCGGGCGCTTCAGGCGGCCAGCAGCGCCCCGCGCTCGGCGAGGAGCTTCCTCAGCACCGAGCGGTGGCAACGCGACTCGTCCTCGCAATAGCAGCCGACCGAGAAGTTCGCCGACTGCGAGAGGAGCGCGAGGACGTCGAGCAGGCGCGCAGGCCCGGGCGCCTGCATCTCCCTGCGGTACTTCTTCGCGAACAGCTCCCAGTCCTGCGCGCTTTGCGCGGCGAGGCCCTGCTTCACCAAGGCGTCGCTGGGCGCGAGGTCGGGCAGCCATGCGTCGTACCAGTCGTCCTTGGCGAAGCGCGCCTTCGGCACGCCGCGCGGCGGCCGGCGCACGGTGCCTAGCCGCGGCCCTTCGCCGGGGGCGCGGCGGCTGCCGAGGCGCACGACGCGGACGCTCATGTCACACGATCCGCGAGCCGCGCATCCAGGCGAATTTGCGGCCGAACCGGTAGTTCTCGCCCTCGACGTTGATGATGAGCGTTTCGCCGGGGAACTGCACGCGCTCCTGGATCGCCTGCATCGCGGCCGCGGCGCGCTTCCTGACGCCGGGCTGCAGCGGGAAGGAGCTGCGGTAGCCCAGAACGTAGAGCGCGCGGTGCGTGAAGTGCGCGACGCGCTTCTTCACGAAGTAGGCCTTGCGCAGGCCGGGGACCGCGCGCAGCTGCGCGGCGAGCTGCGCGAGCGCCTCGGCGGCGAGGTCGTGGCGCTCGAACTTGTCCTTGAGCGTGACCTGGCTGCGCTCCTTCTCGGCCGCCTGCTCCTCGGCCGCGCGCTCGAGCATGCGCTGGTGCCACGCGTGCGCCTCGTCCTTGCGGCCGCTGCGCCAGTGGTAGTCGCGCAGCAGCTCGCTGCACTTGACGATCGCACCCTCGTCCAGGCGCATGGCCTGCTCGAGCAGCGCCGCGCCTCGCGCATCGTCGCGCCCGATCAGGCGCACGCCGAGCGCAAAGCAGGCCGTGGCGTCCTCCGGCGCGCGCGCGTGCAGCGCGCGGAACTGCTCCAGGGCGCCGTCCGCATCCTCCTTGAGCAGCTCGGTGAGCGTCGCGCGATCGTAGGTCTCCTGCAGGCTGAGTTCGGCGCCGCTCGCATGCTTTGCCTCCAGCTCGGCGAGCGTGCGGCGCCCCTCCTGCGCCTTCTCGTAGCGCGCCTCCCAGTGCGGCAGGACGTTGTCGCGCCAGCGCCGGTCGAAGGCCTCGGTAAGCGCCGGCAGGGCGGCGCCGAGCAGCCGGTCGGCCGCCCCGCCCTCGCGCGGCAGCGCAAGACGCGGCGCCTGGCCGATCGCCTCCAGGCGCTGCTTGAGCGCCGGGTGCGTGTCCGCGAGGGTGGTTGGGCGCTCGAGTGCCTGCTCGAGCCAGCCGCGGCTCGAGTCTTCGTCGACCTCACGGGCAACGCGGCCGCCCATGCCCGTGTAGGGCAGGAATGCGGGCTGCGGCAGCTCGTTCGCCTGCTTGTGCAGCTCGGGCCAGAAGCGCTGCTCGAGGTAGCTCGAGACGACATCGGTGCCGGTGAGCGCCTCCGCCGCCGACTGCGCCGAGGTGAGGCGCGCCGAGGTCGCGTCCGCCTCGTACTCGTTGGCGCGCGCGAGCGGGAAGGAATAGGCGTTAAAGTAGGGCGCGTACCAGCGCAGGAACGGCCGGAACAGGAAACTGCCCTTGCTCTCGGCGGCCTCCAGCACTTCCATCAGGCGCCCCCAGCGCAGGCGCTGGCAGTAGATCCAGTTCGACAGCCGGCCGTGGCCGCGCGCGAGATGGCCGAACTCGTGCGCCAGCACCGCCTTGAACTGCTCGGGCGTGAGCGCCTTCATCATCGGCAGGCCGACCAGCAGGTAGTTGCGCGGCCACCCGAAGATGCCCAGGCGCGGCGCCTGCACCACGCCGGCGTTGAACTCGTCGGTCACCAGCACGTGGTGGAAGCGCGGTGCGCCTAGCGCCGCGCGCAGCTCCTCGATCATGGCGAACAGCGCCGGCGCTTCGCCAGCGGTCACCTCGGTGCCCTGCGGCGGCTCGAGCTTGAGCCACAGCGCCCTGCCGACCAGCCAGAGGAACGCCCCCACGACGAGCGCGAGCTTCACGCCCAGCGCCTTGAGCCACAGGATCGAGGCGAGCAGCAGCGCGAAAAGGAAGGCGAGCAGCGCGACGATCGCGCCGAGGTAGGCGTTGCCGAGCAGCGCGAGCAGCACCACGCGGCCCTTGTAGGCGCCGGGATCGCGGCGCGCCTTTGCTTCCAGCGCGTGCACCAGCGTCTCAAATTGCTCGTTTGTCATCGCCATTCCCCGTTCATCGCCGGCAGGCGCTCAAGGGTGCGAGCTCCAGCTCGCGCGCGCGCCGCGCGCCGGCGTCTCGGCGATCTCGCGCGGCGAGCGCTTCACGTCGACAGTCCGCACCTGCACCATGAAGCCGCCCGGCGCCATCTGGCGGAATTCCTCGGCGGTCTGCGGCATCTTGCCCGCGCAACCGGCGACGAGCACCGCCGCCGTGCCCGGCACGGCAAGCTTCGTCGCCATGGCTTCTCCCTTCGTCCGATGCCAAAGAAAAACGGCGCCCGCAGGCGCCGTTCCGCTGAAGCCTGGTGCCTCACCTACTCGGTGATGTAGTCCGTGATCGGCGTCCACTTGCCGTTGACGATCTGCGACAGCCGCGAGCGGTTCGAGCCGAGGTGCTTGGTCTTGCTGAAGCTCATCGAGTCGGCGCCGAACATGTCGCGCGTGGTGGTGAAGTTGTTCTCCAGCGTGTTGATGAACGTGTCGGTGGTGAGCTTCGGCCCGGCCTTCTCGGCGATCTGGATGAACAGGTCGATCACCTGGTAGCCGTAGACGGAGAACACCGCCGGATCCTCGTTGTACTTCTGCTTGTACTTGTTCGCCCAGTCGCGCACGTTGCGCGAGGCGTCGTCCAGGTACGGGTTGTTCACCGTGTTGGTGGCGTAGAAGCCGTTCATCGCCGGCCCGCCCAGCTTGTGGATCAGGTCGGTATAGGCGGCCGAGGAGCCCATGAACTCCACGCCCCAGCCGAGCTTGCGCGCCGTGCCGATGGCGCCGAGCGTCTCGCGGATGATGGTGCCGAGCACCACGAAGTCGCAGCCGGCGTCCTTCATCCTGGCGACCTGCGAGGAAAAATCGGTCGCGCCGCGCTTGTAGGTGGTGCGCTCGACGAGCGCCATGTTGAGCTCCTTCAGGCCGGCTTCCGCCCCGCGCATCACCTCCAGGCCGAAGTCGTCGTCCTGGTACAGGGTGCAGACCTTCTTGTAGCCCTTGTTCTTCACCATGTACTTCACGCCCGCGCGCATCTGGTCGAAGTAGGTGGCGGCAAAGGAGTATTTCAGCCGGTGCAGCGGCTCGTACATCTCGCGCGCCGCGGTGAGCGGGAACAGGTGCGGGATGTTCTTCTCGAACAGGATCGGCATCGAGGGCAGCGCGGTGGGCGTGCCGATGGTGCCGACCATGGCGAAGATCTTGTCCTTCTGCACCAGCTTCTGCGTGGCGAGCACGGCCTTCTTCGGGTCGTAGCCGTGGTCCTCGATCACCAGCTTGAGCTTCCTGCCGTGGATGCCGCCCTGGGCGTTCACCTCCTCGACGCGCATCTCCATGCCGAACTTGAGCTGCTTGGAGAACGCCACGATCGGGCCCGACAGGTCCTGCATCGAGCCGATCACGATCTCGTTCTTGCTGACGCCCTGGCCCTGGGCAAGTGCGGCGCCGGCGAACAGCGCGGCAGCCGCGGCGATGATGCGCTTCATTGGGGTGTCTCCTCGTTCTTTGTGTGTCGTGGAAGTAGTGTAACTCAGGCCGCCGCGCGTTCGGCGTACATGGCCTCGATCAGGTCCTTGTACTTCTCGTTGACCAGCTTTCTCTTCAGCTTCATGGTCGGGGTGAGCTCCTCGTCCTCGGCGGTGAGCTTGGTCTCGAGGAGGCGGAACTTCTTCACCTGCTCGACGCGCGCGAAGCGCTTGTTCACCTTGTCGATTTCGCCCTGGATCAGCGCGATGATCTCCGGCCGCCGGCACAGGCTCGCGTAGTTGCTGAACGGGATGGCGTGCTCCTGCGCGTAGTTCTCGACGTTCTCGTGGTCCACCATCACCAGCGCCACCAGGTAGGGCCGCTTGTCGCCGATCACCACTGCGTCGGTGATGTAGGGCGAGAACTTGAGCTGGTTCTCGAACTCCGAGGGCGTGATGTTCTTGCCGCCGGCGGTGATGATGATGTCCTTCATGCGGTCGGTGATGTAGAAGAACCCCTCCTCGTCCACCCGGCCGACGTCCCCGGTGTACAGCCAACCGTCCTTCAGGGTCTCCGCCGTCTTCTCCGGCTGGTTGAGGTAGCCCATGAACACCCCCGGCCCGCGCGCGAGCAGCTCCCCTTCCGGCGACACCTTGACCTCGGCATGCGCCATCTGCGGACCGATCGAGCCGGGCTTCACCTTGCCTGCCGGGTTGGAGGTGATCGCGCCGCAGGACTCGGTCTGCCCCCAGACCTCGTACATCTCGACGCCTAGCGCCATGTACCAGCGAATGAGGTCGGGCGAGATCGGCGCGGCGCCCGTGATGCACAGCCGCGTGCGGTGCACGCCGATGACCCTGCGCACGTTGTTCAGCACCAACACGCGCGCCAGCCAGAAAGCGAAGGCCAGGCCGGCGGGAACGGGCTTCCTCGCCTCCTTGAGCGCCGCAACCTTGTAGCCGATGCCGATGGCGACGCCGTACGCCCACTGCTGCAGCCTGCCCGCCTCCTTCAGCCGGATCATCACGCCGGAATAGAACTTCTCCCACACGCGCGGCACCGCGGTGAAGATCGTCGGCGCGATCTCGCGCACGTTCTCCGGCACCGTCTCCGGGTTCTCCACGAAATTGAGCACCGCCCCCGAATGGATCGAGTGGTACTGGCCGCCGAGGCGCTCCGCGATGTGGCACAGCGGCAGGAACGCCATGCGCTCGTCCTCGGGACCTTGCGGGAACGCGTCCTGGTAGCCGTCGATCGTCGCGAGGATGTTCCGGTGCGAGATCATCGCGCCCTTGGGCTTGCCGGTGGTTCCCGAGGTATAGACGAGGATCGCGAGGTCCTCCGGCATGCGCGAGGCCAGCCGCTGGTCCCATGCTTCCGCGTGCTTGCCGTCGTAGTCGGCACCGAGCGCGCGCAGCGCCTCGAGCGACATCACCTGGGCGTCGTCGAAGTCGCGCAGGCCCTCCATGTCGAAGACGATGATCTTGCGCAGCTTCGGCAGGCGCTCGCGCACCTCCAGGATCTTGTCGAGCTGCTCCTCGTCCTCGACGAAGACGAACACCGAGCCCGAGTCGGCGAGCAGGTACTCGGCCTGCGCCGCCGCGTCGGTCGGATAGATGCCGTTGGACACGCCGCCCGCGCCGAGGATGCCGAGATCCGCGTAGACCCACTCGCGGTTGGTGTTCGACTGGATCGAGGCCACCTCGCCCGGCTGGAAGCCGAGCGCCACGAGGCCCATGCCGATGTCGCGCGCCGCGCGGCCGAACTCCTCCCAGGTCACCGCGCGCCAGATGCCGAGGTCCTTCTGCCGCAGGATCACCTGCGGGCCGCGCGTGCGCACACCGTGCCAGAACAGGCGGGCCACCGTGCCATGCTCGATCGCTCTCATCGCCCTACCTCCACTGCTTCTTCCTCTTCCAGCGCCGCTGCCCGCGCACCCCGGCGGCCTGCGCGCCGAGATAGAACTCCTGGATGTCCTCCTTCTTCGCGAGGTTGGCGCAGGTGTCCTCCATCACGATGCGCCCCACCTCCAGCACGTAGCCGAACTCGGCCACCTCGAGCGCCATGTGCGCGTTCTGCTCGACGAGCAGAATGGTGGTGCCGCGCTCGCGGTTGATGCGCGAGATGATGCGGAAGATCTCGCGCGTCAGCAAGGGCGAAAGCCCCAGGCTCGGCTCGTCGAGCAGCATCACCTGCGGGCGCGAGAGCAGCGCGCGCGCGATGGCGAGCATCTGCTGCTGGCCCCCGGAAAGCTGCCCCGCCTCCTGCTTCGCCCGCTCCCTGAGGATCGGGAAGTAGCCGAACACCAGCTCCAGGTCCTGCGCCACGCCGTCCCGGTCGCGCCGCGTGTAGGCGCCCATCTTCAGGTTGTCCTCGACCGAGAGCAGCGGGAACACCTCGCGGCCCTCGGGCACGTGCACCACCCCCGCGCGCACGATGCGGTCGGGCGACCGGCCCTGGATCTCCGCGCCGCGCAGCTTCACCTGTCCCTTGGAGGGATCGATGATTCCCGAGATGGTCTTGAGGATGGTGCTCTTGCCCGCGCCGTTCGCGCCGAGCACCGTGACGATCTTGCCCTCCGGCACCGTGAGCGTGACGCCGCGCAGCGCCTGCACCGGGCCGTAGCTCGACTCCACGTTCAGCAGCTCCAGGACAGGGGTGGTCACTGCAGGTGTTCCTTCTCGTCCTTGGTGCCGAGGTAGGCCTCGATTACCGCGGGGTGCTGCTGCACCTCGCCCGGCGTGCCCTCGGCGATCGCGCGGCCCTCGTTGAGCGCGAGCACGCGGTCGGACACGCGCTGCACGAGGCTCATGTCGTGCTCGACCATCAGCACGGTGATGCCGAGCCCCTTCTGGATGTCCTCGATCCAGAAGGCCATGTCGTTCGTCTCCTCCGGGTTGAGTCCCGAGGACGGCTCGTCGAGCAGCAGCAGCCTGGGCTCGGTGGCGAGGGCGCGGCCGAGCTCGATGACCTTCCTTACGCCGTAGGGCAGGCCCGCCACCATGCTGTCGCGGTAGTGCTGCAGGTCGAGGAAGTCGATCACCTTCTCCACCGCCTCGCGGTGCGCCCGTTCGGCGTGGCGCGCCGCCGGGGTGAAGGCGAGCTCCTGCCACAGCGCCGTCGAGCGGTGCCGGTGGCGTCCGATCAGCAGGTTCTGCAGGACGGTCGCGTGCTCGAAGAGCTCGATGTTCTGGAAGGTGCGCGCAATGCCCAGCTCCGCGACGCGGTGTGGCTTCAAGCCCGTCAGCTCGCGGCCCTGGAAGAAGATGCGCCCCGAGGTCGCCGGGTAGATGAGCCCGATCAGGTTGAAGATCGTCGTCTTGCCCGCGCCGTTGGGGCCGATGATGGTGTAGACCTCGCCGCGCTCGATGTCGAAGGAAACATTGTCCACGGCGCGCACGCCGCCGAACTGGATGCCGAGGTTCTCCGCGCGGAAGAACTTCACCGCAGCCGCTCCGACTTCATGTAGGCCTTCTGCCGCCGGAACATGCCCTTCCTGTAGAAGGGGAAGAGCTCGAACCAGGTGCGGATCTTGAGCCAGCGCCCGTAGAGTCCGAGCGGCTCGAAGATGATGAAGCCCACCAGCACCAGGCCGAACACGGTGGCCTGCAGCCCCGCGGCGCCGGCGATGCCCGCAGGCAGGTAATCCTTGGCGATGGCGATCAGCTGCGGCAGCACGATGACGAAGGCCGCACCGAACACCGCGCCGTGCAGCGAGCCCACGCCGCCGAGGATCACGATGGTCACGAGCTCGATGGACACCAGCAGCGTGAACTGCTCGGGCGAGATGAAGGTGACCTTGTGCGCGTAGAGCGCGCCGCCCACGCCGGTGAGCGCCGCCGAGAGCGCGAACGACATGGTCTTGTACTTGGCGAGGTTCACGCCCATGCACGAGGCCGAGATCTCGGAATCGCGGATGGCGACGAAGGCGCGGCCGGTCGGCGAGCGCAGCAGGTTGGCGAGCGCCACGCAGGCGATGGCCGTCAACGCGAGGATCAGGTAGTAGAGCTCGGTGTCGGTGTCGAGCTTCATGCCGAAGAGCTCGATCGCCTTCAGGTGCTTGCCGGAGTTGCCGCCGGTGAGGCTTTCCCAGCGCGTGATGATCTCCTCGACGATGACGCCGAAGGCGAGCGTGGCGATGGCGAGGTAGATGCCCTTCAGGCGC
>DASWBP010000217.1:0-27779 GCA_036390555.1 Burkholderiales bacterium | reverse complement strand
AAGAACTACCACTCGCGCGGCCGCTCGCTTTTCGTGTTGCACCTGGCGCTGTCCGAGCCGCCTCGGTACCGCGCAGCGGCGCAGAACGGCTCGGTCGACGTCGCGTTCAGCCAGGAGATGTTCGGCGGTAGCGTCCAGGATCAGGTGCGCGCCTATCAGGAAATCGCCATGGGCCGGGCGCCCCGCAACGAGATGCTGCAGATAACGCTTCCAACGCTGTTCGATCCTTCGCAGGCCCCTGCCGGGAAGCACACCGCGGTCGTGTGGCAATACGCGCCTTATGCGTTGCAGGGAGGTTGGGGCAGCATTCGCGAGGAGTACGCCGAGCACCTGCTTGCCCTGTGGCGCTCGTATGCGCTCAACATGACTCGCGACAAGGTGCTCGCGATGAAGATCCAGGACCCCACCGACACCGAGCAGCTGAACGACAACCTGGTGAACGGCGTCGACGTCGTCGGCGACATGACTCCGGACCAGATGGGCTACTTCAGGCCCTTCGCCGGCTGGTCGAGCTACCGCACGCCCGTGGAAGGTCTCTATATGTGCGGCGGCTACTGTCACCCCGGCGGCGGCGTGCATGCCGGAGCCGGGCACAACGCCGCGACGGTGATCGCGGAGGACTTCGAGCTCAAGCGCTGGTGGGACTGATGCCCGAGCGTGCGGCGAAATTTACCGTGAACGCCCCGCCGCACGAGCTGTGGAAGTTCCTGCGGGATTTCGAGGCACTGTGCACCTGCATTCCCGGCGTGGAGCGTGTCCGCCTCGTGGACCCAAGGACCGCCGAGCTCACGGTGAAGGAGAAGGTCGGCGTCGTGCCGCTCATCGTCACGCTCAGGGCGCAGATCGAATCGGAAGAGCCGCCGAAGAGGCTGCATGCGAGCGCCCGGGCCGAGCACCTGACGATGTCGATCGACGTAGCGCTGCGCGGCACCGCGACGGGAACCGAGCTGACCAGCGTCTTCGACGTGAAAGGCGAGGGCCAGCTCAAGGCGATCGTCGATCGTCTCTTCGAGCGCCGGGCCACCGAGCGCACCGCCCAGTTCGCCGAGTGCCTCGGCAAGCGCTTCGGCGCAGTGCCGCCGGCGCTCGCGGCGGCGCCGCCGGCCGGCTCGCTCTGGCGATGGCTCGCCCGCCTCTGGCAGCGCCTGCTCGGAGGCGCCGCGCCTCCGCCAAGGTAGCCGCGGCGCGCGTGGCGCG
This sequence comes from Burkholderiales bacterium, assembly GCA_036390555.1. Lineage (GTDB taxonomy): Bacteria > Pseudomonadota > Gammaproteobacteria > Burkholderiales > SG8-39 > JAABQT01. The sequence goes on along the minus strand of DASWBP010000217.1, from coordinate 26,582 downwards.
ATTTCGCAGCGCCCGCGGCCGGATGAGGGTAACCGCCCGGTTAAAATCGGCGCATGACGCTGCATTGGACGAAGCTGCCGGCCGACACGCTCGCGCTCCTGCGCCAGGGCACCGTGATCCCGGCGCATCCTCTCGCGCTGGACGCCGCGCGCCGGCTGGACGCGAGGCGGCAGCGCGCGCTGACACGTTACTACCTCGACGCCGGCTCGGGCGGCCTCGCGGTGGGCGTGCACGCCACGCAGTTCGCGATCCGCGAACGGGGCCTCTACGAGCCGGTGCTCAAGCTCGCCGCCGAGACCGCGCAGGCGTGGGCGAAGCGCCCGCTCGCGATGATCGCCGGGCTTTCCGGCAGGACCGCGCAGGCGAGGCAGGAGGCCGGCATCGCGCGCGCGCTCGGCTATCACGCCGGCATGCTGTCCCTCGCGCCGATGAAAGGCGCCTCGCTCGACGAGCTGATCGCGCATTGCACCGCGGTCGCCGGCGAGATCCCGCTGGTGGGCTTTTACCTGCAGACGGCGGTGGGCGGCATCGCGCTGCCGATGGACTTCTGGCGGCGCTTCGCGCAGATCGACAACGTGGTGGCGATCAAGATCGCCCCCTTCAACCGCTACAAGACGCTGGACGTGGTGCGCGGGGTGGTCGCGGCGCGCGCCGAGGAGCGCGTGACGCTGTACACGGGCAACGACGACCACATCGTGCTCGACCTCGCGGCGCCCTTCGCGGTGCGCCGCGGCGGCGAGGAGCTGCGCGTGCGCATCAAGGGCGGGCTGCTCGGGCACTGGAGCGTATGGACGAAGACCGCGGTCGAGCTGCTCGCGCGCATCCAGCGCGGTCCGATCGACGCGGGTCTTCTCGCGCTCGATGCGCGCGTCACCGACTGCAACAGCGCGTTCTTCGACGTGGCGCACGATTTCGCCGGGTGCATTCCCGGCTGCCACGAGGTGCTCAGGCGCCAGGGGCTGCTCGAGGGCATCTGGTGCCTCGACCCGCACGAGACGCTCTCGCCCGGCCAGGCCGGGGAAATCGACCGCGTCTGCCGCGAGCACGCCGATCTCGCCGACGACGCGTTCGTGCGCGAGAATCTCGCGCGCTGGCTGTCGTGAACACGGGGAACCCATGAACGAGAACCTGCAACGCTGGACGCTGGCGGTGCTCGCGCACATCGCGCTGGTCGCCGCCTGGTACCTGTTCGTCAAGCTGGGCAACGTGCCGGCGTTCGTCATGCCCTCGCCCGGCGCGACGCTGGACGCGCTGCTGCAGCCCAACTACAACTGGTGGGCCAACATCGCCGTCACCGCCACCGAGATCTTCGCCGGCTACTTCCTTGCGCTGGTGGTCGGCGTGGCGCTGGCGCTCGCCTTCACCTGGTCGAAGACGCTGGAAGCGTTCTTCATGCCGCTGCTCGTCTCGCTCAACATGATCCCCAAGGTGGCGCTGGGGCCGCTGATCATCGTCTGGTTCAAGTACGGCGTGTTTCCCAACACCCTGATGGCGTTCTCGATCTGCGTGTTCCCGATCCTGCTCACCACCGCGCGCGGCCTGCGCGAGATCGAGCCTGAGCTCCTCGACCTGGTGCGCTCGCTCAAGGGCTCGCGCTGGCAGCTGTTTTCCAAGGTGCAGCTGCCGGGCGCGCTGCCCTACATCTTCTCGGGCATGAAGGTGGGCGCGATCCTCGCGGTCGCCGGCGCGATCGTCGGCGAGTTCCTCGGCTCGGACAAGGGCCTCGGCTACCTGATGCTGCAGGTGCAGGTGACGCTGGACACGCCGGCGATGTTCATGGCGGTGATCATGATCACGATGATCGGCATGGTGCTCTACGGCACGGTGCTGCTGCTGGAGCGCTGGCTGGTGGTCAAGGACGCGCGGGTCGAGTAGCAGCGATGGAACCGTTCATCAGGCTGAAAGGTGTGACGAAGGTGTACCGCCGCGGCAAGGCGGAGCACCTTGCCATCTCGGACGCGACCTTCGACGTGATGCCGGGAGAGCTCGTGTCGCTCGTCGGGCCGTCGGGCTGCGGCAAGTCCACGCTGCTCAAGATCCTCGCCGGCCTGCACGGGCACGACGGCGGCGAGGTGCGCATCGGCACCGCCACGCACACGTTCGACCCCTCGCGCGACGTCGGCATGGTGTTCCAGGCGCCGCTGCTCCTCAAGTGGCGCAGGATCCTCGACAACGTGCTGCTGCCCGCCGAGATCCTCGGCCTGCCGATGGGCGAAGCGCGCGAGCGCGCCAAGGGCCTGCTCGCGCTCGTCGGCCTCACCGGCTACGAGGACAAGTATCCCTACGAGCTCTCCGGCGGCATGCAGCAGCGCGCGGCGATCGCCCGCGCGCTGCTGCACGACCCCAAGCTGGTGCTGATGGACGAGCCCTTCGGCGCGCTGGATGCGCTCACGCGCGAGAAGATGAACCTGGAGCTGCTGCGCATCTGGAAGGAGGCGGGCAAGACGATCATCTTCGTCACGCATGGCATCTCGGAAGCGGTGTTCCTCGGCACGCGCGTCGTGGTGCTCACCGCCGGCCCGGCGCGCATGGCGGACAACTTCGCCATCGAGCTGCCGCACCCGCGCACGCTCGACATGAAGACCCACGAGCGCTTCGGCGAGTACACGCGGCGCATCTACAAGCTGCTGGGCATGGAATGAGCCGACGCAACCCCGTCCGCAACCAGGAGCGCATCCTGCAGGCGGCGACCGAGGAGTTCGCGCGCTACGGGCTGGGCGGGGCGCGCGTGGACCGCATCGCGGCGCGCGCGGGCGCCAACAAGCGCATGCTGTACTACTACTACGGCAACAAGGAGGACCTGTTCCTCGCCGTGCTGGAGGACAGCTATGCGCACATCCGCCGCGCGGAGCTGGGCCTGCACCTGCAGGACCTCGACCCGGTGCAGGGCGTGCGGCGCCTGGTGGAATTCACCTGGGACTACTACCTGAAGCACCCGGAGTTCCTGACGCTGCTCAACAGCGAGAACCTGCACCGCGCGCGGCACCTGAAGCGCTCGCGCGACATCGCCGAGATGCACTCGCCGCTGATCGCGCTGCTGCGGGACCTTCTGCAGCGCGGCGAGCGCGCCGGCAAGTTCAGGAAGGGCGTGGACCCGGTGCAGCTCTACATCTCGATCGCGGCGCTGGGCTACTTCTACCTCTCCAACCGGCACACGCTGTCCACCATCTTCGAGCGCGACCTGCTCGCGCCGCGCGAGAAGGCCGGGCGCCTCAGGCACATGGTCGAGCTGGTGCTCGGCTACCTCGCCAAGTGAGGCGCTGAAGCGCATGCGCATCGCGCTGTGCAACGAGGTGATCGCGCCGATGCCGTTCCCCCGGCAGTGCGAGTACGCCGCCAAGCTCGGCTATGACGGACTGGAGATCGCGCCCTATACGCTGTCGGAGGAGCCGCAGCGGCTGGGCAGCGCGCAGCTCGCCGCCGCGCGCGCCGCGGCGAAGGACGCAGGGATCGTCGTCACCGGCCTGCATTGGCTGCTCGTCAAGCCCGCGGGCCTTTCCATCGCCACGCGCGACGACGCGGTGCGCAAGCGCACGCTCGAGGTCATGTTCACGCTGGTCGACCAGTGTGCGGAGCTCGGCGGCCGCTATCTGGTGCATGGCTCGCCGCAGCAGCGCCGCGTCGATGCGGGCGATACGCGCGCGGCGGCGCTCGCGCGCGCGCAGGAGTGCTTCGCCGCCGTCGCCGAGCGCGCCGAGAAGGCGGGTGTCATCTACTGCATCGAGCCGCTGTCCTCCGAGCAGACGCCGCTCATCAACACGCTCGAGGAGGCGGCGAGGATGGTGGAGGCGATCGGCAGCCGCGCGGTGCGCACCATGCTCGACTGCAGCGCGGCGGGCCGCATGGAGACGGCGCCCTTGCCGGCGCTGGTGGACAAGTGGCTGCCCAATGGCATGCTCGCCCATGTGCAGCTGAACGACCGCAACCGGCGCGGGCCGGGACAGGGCGAGCAGCGCTTCGCGCCGCTCTTCGCCGCGCTGACGCGCCACGGCTATGCCGGCGACATCGCGGTGGAACCCTTCGACTACGTGCCCGACGGCCCGGGCGCCGCCGCGCGCGCGATCGGCTACGTGCGCGGTATTCTGGAGGCTCTGCAACAGGCCTAAGGGCTGCTGCCGGCGGGTTGCGGCACAGATGCCCGCCCGCCATCATGCCGGGATGACTCCCCGACTTCCCTGCCCGCGCCCCGCGCGCGTGGTGCTCGACGGCCGCTACGCGCGCCTCGAGCCCCTTTCGTCCGCCCATCTCGACGGGCTCCTCGCCGCGTCGGCGAATGCCGGCAGCTTCGACTACCTGTTCGACGTGCCGCCCAAGGACCGCGACGACCTGCGCGCCTGGATTGCGGCGCGCATGAAATCGGAGGACCCGCTGTTCCACGCCGTGGTGGACAAGGCGACCGGCATCGCGGGCGGGCGCCAGACCTTCATGCGCATCACGCCGGAGCATGGCGTGATCGAGATCGGCAACATCCTCTGGGGCCCGGCGATCGCGCGCACGCGCGTCGCCACCGAGGCGCTCTACCTCGCCGCGAAGTACGTGTTCGACGAGCTCGGCTACCGGCGCTTCGAGTGGAAGTGCAACGACTTGAACGAGCCCTCGAAGCGGGCGGCGCGGCGCTTCGGCTTTGCCTTCGAGGGCGTGTTCCGCCAGCACATGTGGGCGAAGGGCGCGAACCGCGACACCGCGTGGTTCGCGATGATCGACAAGGACTGGCCGGCGCTGCGCGCCGCCTACGAGCGCTGGCTCGACCCGGCCAACTTCGACGCCGCCGGGCGCCAGCGCTCGCGCCTCGCAGTGCCTACTTGAGGGGTTTGATCCTCGAGCTGTAGGCGTTGGTGAACGCGTCGTCGACGTTCACCGGGCGATCGGGCTTGTTCTGCGCGAAGGTGATGTCGATCGTGCGCTGCATCAGGTCCTTCTCGATCCAGCCGATGCCGTTCTTCCTCGAGCGCTCGGTGATGCACAGGTCCATGATCTGCGGCGTGGTGTTGAACAGCGCCTCGCTGTCCAGCCCCGGCACCGAACCGGCCATGGCGTCGATCGCCTCGCGCGGGTTGGCATGCGCATCGCGCCAGCCCTTGTGCGTGGCGCGCAGGAAACGCTCGATCAGCTTCGGGTTCTTCTTCTCCAGCTCGCGGTTGACGAAGTAGGTGTGGCCGTAGATCGGCAGGCCGTAGTCGGCCCACAAGAGGTGCCCGACGTTGCCCTTGCCGAGCACTTTCTCCCAGATGGCGTAGCTCGTATACAGGTCGAAGGAGGCGTCCACCTCGCCCGCCGCGACGATCGCCTGCTTGCCCTCGGGCTTGACGTTGACCAGCGTCACGCCGTTGACGTCCAGCTTGTTGATGGCGGCGAAGGCGGGCCACAGCACGCGGTGCGAGTCGGCGGGCGGCACGGCGATCTTCTTGCCCACCAGGTCCTTGGGCGAGCGGATGTTCGCGCTCTTCTTGAAGAACGCGTTGTTGCCCGCCTTGTCGAACACCACGGCCACCATCCTCAGGTCGGCGCCCTTGGAGATGGCCGTGAGCACCGTGGGCGCATCCGAAATGCCGAGGTCGCCCTGCTTCAAGTCGATCTTCTTCGCGCTGTCGGCCGACCCGGAGCCGCGCAGCACCGTGAGGTCGATGTTCTCTTCCTTGTAGTAGCCCTTCTTCAGCGCCATGTAGATCGGCGAGTGGTCCGCGAGGTGGAACCAGTTGAGCTGCAGGGTGAACTTGTCCTGCGCGCCGGCGGGCAGGGCGACGGCGGCAGCGAGGAGGATCAGCAGGCGCTTCATGTATTTCTCCTTAGTTGGCAACTTGCTCTCGATAGACCCAGGGCGCGACCACGCGCTCGACGGCGACGACGACGCCGTACAGCGCAAGGCCAAGCACCGAGATGAGGATGAGCGAGGCGAAGATGGAGGGCGTCTCCAGCGTCACGCCCCCGGTGATGATCAGCGCCCCCAGGCCGCGCTCGGAGGCGACGAACTCGCCTACGATCGCCCCTATGACGCTCATGGTGGCATTGAGCTTGAGGCCGGTGAAGATGTAGGGCACGGCGTTGGGAAAGCGGATCTTGGTGAACACCTGCCAGCGCGAGGCCTTGAGCGACTTCACGAGATCCAGCAGCTCGGGGTCCGCGGTCGCGAGGCCCACCGCGCTGTTGACCACCATGGGGAAGAACGCGATGGTGGTGCCGATGACGATGTTCGGCCAGATGCCGTAGCCCAGCCAGATGACGAACAGCGGCGCGAGCGCGATCTTGGGCAGCGTGTTGAACAGCACCAGCACCGGCATCACGGTGCGCATCAGCATGTCGTTCCACACGATCACCACCGCCAGGCCGATGCCGAGCACCGCGGAGAGCGCGAAGGCGCCGATGGTGGCGTAGAAGGTGGCGAGGAAGTTCGCCGTCCACTGGTAGTTGGGGCGCAGGTACGCCTTCAGCGCCGCGCTCGGGGAGGGCAGGATGTATTCCTTGATGCCGCCCCAGTCCACCGCCAGCTGCCAGGCCGCGACCAGGCCCAGGATCACCAGGGCGCTCGGCACGTAGTAGCCGATGGCGCCGGCAAGACCGCGTTCTTGACTCGGCATCGCGGCTCCAAGGAAAATTAACGAGACGGTTAAATCATAGGAACCCCCTTGTCCCTGCGTCAAGCCGCGCCGCGATTCCGTGTCGCGGCGATCGAGCTGCTGGAGCGCGACGTCAGGCTGCGCATGCCGTTCCGCTTCGGCGCCGCGACGCTCACCGCTTCGCCGCAGGCCTTCGCGCGCGCGAGGATCCGCCTGGAGGACGGGCGCGAGGCCTGGGGCGCTGCCGCCGAGCTGCTGGCGCCCAAGTGGTTCGACAAGGACCCGGCGCTCTCCAACGAGGACAACTTCGAGCAGTTGCGCGGCTCGCTCGCCGCCGCGCGCGAGGCCTACCTCGCGCACGAGCCACGCACCGCCTGGGCGCACGCCTCGCCGGCGCGCGGGCTGGTGGCGAACTATGGCCCTGCGCTCCTCGACCGCGCGCTGCTCGATGCGCTGTGCCGCGCGCTCGGCGTGTCCTTCTATCGCGCGGTGCAGTCGAACCTGATCGGCGCGCCCGAGGTGGAGGGCATCGACCTCGGCGCCTTCTTCGCCACGCTCAGGCCGCGCGCGGCGCTCGCTGCGCGCCACACTGTCGGCCTGGTGGACCCGATCACGGCGGCGGACCAGTCCGCACGCGTGGACGACGGCCTGCCCGAGACGCTCGAGGAGGTGGTCGCGCGCTACGGCCACCGCTATTTCAAGCTCAAGGTCGCGGGCGACGTGGCCGCCGACCTCGCGCGCCTGCGCGCCATCGCCGCCGTGCTCGACCGCGGGCGCGAGCCGTACTTCGCGACCCTGGACGGCAACGAGCAGTATGCGGACATGCAGGGCGTCGCCGAGCTCTGGACGAGGATGAAGGCGGAGCCGCGCCTTGCACGCCTCACGGCCTCGATCCTGTTCATCGAGCAGCCGGTGCACCGCCAGGCGGCGCTCGAGCGCCCGGTGGCGGGCATCGACAAGCCGGTGATCATCGACGAATCGGACGACGCCCTCGACGCCTTCCCGCGCGCCAGGGCGCTCGGCTATCGCGGCGTCTCCTCCAAGACCTGCAAGGGCCTGTACAAGTCGCTGCTCAACGCCGCCCGCTGCGCCGTCTGGAACAGGAAGATGGGGTCAGGGGCGAATCTTCCCGCGCGGGAGAAATTCGGCCCTGAGCCCGTCTATTTCATGAGCGGCGAAGACCTGACGATCCAACCCGGGCTCGCGCTGCAGCAGGACCTCGCGCTGGTGTCGATCCTGGGACTCACGCACCTGGAGCGGAACGGCCATCACTACGTGAATGGCATGGCGGGGCTGCCGCAGGGCGAGCAGGACGCCTTTCTTGCGGCTCACCCGGACCTCTACGAGAAGAGCCACGGCGCAGTGCGCGTCAGGATCGAGGACGGCATGCTCGCCATCGGCTCGCTCGATTGCGCCGGCTACGCGAGCAAGGCGGCGCCCGACTGGTCCGGCATGCGCGAGACGGCCAAGACTTCTGCCACTGCCTGATTCGAGGTGACTCCATGAAACGCATCCTTCTCGGCCTTGCGCTTGCCTGCGCGGCAACGTTCGCGGCCGCCCAGGCGTTCCCGGCGCGTCCGGTGACGCTGATCATCACGTTCCCGCCCGGCGGCCCGACCGACATCGCCGGGCGCGCGCTCGCCGAGGCGACCGCCAAGTACCTCGGCCAGCCGGTGGTGGTGGAGAACCGCCCCGGCGCGACGGGCACGCTCGGCGCGGCGGCGCTGGTCAACGCCAAGCCCGACGGCTACACGGTGAGCATGATCCCGGTCACCGCGCTGCGCCTGCCGCATATGGAAAACGTGGCCTTCGATCCGATGAAGGACATCACCTACGTGATGGGCGTCTCGGGCTACGTGTTCGCCTACGTCGTGCGCGCCGACGCGCCCTGGAAGAACATGGCGGACCTGGTCGCCGCAGCGCGCGCCAATCCCGAGAAGATCAGCTACGGCTCGCACGGCATCGGCGGCACGGTACACCTCGCGACCGAGGAGCTCGCGGCCGCGCAGCGCATCAAGCTCAACCACATCCCGTTCAAGGGCAGCGCCGACATGCTGAACGCACTGCTCGGTGGCCATCTCGACGTCGCCGTGGACTCCACGGGCGCGGTGCCGCACGTGGCCTCTGGCAGGGCGCGCGTGCTCGCCGTGCTCACCGAGAAACGCGCGGCGGTGTGGCCCGAGGTGCCCACGCTCACCGAGCTCGGCTACGGCATCGTCTCGACCAGTCCCTACGGCATCGGCGTTCCCGCGGCGACGCCGCCCGCCGTCGTGAAGGCGCTGCACGACGCGTTCAAGAAAGGGCTCGAGGATCCTGCGCACCTCAAGGTGCTGGAGCGGTACAACCAGCCGGTGTGGTACCTGTCGACGGAGGACTACACGCGCTGGGCGCGGGAGCAGTACGAGAAGGAGCGCCGCATCATCCAGAGCCTCGGCCTGGCGAAGAAGAAATGAGCACCGAGCGCCGTATCGGCATCATCATGCACGGCGTCACGGGGCGCATGGGCATGAACCAGCACCTGGTGCGCTCGATCCTCGAGATCCGCAAGCAGGGCGGCGTGCGCCTGAAGGACGGCACGCGCGTGATGCCAGACCCGCTGCTCGTGGGGCGCAACGCCGCGAAGATCGAGGCGCTCGCGCGCCAGCACGGGGTCGCGCGCTGGACCGCGGACCTCGATGCCGCGCTCGCCTCCTCCGAGGACGAGGTGTTCTTCGACGCCGCCTCCACGCAACTGAGGCCGTCGCTGCTCAAGCGCGCGATCCGCGCCGGCAAGCACGTCTACTGCGAGAAGCCCGTCTCGACCACCGTCGCCGAGGCGATGAGCCTCTACCGCGCGGCGAAGAAGGCGCGCGTCAAGCACGGTGTGGTGCAGGACAAGCTCTGGCTCCCCGGGTTGCTCAAGCTCGCGCAGCTTCGCGACCAGGGCTTCTTCGGCAAGATCCTCTCGGTGCGCGGGGAGTTCGGCTACTGGGTGTTCGAGGGCGACCCGCAGTCCGGACGCCCGGCCGCGCAGCGCCCTTCGTGGAACTACAGGAAGGAAGATGGCGGCGGCATCATCCTCGACATGCTGTGCCACTGGCGCTACGTGCTCGACAACCTGTTCGGTGAAGTGCAGGCGGTCTCCTGCCTCGGCGCCACGCACATTCCGTATCGCTGGGACGAGGCCGGCAAGCGCTACAAGGCGAGCGCGGACGATGCGGCCTATGCCACGTTCAAGCTTAAGGGCGGCGTCGTCGCGCATTTCAACTCGTCGTGGACCGTGCGCGTGCGGCGCGACGACCTGCTGACGCTGCAGGTCGACGGCACCGAGGGCAGCGCGGTGGCGGGCCTGCGCAAGTGCTATGTGCAGTCCTACGCCGACACGCCCAAGCCCGTGTGGAATCCGGACATCCCGCAGCCGATCAATTTCTTCGACAACTGGAAGGAAGTGCCGGACGCGGGCACCGACAATGCGTTCAAGGTGCAATGGGAGGCGTTCCTGCGCCACGTCGCGGGCGAGGGGCCGTTCCGCTGGGGGCTCCTCGAGGGCGCGAAGGGCGTGCAGCTCGCGGAGCTGGGCCTGAAGAGCTGGAAGCAGAAGAAGTGGCTCGACGTTCCGAAGCTGGCGGCCTAGCCGCGGTGCTGCAAGGGAGCCTGCGATGAAGCGCGACGCCATCCAGACGATCAATCTCCCGCACGCGGGCGGCCGGCTCGATCCCTACCAGGTGCGCGAGCCGCGGCGCTTCGAGCGTCCGGCGCGGCCGTTCACGCGCGTGGCACTCGCTGCCGCGCATGTCGTCGCCGATCCGCTCTCGCCGAAGGATCCCTGGCTGGAGCCTGCCATCGACTGGGAGGCGACGCTCGCCTACCGCCGCCACCTGTGGTCCTGGGGCTTTGGCGTGGCGGAGGCGATGGACACGGCGCAGCGCGGCATGGGCCTGGACTGGGCGAACTCGCTGGAACTGATCCGCAGGACGCTGGAGGCGGCGAAAGGCGTGCCCGGCGCCGCGGTGTTCTCCGGCGCGGGCACCGACCACGTGGCGCAGGCCGACGTCGCCGGCGTCATCGCCGCCTACGAAGAGCAGTGCGGCGCGATCGAGAAGCTCGGCGGCCGCATCATCCTGATGGCGAGCCGCGCGCTCGCAGCGAGCGCCCGCTCGCCGGAGGACTACGCGACGGTCTACGAGCGCATCCTTTCGCAGGTGCGGCAGCCCGTGATCCTGCACTGGCTCGGCGAAATGTTCGATCCGGCGCTCGAGGGCTACTGGGGCAGGAAAGACCACGCCGCGGCGATGGACGTATGCCTGGACGTGATCCGCAGGAATGCCGCGAAGGTGGACGGCATCAAGATCTCGCTGCTCGACAAGGACAAGGAGATCGTCATGCGCCGCAAGCTGCCGAAGGGCGTGCGCATGTACACCGGCGACGACTTCAACTTCGCCGAGCTGATCGAGGGCGACACGCAAGGCCATTCGGACGCGCTGCTCGGCATCTTCGATGCCATCGCGCCGGCGGCTTCTGCGGCGCTCGGCGCGCTCGCTGCCGGCGACCGCAACGCCTATCACGAGCTGCTCGCGCCGACGGTGCCGCTCTCGCGCCACGTCTTCCGCGCGCCAACGCGCTTCTACAAGACGGGCGTGGTGTTCATGGCGTGGCTGAACGGCCACCAGGACCACCTCGTGATGGTGGGTGGACAGCAGAGCGCGCGGAACCTCCTGCATTTCGCCGAGCTGTTCCGGCTCGCGGACGCCGCGGGCCTGCTCGCCGACCCGCCGCTCGCCTGCGCGCGCATGCGTCAGCTGCTCGCGTTGCACGGATGCAGCTGACCCCGCTCGGGGCGGGCTTCGGCGCCGAGTCGCGCGACTTCGGCGCGCCGTTTCACGAGATCCGCGACGCGTTCTTCGCGGCGCAGGTGCTCGTGTTCCGCGGCCTGCAGCTGACGGCGTCGAAATTCCTTGCCTTCGCGCGCCAGTTCGGCCGGCCCGAGCCGCACGTGATCGACCAGTTCCACCATCCCGAGCACGCGGACATCCTCATCCTGTCCAACCGCAAGAAGGCGGGGGCGCCCGTGGGGCTCGCCGATGCAGGCACCTACTTCCACACCGACTACTCGTACCTCGAGGTGCCGGCGCGCTGCACCATGCTGTACTCGCTCGAGGTGCCCAAGGTGGGCGGCGATACGCTGTTCGCCGACCAGTACGCGGCCTACGACGACCTGCCGGAGGCAACCAAGCGCCGCATCGACGGCCTGGTTGCGCTGCACCACTACGGCAACCGCGATGAGCTCGACAAGACTTCGCGCACGGTTGCCTCGGTGCTGAGCGAAGCGCAGGAAGCGAAGATGACCTGGGTGCGGCACCCCCTGGTGCGCCGGCACCCGGTGACCGGGCGCAAGGCGCTGTATGCGGTGTCGGGCAGCTCCTTCGGCATCGAGGGCATGGCGCGGGACGAAGCCCACGCGCTGCTCGGCGAGCTCGCGCACCACGCCACGCAGGAGAAGTATCGTCTGCGCCTGAAATATGGCGTCGGCGACCTCGTGATCTGGGACAATGCCTCGCTGCTGCACTCGGCGACGCTGACCGATCCAGAAGATCCGCGCACCTTGTGGCGCATTACCGTCAAAGAGGAGAGATAGACATGAAACGCAGGCTGGTCCTGGCGGCCGTCGCCGCCGCATTCGCATTGCCCGCGCTGCCCGCGGCCGCGCAGACCATCACGCTGCACGGCGCCTCGCAGTTCAGCGACGAGCACGCCTTCACCAAGGCGATGGTGAAGTTCGAGGAGCTGGTGAAGAAGTACTACGGCAAGCCGGTGAACTTCGTGCTGCACAAGAACTCCGAGCTCGGCCTGGAGAAGCAGTACTTCGAGTACATGGCGCAGGGCAAGGCGGTGGACTACGCCATCGTGTCGCCGGCGCACATGTCCACCTTCTCCAAGGCGGCGCCGTTCATCGACGCGCCGTTCCTGTTCCGCGACCTGAAGCACTGGAACCAGGTGCTCGACGCCGACGTGCTCAAGCCGGTGGCCGACGAGATCGCGCAGAAGGCCGACGTGATGCTGATCGGCTACGCCGGCGGCGGCACGCGCAACATCTTCGTCAACAAGCCGGTGAAGAACATGGCGGAGCTGAAAGGGCTGAAAGTGCGCGTGCAGGGCGCGCCGATCTGGAGCCGCACCTTCCAGGCCGCGGGCATGGCGCCGACCGTGATCGCCTACAACGAGGTCTACAACGCCATCCAGAACGGCGTCATCGCCGCAGGCGAGAACGAGGCGGCAGGCGTGGAGCAGATGAAGTTCTACGAAGTGGCGCCGCACCTCTCGATGACGCAGCACGCCATCACCATCCGGCCGCTGTGCTTCTCGGGCAAGACCTTCCAGAAGCTGCCGAAGGAGCTGCAGGCCGCGGTGCTGAAGGCCGGCAAGGAGGCGGGCGCCTACGGCCGGCAGATCGAGTCGAGCGAGGACGAGGCGAAGCTCGTCAAGATGGAGCAGGAAGGCAAGCTGAAGCGCGTGCCCTTCGCCGGGCGCGACCAGATGAAGAAGCTGGTGGACCCGGTGATGGCGGCCTACGCCAAGGAGATCGGCGCCGAGGGCATCCTGGCGAAGATCAACGCAATAAGGTAGGCCACTGACACGCTAGCGACGGCGGCGCGCAGGCGCCGCCGTTTTCTTGTGTTCGCAAAGCTCACCCGCTGGTACGCGCAATTGCTCTCGTGGCTGCTCGCCGCGAGCGTGGCGATCCTCATCTTCCCCGTCTCGCTGCAGATCTTCTCGCGCTACACCGAGCTGATCCCCTCCTACATCTGGACCGAGGAGATGGCGCGGTTCTTCTTCATCTGGTCGATCATGCTCGGCGCGATGGTCGGCATCCGCGAAGGCACGCACTTCGTGGTGGACCTGTGGCCGGCGATGAACACACGCGCGCAGGCTGCGCTGCGCCTCGTGGCGAGCGTCTTCGTGCTGGCGTTCGCCGTGGTGTTCCTCTGGTGGGGCATCGACTTCACGCGCTTCGCCTTCAACCGCATCTCCGAGCTCGCAGAGCTGCCGCTCTGGGTGATCCACGTCGCCTGGCCGCTTGCCGGCGCGACCTGGGTCCTGTTCCAGGGCGAGCATGTCTGGAACGACCTGCGAACTCTCATCAGGGGCCCCGCCCCCCTGCCATGAGCGGCGCAACGCTCCTCGATCCGGCCACCGCCAGCCTGATCATGTTCGGCGGGTTCTTCCTGTTGCTCGCACTGCGCGTGCCGGTGGCGTTCGCGCTGGGGCTCGCCTGCCTGCCGATCTTCCTCATCGAGGACCGGCTCACGCCGCAGAACCTGGTGCAGGAGACCTTCAACGCCTACAACTCCTTCATCCTGCTGGCCGTGCCGTTCTTCCTGCTCACCGCCAACCTGATGAACGTGGGCGGCATCACCACGCGGCTGGTGCGCCTGTCGCGCGACCTGGTGGGCCATTTTCCCGGGGGGCTCGCGCAGGTGAACGTGGTGCTGTCGCTGTTCTTTGCCGGCATTTCCGGCTCCTCCACCGCCGACGCGGCGAGCCAGTCGAAGATCTTCATCGAGGCGCAGCGGAAGGAAGGCTACGACGACAGCTTCTCGGTGGCGATCACCGCGGTGTCGGCGGTGCTGGCGGTGATCATCCCGCCGTCGATCCTGATGATCGTGTGGGGGGGCCTCCTCACGGTGTCCATCGGCGGCCTGTTCCTCGCCGGCATCGTTCCCGGCCTGCTCATCGCGTTGGCGCAGATGGGCACGGTGCACGTGTACGCCAAGCTGCGCAACTACCCGACCTATCCGCGCGCGACGCTCGTCGAGACGATCAAGGCCATCGGCGTCGCGGTGCCGGCGCTGATGACGCCGGTGATCATCATCGGCGGCAAGATCTTCGGCTGGTTCACCGCGACCGAATCGGCTTGCATCGCCGTGCTCTACGCGGCGGCGCTGACGATGCTGGTGTACCGGGAGATGGACTGGAAGGGCCTGCACGGCGCCCTGCTCGAGACGGGGCGGCTCACCGGTGTGGCGCTCTTTTGCGTGGGCACCGCTTCCGCCTTCGGCTGGCTGCTCGCGTACTACCAGATTCCCAAGGCGCTGCTCGCCAACGTTGCCGAATGGGGCATGGGACCCGTCGCCACCGGCTTTTTCATCGCGTCGGTGTTCCTGGTGGTGGGCTGCTTTCTCGATGCGATTCCCGCCATCGTCATCGTCGGCACGGTGCTCGAGCCGCTCGCCAAGAGCGTCGGCCTGGACCCCATCCACTTCGCCATGATCGGCATCGTGTCGCTCGCCTTCGGCCTGGTGACGCCGCCCTACGGCCTTTGCCTGATGATCTCGGCGCACATCGCGGGCATCCGCATCGTGGACGCCTTGAAAGACGTGTTCATCATGCTGATCCCCATGTTCGCGGTGCTGGCGCTGGTCATCATGTGGCCGGACCTGGTGCTGTTCCTGCCCAAGCTCTTCCCGCCGGGGACACTGTGAGCGCGCCCGATCCGGCGAAGCTGTCGCTCAACACCGCGACCATCCGCGAGAAGTGGGGCCTCGCGCAGGCCATCGAAGGCTGCGCGCGCCAAGGCATACGCGGCATCTCGCCCTGGCGCGACCAGCTCGCGGCGATGGGCGTGAAGGAGGCGGTGCGGGCGATCAAGGCGCATGGGCTGAGGGTCACCGGCCTGTGCCGCGGCGGTTTTTTCACGGCCAAGGACTGGCGCGACGACAACCGGCGCGCCATCGAGGAGGCACACGCGCTGGGCGCGCAGTGCCTGGTGCTGGTCGTCGGCGGTCTTGCGCAGGGCTCGAAGGACCTTCCGGGCGCGCGGCGGCAGGTGGCGGAGGGCATCGCGGCAATCCTGCCGGAAGCGCGCGCCGCGGGCGTGCCGCTCGCCATCGAGCCGCTGCATCCGATGCAGGCCGCCGATCGAGCCTGTGTGAATACGCTCGAGCAGGCGCTCGACCTTTGCGATGCCCTGGATGAAGGCGGCAGTGCGGGCGGAGCCCGACCTGGCGGGGCAGGCGGCGGCGCGTCGGCGGCGCTGGGCGTTGCCGTGGACGTCTATCACGTGTGGTGGGACCCGAAACTCGAGGCGCAGATCGCGCGCGCGGGCAAGCGGCGCCTGCTGGCGTACCACATCTGCGACTGGCTGGTGCCCACGCGCGACTTGCTCAACGATCGCGGCATGATGGGCGACGGCGTGGTGAACCTGCCGCGCATCCGCGGCATGATGGAGCGCGCGGGCTACGACGGCGCCCACGAAGTGGAGATCTTCTCCAAGCTCGACTGGTGGCAGCGCGACCCCGACGAGGTGCTCGCCACCTGCAAGGATCGTCACAGGAGAACCTGACATGCGCGGCGCAGTATTCCTCGGCAACCGGAAGATCGAGATCCGCAACTTTCCCGACCCCACGCCCGGCCCGGGCGAGGTGGTGATCCGCATGCGCGCCTCGGGCATGTGCGGCAGCGACTTGAAGTTCTACCGCTCGCCGCCGGGCGAGGCGCAGAAGGCGCTCGGCCTGGGCGGCGACGCCGAGCCCTTCATCGCCGGGCACGAGCCTTGCGGCGAGATCGTGGCGCGCGGGCCCGGCGTCTCCGAGCGCGAGGCGCCGGCGGGCCAGCGCGTCATGAACCACCATTACGCGGGCTGCGGCGTGTGCCAGCACTGCCGCGTGGGCTGGTCGCAGCTGTGCAAGGCGGGAATCGTCGTCTACGGCGTCACCGGCAACGGCGGGCACGCGGAGTACCTCAAGGCGCCCGCGCGCACGATGGTGCCGCTGCCCGAGGAGCTGTCGTTCGCGGAAGGCGCGGCGGTGTCCTGCGGCACCGGCACGGCCTACGGCGCGCTGCGGCGCATGCACCTGGCCGGCGGCTCCACGCTCGCGGTATTCGGCATGGGACCGGTCGGCATCAGCGCGGCGCTGCTCGGCGCGAAGATGGGTGCGCGCGTGATCGCCGTGGAGACCAACGCCGAGCGCCTTGCGCTCGCAAAGCAGTACGGTGCCGACAGCCTGGTGGACTCCTCCAAGGTGGACGCCGAGAAGGCGCTGAAGGACCTGACGCGCGGCGAGGGCGTGGACCTTGCACTCGATTGCACGGGCGTCGCCGCCGCGCGGCTCGCCGCGGTGCGCGCCGCGAAGACCTGGGGTACCGTGTGCTTCGTGGGCGAAGGCGGCGACGTCACGCTCGACGTCTCGCGCGACATGCTCAGGAAGCAGCTCACCCTCATCGGCTCCTGGACCTTCAGCGCCATGGGCATGGGCGAATGCGCGCGCTTCATCGCCGACAACCGGATCCCGCTCGAGCGCATCTTCACGCACCGCTGGAAGCTCGGCGAGGTGCAGGAGGCCTACCGCGTCTTTGACGCGCAGGCCTCCGGCAAGGGCGTGATCGAGTTTTGAGAGTACTGCCGGCAGGCCGATTGCCCGGCGGTGTATCGCCCGCGCCGGCCGCGGTCGCGCGCGAGGCGCATCGCCGCCGGCGCCGCCAGATTGGCGGGATGCGGGAGCGCCGAAGTCACGCCTTGCCGGCGCCTCGGGCGAGGATCGGCGGCGAGGCGTTGAGTCTTTCCATCGCGAAGCCCGCCGCAGTCCGGTAGGCCCGCATGAACTCGTCGCGCTCGGCGCGCGGAATGACCGCTTCGATGTCGTCGAACACGCCGCCGCAGCGCTCGTCCAGGAGGTTCAGCAGGCCGAACGGCCCCGCGCCGCGATTGCGCAGCACCAGCGCCGAGACGTCCTTGCACAGCTTCGCGTCGTAGTCCTGCAGCGCCGCGGGGGTTGCGCCGCGCGCGAGCATCGCCGCCCCGAGCACACGCGCGTCGACGATGGCCTGGCTGCCGCCGTTCGAGCCCGTCGGATACATCACGTGGGCCGCGTCGCCCAGCAGCGCCACGCGGCCGTCCACCCAGGTCGGCACGGGATCGCGGTCGATCATCGGGTACTCGTAGACGTCGGCCGCGCCGCGCAGCATCGCGGGGACGTCGAGCCAGTCGTGGCGCCAGGTTTCGAAATGGTGGACGAAGTCTTCGTGCCGGACCCTTCTGTTCCAGTCGGCGCTCGGCCAGCCGCCGGTGTTGTCGACCGTGATCTCCGCGATCCAGTTGATGTCGGCGAGGCCGTCGGTGGGATCACGCCGCGAGATCGGATAGAGCACGACGCGCTGGCGGTGGGTGCCGAAGCCGACGAACGAGGCGCCCGTGCGGATCGGCACGCCGCGGGTGACGCCGCGCCACATGATGGCGCCGCCCCACTGGATCGGCGGCTGGTTCGGGTGCATCTGCGCTCGCACCGCAGAGTGCAGGCCATCGACGCCGATCAGAAGCGAGCCCTCGATCTCCTGCTGTGCGCCGTCGCGGGCCGCCACCTGCGCGGTCACGCCGCCGGCTTGGTTGCGATAGCCCGTGACGCGCATCCCGGTGCGCACGGCGCCCGCGCCGAGGCGCTCGAGCGCCGCCCGGTAGAGCAGCATCTGCAGCCCGCCGCGGTGCACCGAATACTGCGGCCAGCGATAGCCCGCCTCGAGGCCGCGCGGCTCGGCGTAGACGTCCTTGCCGTTCAGCCCGACGAGCGCGAACTCCCGGGTCTGCACGCCGATCTCGTCCAGATCCCCGGGGCCGAATCCCATCTCATAGAGCTCGCGCACGGCGTGCGGCTGCAGGTTGATGCCCACGCCGAGCGGCTTGAGCGTCTCGACCGACTCCAGGACGAGGCAGCGTACGCCGATCTCGTGCAGGGTCAGCGCAAGGGCGAGGCCGCCGATGCCGGCACCGGCGATGAGGACGGGTGGTGGGTTCATCCAGGCTGGTGCATGGGTCGTGCAGGCGCCATTCGACCATCATTCGGTGCCTGGAAACAAACCGGTAACCAATGGGGGCAGGCGCGGAAATCCGGCCGAAACACACGCCGCCTAACGTGCCGATCCACGCCGCCTGCATCCGCGGGCCGCGCACACCACAGCAAACCAGGAGACCCGCATGACGACCACCATCGAAGCGTCCACCCCGCGCACCGCGACCGCCCCGGTTGCGCAGCCGCAATCCGCCAACCCCAACAAAGCGCTCTGGGAAAAGGGCGACTTCACGCGCATCGCGCGCACCATGCGCGAAAGCGGCGAGGCCCTCGTGCGCGCGATCGGCGTCGCCGCGGGCGAGCGCGTCCTGGATCTCGGCAGCGGCGACGGCACGACGGCCCTGCCCGCGGCGCAGCTCGGCGCCCAAGTGCTTGGCGTGGACATCGCCTCCAACCTCGTGCGCGCGGGCAACCAGCGCGCCAGGGAAGCGAGCCTCGCGAACCTGCGCTTCCAGGAAGGCGACGCCTGCGCGCTCGACGGGCTCGAGGACGCCTCCTTCGACCTTTCGGTCAGCATCTTCGGCGCCATGTTCGCGCCCCGGCCCTTCGACGTCGCGCGCGAGCTCGTTCGCGTGACGCGTCGCGGCGGGCGCATCGTCATGGGCAACTGGATTCCCAACGACCCGACGCTCGTCGCCCAGATCCTGAAGATCAGCGCGGCCTACACGCCGCCGCCGCCCGCGGGCTTCGTCAGCCCGATGACCTGGGGCGTCGAGGAGAGCGTCATCGAGCGCTTCGCCGCCGCGGGCATCACCGCCGGGCAGGTCGCGTTCGTGCGCGACACCTTTGTGTTCCGCTACGCCGGCGCGCCGGCCGCGTTCGTCGAGGAGTTCCGCAACTACTACGGGCCGACGATGAACGCCTACGACGCGGCGCAGAAGAACGGCAAGGCCCCCGAGCTGCACGCTGCGCTGGTGGAGCTGTTCGAGCGCCAGAACCAGAGCGGGCGGAGCGACTCCACCGTGATCCCCGCGACGTTCCTGCGGGTGACAGTGTCGCGCTAGTTCACAAGATCGCGGGCGCCGGTTGTTGAGGCCGGCGCTCGCCGCTGGGTCCTGTGGCCGACTCTGGCAGAAGTCACTGCTCGCCGCCATGGCCCCGGCGGTTGCGGTGCAGGCCGCCGCAGAAGATGCAGGCGCCGCGCTCGGGCAGGTCGATGCGCCCGATCAGGCGCGCGATCGCTGCAACGCGCTCGGCGAGGCCGGCGGCGAAGCGATGCGTCGCATTGATGCAGAGAATCAATCTCGTTATTGCGGGCTGCGCCACGATGGTGCCCTGCGCCGACGCAAGCCAGAGCTGACGCTGCCGCGCCGGCGCGCAAGGCCCGGCGCCGTGCGCGAAACGTCGCCTGGCGGCGACGCATGAACTCCGAGACTGTTTGACATATCGCAAAAGGCTCGCTGCGCGTCACCGCAACACTTGCTGCGAATGTGGACGCGGCCGTAACGCGCGCTGCATGCGCCGCCGGCGGCCGCCTTGAGGAATCACGTCAAGCGAGGCGACCATGCACTCCCTCTTCCCAGCAAGTGTTCTCCAGCCCCTGAGGTCCGCCGCGATGCTGGCGTGCCTTGCGGCCCTCGGCGCCCTTCTTTCCGCCTGCGGCGGCGGGAGCGGCAGCGACAGCGCAGGCGCGGGCCAGGGCACCACGGTATCCGCGCAGGTCCTGAGCGGCGTGGCCGCGACGGGAGCGCCGCTCGCAGGGCTGGCGAGCCTGCGGGACTCCTCGGCGGTGCCGCAGGAGAAGTCCGCGGTCATCGCCGGCGACGGCGCATTCTCGTTCGACGTCGCAGGCCTCAAGCCGCCCTACGTGCTGCGCGCGGTCGGCAGCGTCGAAGGATCGAAGCGCACGCTGTACTCGATCGCGGACGGTCCCGGGATCGCCAATATCAACCCGCTCACGCACGCAGCGCTGGCCAATGCCGCCGGCGTCGACGACCCGGCGGAGGTCTATGACGCGCGCGATCCCGCGCTGCTGGAAAAGGCAAGAGCCAGGATGCCGGCGTCGGTCGCGATGCTGCGCGCGAAGCTGCAGCCGCTGTTCGACGTTTTCAACGTGGGCGTGCGCGATCCGCACAGGCAGCGCTTTGTCGCCGATCACGACGGCATCGACGGCATGCTCGACAGCGTGCGCATCACCCTGAACGGCGGCGTTCTCACTGTCACCAACGCGGGCACGGGCGCCGTGATCTTCACGGCGCCGGTCAGGAGCTTCGAGCAGGCGCAATCGGCCGAGCGCGACGACAAGCTTCCCAGGCGCGCCCCGCGCCTGCAGGCCCCGACCGGGGTGACGGCGGTGGGCGGGCCCGCGCGCGTGACCATCTCGTGGAATCCGGTTCCGCAGGCGACGTCCTACGACCTGTTCTACATGGCGCTGCCGAATGCCGCCGCGCGAGGCGAATCGGACGACGAGGACGAGCACGAGGACGACGAAGAGGACGGCGATGACACGCACACGGTCGGGCAAGACGAGGGCAGGTGGATAACGAATGTCACGAGCCCGCACCTGCTCGCGGGTCTCGCCCCGAACACGACTTACGCGTTCATGGTCAGGGCGCGCGACAACCCGCGTCGCGGACGTCCGTCGGCGAAGGTCACGGCGACCACGACCGACGGGACGCCGGCGCCGAGCGTGCCGGCCGCGCCCTCCGGGGTGAGCGCCACGGGCGGAAGCGGGCAGGTCACTGTCGCCTGGAATGCGGTGGCCGGCGCTACGTCGTACAACCTCTACTGGTCCGGCACCAATGGCGTCACCACGTCCAACGGCACCAGGATTGCGGGGGCGTCGCGGCCCGCGGTGCTGACCGGGCTGGCGAACAGCGCCACGTACTACTTCATCGTGACCGCGGTGAACGCCGCGGGCGAGAGCCTGGCCTCGGTCCAGGTCGCGGCCACCACCCTGCCGCCGGCTTCGCCGCCTGTAACCCCGCCCGCCGCGCCGTCTGGCATTGCGGCGACCGGGGGCTCGCAGCAGGTGACCGTGAGCTGGGCGGCCGTCGCGGGCGCGACGTCGTACAACCTGTACTGGTCCTCCAGCACCTGCAGCAGCGGCGTGACGACAGTGAGCGGCACGCGAATCGCCGGCGTCACGAGCCCGTACGTGCACACGGGGCTCACGGCGGGCACGTCCTACTGCTACGTGGTGACGGCGGTGAACAGCGCGGGAGAAAGCGCGCCATCCGCCCAGGCCGCGGGGACCACCAGCCCAGCGGCGCCGAGCGTCCCCGCTGCGCCCACCGGGGTCACGGCGGTCGGCGGCACTCAGCAGGTGACCGTCAGCTGGAACCCGGTGTCGGGCGCGACGTCCTACAACCTGTATTGGTCGGGCGCGCAGGGCGTGACGACCGCCAGCGGCACGAAGGTCACCGGCGTCGTTTCTCCCTACGTGCATGCGGGTCGCGCGGACGCGACCCCGTACTACTACATCGTGACGGCGGTCAATGGCTCGGGCGAGAGCGCCGCCTCCGGCGAGGCTACCGCGATCACCAACGCGGCGCCGCCGCCGCCGATCGACGGTGCGGCGCTTTACTCGTCGTATTGCGCGGGCTGCCACAATCCGCTTCCCGGCGACTTTGCAGGCGCAAGTGCGGCACAGATCACGACCGGGATCGCGAACGTCGGTGCCATGCGCACGCGGTTCAACGCGACCAGCGGTACCTTGATCAAGCTCACGCCGGAGCAGATCGCGGCGATTTCAGCCGCCATGCAGTAGCGGCAACCGCAAGGAGCGCCGCCGGCACGGCCGGCGGCGCTGCCGCGCCAAGGCCTGGATGCCGTAGCGCGTCAGGCGGGCATCAGCAGCAAGGTGCGCCCTGCGTGTTGACGTAGAGGGAGTAGAGGGATGTGCTCGCCGCCATGAACAGGCGGTTGCGGTGCAGGCCGCCGAAGCAGACGTTGGCGCAGCGCTCGGGAAGGTCGATGCGGCCGATGAGGCGGCCGTCCGGATTGAAGACGTGCACGCCGTCGAGACCCGCCTCGCCCATGCCCCAGCCGCACCAGAGGTTGCCGTCCACGTCCACGCGGAAGCCGTCGGGCGTGCCCTTCGGCCCTGCGTCGATCAACGTGCGGCGGTTGGCGAGCGTCTTTCCGCTCTTCACGTCGTAGGCGAGGATCTTCCTCGGCACCGAGCGCGACTCGACGATGTAGAGAAGTGACTCGTCCGGCGAGAAAGCGAGGCCGTTGGGCTGGTTGATGCCTTCGGCGACGACGCTGAGCGTGCCCGTGGGATCGATCCTGTAGACGTTCGTAGGGAGCTCGGGCTCGGCCTTCGTGCCCTCGTAGTAGCCGAGGATGCCGAAGCTCGGGTCGGTAAACCAGATCGAGCCGTCGGACTTGCAGACGACGTCATTCGGCGAGTTGAGCCGCTTGCCTTCGAAGCGCTCGGCGAGCGTGACGATCCTGCCGTCGGGCTCGGTGCGGCACACGCGTCGCCCGCCGTGCTCGCAGGTGAGGAGCCGCCCCTGGCGATCGCGCGTGTTGCCGTTGGCGTGGCCGGAAGGCTTGCGCCAGGCGCCCACAACGCCGGTCTCCTCGTCCCAGCGCCACATGCAGTTGCCGGGCACGTCGCTCCACAGGAGCGCGCGCTGATCGCCGAACCATACCGGCCCTTCGGCCCATCGCGTGATCCCGGTGGCGAGGCGCTCGACCTTGGCGAGCGGCAGGCGGTAGCGGTTGAAGGACTCGTCCAGCACCACGACCGACGGGTCGGGGTAGCGCGCGCTCGGCTCCCAGCCGCTCATTTCGCGCGCTCCGCGCGCGCGTACGCCGACTCGAAGGCGAGCTCGTTGAAGCCGCGCAGCTTCTCGGCGCCGACGAGGATCAGCGGCACGCCGCGTCCGCCCAGGCGCTTGAACTCGGCGCGCGCCTCGGCGGATTTCTCGATGTCATGCTCGACGTAGGTGGTGTTGGTCCTCTTGAAGTAGGCGCGTGCCTTGGCGCAATAGGGGCACCAGGCGGTGGCGTACATGACGACCGGCACAGCGGCAGCAGGCTGAGCTTGCGGCGTAGACGCGGCCGGCGGCGGAGAGACCGGCGCCGGCGATTGCGCGAGGGCCGTCGCCGTCGCCGTCGCCGCGAGCGCGAAGAGAAGCGTCAGGGTGCGAATCATGAGGTGTGCTTAGTAACACAGTGCCGCGGCTGCGGCAATTACCGCGCGGCCATGCCGGGCCTCGAGCAGGGCAGCAACGGAGTAGTCGTGACGACGATGCGAAGCGGCCGCCAGCTCGGCGCGCCGCAGGAACTCGCGGCGCGCCTTGCCTCGTCCTTCGGTCGCTCAGAACGTAAATGCCTGCCGGTCCTGGGCCGCGCCGATCACCGCCGCACCGCCCATGAACTCGGCGTTCGCGAGCATGTTCTCCTGCGTCACGCCATGCGTCTTGGCGCAGGGCGGGCACACGCCGATGCGTCCGCCGTTTTCCTTGAACGCCTTCAGCAGGTCGGCGACCGGCGGAAAGCTCTTCGGGATGACGCCGTCCGCCGCGCCCTGCTTCGCGAGCATCACCCCCTCGAGAGTGACCCACACCACCACGTCGCCGCCCGCGGCGAGCGCATTGTTGGCGAGCACGAGCGGCGCTGCCACGCGATCGGCGTCGCCGTTGAAGTGAGTGACGGTGAACAGGTACTTGTTCTGCTTGCTGGTCATGGCTTGCTTCCTCCTTTGGTGGTTGAACCTGAGCGCCGGGGCTTCCGCGCCCCGGCGTGCTGCGCCTATTCCCTGACGGCCAGGATCGAGACGCTCTTCACGCCGTACTTGCGCGTCGCGCCCTGCGCGTTGTCGGAGATGAACTGGTAGGCCGGGTTGTCCCGCACCGTACGCACGCGCAGGCCCGCCGACTCGATCGCGGCGACGTAGTCGCCGACCTGCATCGCGCCGCCGATGCACGCCGCCCACAGCGTGGCGTTGCAGGTGATGCCTTCGGGGAGCTGCACTGCGGTGACGATGTCGGACAGCGCGAGCCGGCCGCCGCGCTTGAGCAGCCTCGCGGCCTCGCGAAACACCACGTGCTTGTCGGGCGAGAGATTGACGACGCCGTTGCTGATGACCGCGTGGCAGCGCTCGCTGGCGAGCCCGGTCAGCTCGATGTAGCCCTTGCGGAACTCGACCTGGTCGAATGCGGCCGCGGCGCGCAGGCGCTCGGCCTTGGCAAGCTGCTCGTCGGTCATGTCGACGCCGATCACGCGCCCGTCGCGGCCGACCTTGAGCGCGGCGACGAAGACGTCCATGCCGGAGCCGCTGCCCAGGTCGACGACCGTCTCGCCCGGCTTGAGCGCCGCGAGATCGAAGTAGTAGCCGACGCCGGCGAACGAGTCGATCGCCGGCGCAGGAATCGCGTCGAGATCCGCGCTGGCATAGCCGAGCCGCTCGGCCAGCGCGCGGCCCATCTCGAAGTGGAACTCGCCGTGCGGCTCGAGTGCGACATCGCGGTACATGGCCTTGACCTTCTGCTCCAGCGCCGCGACGTCCAGGCGCTTCGGATTCAGTGCGATTGCAGTCATGATCGATCTCTCCTTCGGGATGTTGTTCGGCGCACTCTTGCGGTGGCGCCTGCCTTGCCCAAGACGCCCTTGGTGCGGATTCGGTTCCAACGCGGCGGGGCGCGTGCTTCAATGCGAAGAAACGTGGAACCAAATCCGGGGCTGCTGCGTCCTTGCAAAGGGAGGGGTGATGGCAGTTTCGAAGAAAGTCTTCGAAGATCAGGTGCTTGCGCTGCTCGGCTGCCTGCAGGGCGTGGCCCGCCGGCTCACGCGCAACGACGCCGATGCCGAGGACCTGGTGGCCGAGACCGTGGCGCGCGCCTGGCGCGCGCTCGATTCGCTGGAGAGCGAGGCCGCGTTTCGTGCGTGGATCTTCCGCATCCTCAACAACACCTTCATCAGCAACCTGCGTAGCGCTGGCGCGCGGCCGCAGCTCGACCCGATGGCGTGCGCCGAGGGGGAAGAGGACGAGGCCGAGTTTTCAGTGTTCGAGCAGATGCACCAGCCGTTCCTGCTCTGGTTCAGCAACCCGGAACAGGAGTTCCTGGACAAGCTGCTGCGCGAGGACCTGGATCGCGCGATCGGCGCCCTGCCGGACTGCCACCGCGTCGTGGTGATCATGTCCGACCTGCAGGAGTTCAGCTACGCCGAGATCGCCGAGGCCCTGGCGATCCCGATCGGCACCGTGCGCTCGCGCCTCGCGCGCGCGCGCGGCGCGCTGCAAAAGACGCTCTGGCAGCAGGCCCAGGCGTATGGATTGAAGAACGCGCCGACCGCGTCGCGCGCAACAGCAACAGCAAAGGTACCGTGACATGACCAAAGAGCAGATCAATTGCGAGCAGGCCCTCAAGCAGATCCTCGATTACATCGACCGCGAGCTCGGCGAGCACGAGCGCGCGGCGATGCAGCAGCACCTGCACACCTGCAAGAGCTGCTTTTCGCGCATGGAGTTCGAGCGCCGGCTGAAGCAGAAGGTTGGCGCGCTGCGCGACGAGGAGGTACCTTCGCAACTCGGCAGCCGCATCAGGAACCTGCTCAAGAACTTCTGAGCCGCCGCGCTGACCCTATTGGGAGGTGGGTATGGTCGCCATCGTCAGCGACAAACGCGAATTCATCTTCAAGGCCGTGGCCGACATGTACACCGATGTCGCCACGCACCCGGAGAAGACGTTCCACTTTCCGACCGGGCGGCTCGCGTGCCTCTTCGTCGGATATCCGGGCCACCAGCTCGACCTGATCCCGGCGGCGGCGCCCGAGTCCTTCGCGGGCGTCGGCTATCCCTTCGCCGCCGGCATGATCCGCGAGGGCGACGTGATCCTTGACGTCGGCTCGGGCTCGGGCACCGATGCGCTGATCGCCGGCACGCTCACCGGGCCGCGCGGCCGGGTGTACGGGCTCGACATGACGCAGGCCATGCTGGACAAGCTGCGACGCAACATCGCCGCGATGGGCGCGCAGAACGTCGTGCCGCTCGAGGGCAACGCCGAGGAGATTCCGCTCGGGGACGCTTGCATCGACGTGGTCACCAGCAACGGCGTGCTCAACCTCGTGCCGGACAAGCCGCGCGCCTTCGCGGAGATTGCGCGCGTGCTCAAGCCCGGCGGTCGCGTGCAGATCTCGGACATCTCGCTCGCCAAGCCGGTGTCCGACAAGTCCCGCTCCGACCCGAAGCTGTGGGCCGAGTGCGTCGTGGGCGCGGTGGTGGAGGACGACTACGTGGCCAAGCTTTGCGCCGCAG
>DASWBP010000216.1:0-6746 GCA_036390555.1 Burkholderiales bacterium | reverse complement strand
GCTCGCGGCGGCAATCGGCGAGGAAACCCTGGCGCAGCAGCAGGTCCTCGGGCGGGTAGCCGCACAGCGACAGCTCGGGCGTCACCACCAGGTCGGCGCCCGCGGCGCGCGCGCGCTCGGCGTGCTCGAGGATCCTGGCGGAATTGCCGGAAAGGTCGCCGACGGTGCAGTTGAGTTGCGCCGCGGCGATCAGGATGCGGGCGGCCATTGCGGGGATTCTATAATGGCCGCATGGCGATGACCGAAACCGTGCGCCCGTCCCTGCTGTTCTGGTACGGGCAGTTGTTGAGCGTATTCAAGCGCAACGCGCGCGCGCTCGACGTGTTCCGCGAGGTGGCACGCGCCAACCCGCGCCACCAGCAGGCCTGGAGCTGCATCGGCTTCATGCTGGCCGAGCGCGAGCAGTTCGAGGATGCGGTGCAGGCCTTCGAGCGGGCGCTCGCGCTCGACCCGAAGGACGCGCCCTCGCACTTCAACGTCGCCTTCGTGCTGCAGCGGCTCGGCCGCCACGAGGAGGCGCTCGCGCGCTTCGAGCGCGCCATCGAGGCCGACCCGAGGACCGACCGCGCCTGGTACGGCCTGGGTTTGTCGCTCGCCAAGCTCGGGCGGCTCGAGCAGGCGGCGGAGAAGCTCGAGGAAGCCGCGCGCCTGCAGCCCATGAACCCCTACGCCGCCTACCAGCTCGCCGGTGTCTGGCACAAGCTGGGGCGGCCGGAGAAGCTGCGCGCCGAGTACGACCGCGTCAAGCGCTTCGATCCCAAGGTCGCCGAGCGCATCCGGCTCGAGTTCGGCATCACTAAGAAGTAGCGCATTGGAGAATCTGCGCGTCGTCGGGTCGCTCGCCGGCGTGCCGGCGGCGCAGTGGAACGCGCTCGCCGCCTGCAATCCTTTCCTGCGCCACGAGTTCCTCGGCGCGCTGCTCGAGTCCGGCTGCGCGAGCGCGCGCACCGGCTGGCAGCCGCAATTCCTGCTGCTCGAGCGCGACGGCGTGCTGGCGGGCGCGGCGCCGCTGTTCGTCAAGTCGCACTCGCGCGGCGAATACGTCTTCGACTGGGCCTGGGCCGACGCCTACGTGCGCGCAGGCCTTGCGTACTATCCGAAGCTCGTGTGCGCGGTGCCCTTCACGCCCGTGCGGGGCCCGCGGCTGCTCGCCGCGGACGAGGCGGCGCGCGAGGCGCTCGCCGCCGCGGCGCTTGTGGCGGCGCGGGAATTCTCGTCGCTGCACGTGCTGTTCGCGCCGCAAGCCGAGGCGGCGCTGCTCGAGCGGCAGGGCATGCTCCTGCGCCGCACGGTGCAGTTCCACTGGGCGAACGAGGGCTACGCCGACTTCGAGGCGTTCCTCGCGCGCCTGTCGCACCAGCGCCGCAAGACCATCCGCCAGGAGCGGCGGCGCGTGCGCGAGGCGGGCGTGACCTTCCGCTGGCTCGAGGGCGCGGCGATCGACGCGAACGACTGGGAGTTCTTCCACCGCTGCTATGCGCGCACCTACCTGGCGCACGGCAACCGCCCTTACCTCAGCCTGGACTTCTTCCAGCGCATCGGCGCGGCGATGCCGGAGAACCTGGTGCTGGTGCTGGCCGAGCGCGACGGCGCACCCATTGCGGCGGCGCTCGACGTGCGCGACGCCGAGGCGCTGTACGGCCGCTATTGGGGCGCGCTCGAGCACGTGCCGCTGTTGCACTTCGAGGCCTGCTACTACCAGGGCATCGAGTACGCCATTGCGCGGGGCCTGGCGCGCTTCGAGGGCGGCGCGCAGGGCGAGCACAAGCTGTTCCGCGGCCTGATGCCCGTGGAGACGCTGTCGGCGCACTGGCTCGCGCACCCGCGCTTTGCGCGCGCCGTCGAGGATTACCTGGCGCGCGAGGCGCAGGGCATCGCGCAGTACGTGAACGAGCTGCACGAGCACACGCCCTTCAAAGTAACATCGACGCCGGGCAGGCAACCGTGAAACCAGGGGAGGCGTCATGAGGCTGAAGGACAAGGTGGTCATCGTCACCGGCGCAGGCTCGGGCTTCGGCGCGGGCATCGCAAGGCGCTTCGCGCAGGAAGGCGCGAAGCTCGTGGTCAACGACATCAACGCGGAAGGCGGCGCGCGCGTGGCGAAGGACACCGGCGGCGAGTTCGTGCAGGCCGACGTCACCAAGGGCGCGGACTGGGCGAAGCTGGTCGCCGCCGCGACCTCGCGCTTCGGCCGGCTTGACTGCGTGGTGAACAACGCCGGCTGGACCCATCGCAACAAGCCCTACCTCGAAGTCACCGAGGCCGAGTTCGACAAGGTCTACGCCGTCAACGTGAAGAGCATCTACCTCTCGGCGCTGCATGCGCTGCCCGTGATGAGAAGGCAGGGCGGCGGCTGCTTCGTCAACATCGCCTCCACCGCGGGATTGCGCCCTCGCCCGGGCCTCACCGTCTACAACAGCTCCAAGGGCGCGGTGATCCTGATGTCGAAGTCCATGGCCGCGGAGTTCGGGCCGGACAAGGTGCGCGTCAACTGCGTGAACCCGGTGTTCAGCCCGGAGACGGCGCTCTCGGCGGACTTCGCCGGCGGCGCGGTGACCGACGAGGCGAAGAAGCGCTTTCTCGCCACCATCCCGCTCGGGCGCTTCTCCACGCCGCTAGACGTGGCGAACGCCTGCCTCTACCTCGCCTCCGACGAAGCCTCGATGATCTCGGGAACCTGCATCGAGGTGGACGGTGCGCGCTGTGTGTGAGAACTGCGACGCGCTGCAGTGCAGAGAAGACCTGCACAGCAGCGCAGACTGTCAGAAAGGGCGGCTAGGCTCTCTTTAGGCCGCCGAGGAGGGCCGCGACCTGCGGCTGGCGGCGTTTCGACTGCTGCGGGGATTCTTCGGCTTTCGGTGCCGAGGCAGCGCTCGCCGCGCTGGGCTCGTAGGGCTTGGAGAAGATCGGGTCGCCTTGCGGGCGCTGCGGCCTGGGTGCCGCAGGGCGCGGCGCCATCGGGTGCGGCGCCATCGGGCGCGGCGTCGAATCGCGCGGCCCTTCGCTGCGCCGCCCGCCGCCGCGCGCTTCCCTGCCCATCAGCGTCGCCACCGTGCCGCCGTCGGGCTGGAAGCCCGGCACCAGCACGCGGTCGATCTTCTTCTTGATCAGGCGCTCGATCGCAGCGAGCGCCTCCATGTCAGGCGGCGCCACCAGCGAGATCGCCTCGCCCGTCATGCCGGCGCGGCCGGTGCGGCCGATGCGGTGCACGTAGTCCTCGGGCGAGTGCGGGATGTCGAAGTTGATCACCTGCGGCAGCCCCTCGATGTCCAGGCCGCGCGAGGCGACGTCGGTCGCCACCAGCACCGCGGTCTTGCCCGCCTTGAAGTTGTCCAGCGCCACCAGGCGCTCGGCCTGCGACTTGTCGCCGTGGATGGCGTCGGCGTGGATGTGGTCCTTGCGCAGCTGGTGCGCGAGGCGGTTGGCGCCGATGCGCGTGCCGCAGAACACCAGCACCTGCGTGAGGCCGCGCGTCTGGATCAGGTAGGCGAGCAGCTCGCGCTTCTTCTCGCGCGCCACCGGGTGCACGACGTGCGTGACGAGCTCGGCCGCCGCGTTGCGCGCCGCGATCTGCACTTCTGCAGGATTGCGCAGCAGCGATTTGACGAGATTGCGGATCTCGTCCGGGAAGGTCGCGGAAAACAGCAGGTTCTGCCGCTCCTTGGGCAGGAGCGCAATGATGCGCCGGATGTCGGGCAGGAACCCCATGTCGAGCATGCGGTCGGCTTCGTCCAGCGTCAGGATGCCGACCTGGTTGAGCATCACGGTCTTGCTCTGCACGTGGTCGAGCAGCCGCCCGGGCGTCGCCACCAGGACCTCCACGCCACGGCGCAGCTCGCGGATCTGGGCGTCCATGTCGGCGCCGCCGTAGACCACGGTGCTTCGCAGCGGCAGGTGCTTGCCGTATTCCTTGAAGCTCTGCTCGACCTGGATCGCCAGCTCGCGCGTCGGCGTGAGGACGAGCGCACGCACCGGGTGCCGGGCAGGCGAAGCACTGGTGCTCGCCAGCGGCGCGAGGCGCTGCAGGATCGGCAGCGCGAAGGCCGCGGTCTTGCCGGTGCCGGTCTGCGCGCCCGCCATGAGGTCGCGTCCGGCGAGCACCAGCGGGACCGCCTGCTCCTGCACCGGGGTGGGCTGCGCGTAACCGAGCTCGCGCACCGCTTGCGCGAGCGGCGGGATGAGGCCGAGCTGATCGAAGGAAGGACTTGCCAAGGGCGCGAATTATACTCCCTTCCCCGGATGATTCTCCTGCGCAATCTTGCAGTTGCCCGAGGGCCGCACGAGCTGTTCGCCGGGGTCTCGCTCACCCTCGAGC
Source organism: Burkholderiales bacterium (assembly GCA_036390555.1). Taxonomy (GTDB): domain Bacteria; phylum Pseudomonadota; class Gammaproteobacteria; order Burkholderiales; family SG8-39; genus JAABQT01. The sequence continues at coordinate 2,431 of DASWBP010000216.1, read as the reverse complement.
GCGGCTGGCGCGTGGGCCTCACCGGCGCGAACGGCAGTGGCAAGTCGAGCCTGCTCGCCGTGCTCGCGGGCGAGCACGCGCCGGACGCGGGCGACTGCGAGATCCAGCCCGGCACGCGCCTGGCGCGCGTCGAGCAGGAGGCGCCGGCGCTCGAGCGCAGCGTGCTCGACTACCTGCTGGATGCCGACCGCGAGCTGCGCGCAGCGGAAAGCGACATCGCCGCCGCCGAGGCGAGCGGCGACGGCGAGGCGATCGCGCACGCCCACGAGCGTCACGCGCGCGCCGGCGGCTACTCGGCGGCGGCGCGCGCGCAAGCGCTGCTCGCCGGGCTGGGCTTCGCGCCAGGGGACGCCGCGCGCGCGGTGCGCGAGTTCTCCGGCGGCTACCGCATGCGCCTCAACCTCGCGCGCGCGCTCATCGCGCCCTCCGACCTGCTGCTGCTCGATGAGCCCACCAACCACCTCGACCTCGACACCATCCTCTGGCTGGAGAACTGGCTGCGCGCCTACCCGGGCACGCTGATCGTCGTGTCGCACGACCGGGACTTCCTCGACCGCGTCTGCGACCGCACGCTCGCCATCCTGCCCGGCGGCATCGTGCGGCTGTACGACGGCGGCTACTCGCAGTTCGAGCGCGCGCGCGCCGTGGAGCTCGAGCAGCAATACGCCGCCGCGGCGCGCCAGGACCGCGAGATCCGGCGCATCACCACCTTCGTCGAGCGCTTCCGCGCCAAGGCCACCAAGGCGCGCCAGGCGCAGAGCCGCCTCAAGCGCCTGGAGCGCATGGCGCGCGTCGCGCCGGTGGTGGCGGCGGATACCTACCACTTCCAGTTCGAGGAGCCCGAGCGCCAGCCCGAGCGCATCGTCGCGCTGCACGACGTGGCCGCGGGCTACGACGGCCGCCCGGTGCTCTCCGGCGTGGAGATGGCGCTGACCAGCGCCGATCGCGTCGCGGTGATCGGCGCGAACGGCAACGGCAAGACCACGCTGGTGCGGCTGCTCGCCGGCGAGCTCGCCCCGCTCGCGGGCGAGCGCATCGAGGCGCGCGACATCGTCATCGGCTACTTCGCCCAGCATCAGGTGGAGCTGCTGCGAGCCGAGGAGACGCCGCTCGCCATGATGACGAGGCTCTACCGCGGTGAGCGCGAGCAGGCGCTGCGCGACTTCCTCGGCCGCTTCGGCTTCTCGGGCGAGCGCGCCGAGCGTCCCATCGGCCCGCTCTCGGGCGGCGAGAAATCGCGTCTGGCGCTCGCGGCGCTGGTCAAGCGCCGCCCCAACCTGCTCCTGCTGGACGAGCCCACCAACCACCTCGACCTGGAGATGCGCCGCTCGCTTGCGGTGGCGCTGCAGAGCTACGCCGGCGCGCTGGTGATCGTGTCGCACGACAGGAGCCTCCTCGCGGCCTGCGCGGACCGCATCCTGGTGGTGGCCGACGGCCGCGTGCGCGAGTTCGACGGCGACCTCGAGGACTACCGGCAGCTGCGCCTGAAGGAGGGCCGCGCCGGGCGCGAGGCGGCGCCGCGCGTCTCGCGCAAGGACGAGCGGCGCGCCGAGGCGGCGGCGCGCGCCGAGGTCAAGCAGCGCCTGCGGCCGCTGGAAAAGCAGCTCGCCGCGATCGAGGCGCGCCTCGCGCAGCTTGCGCGCGAAGTCGGCGCGGTGCGCGAGGCGCTCGCCGATCCCGCGCTGTACGAGGGCGCGGCGGACAAGGACAAGGTCGCGGAACTGTCGAAGGCCGAATCGCGCCTCGCCGGGGAACTGGCGCATGCCGAGGAGGACTGGCTGCACGCCTCGGCGCGCATCGAGGCCGCGCGCGCGGAACTGCTCGAAGACGGCGGTGCCCCCAGCTCATAGCACCGGCACGGAGCCCGGCGGCGGCGCCAGGGGTCCCCATCGCGACGCGCCGAGCCGGGTCAGGTGCGGAGGGAAGAAGGCCGAGGACTGTCTGAGCCCGTAGATGCAGGAAGGGCGAGTTCCGCAGGCCCCCGACGCACCGTGCACTGAGGCGAGGGGCCTTCGCGGCGCTGGGGAAGGCGCCGCCGCCGGGCTACGCGCCGAGATCGATCGTCTGTCCCTGCGTGGGCACCGCGGCGCGCCAGTGCAGGCGCTTTTCGACCTCGGACTTGAGAGCGTCGGCGGCGAGCGGCTCGCCGTGCACGACCCAGGTCTGGCGCGGCGGCTTGCGGAAGTGGCCGAGCCAGCCGAGCAGCGCCGACTGGTCGGCATGCGCCGAGAGCCCGCCGATGGTGAAGACGCGCGCGCGCACCGGGTATCCCTCGCCGAAGATGCGCACGCTCTGCGCGCCATCCACGATGCGGCGGCCTAGCGTGCCCGCCGCCTGGAAGCCGGCGAAGACGATGGCGCACTCCGCGCGCGAGATGTTGTGGCGCAGGTGGTGCTTGATGCGCCCGCCCTCGCACATGCCGCTCGCCGAG
>DASWBP010000215.1:0-11355 GCA_036390555.1 Burkholderiales bacterium | reverse complement strand
CCGTTCATCGAGGTGCTGGTGTCCATGTCCGTGCCCTACGTCGCCTACATCGCGGCGGAGTCGCTGCACCTCTCGGGCGTGCTCGCGGTGGTGGCGGCGGGCCTGTTCCGCGGGCGCCATGCGCCGAGGATGGTGTCGGCGGAAATGAGGATCCTCGCGCGCTCGGCCTGGAACATCCTCGTGTTCCTCTTGAACAGCCTGATCTTCATCCTCATCGGGCTGCAGCTCTCGGGCATCCTCGGGCGCCTGGGCAACTACACCACCGCCGAGCTCGTCACCACCTCGCTTGCCGTCACCGCCGTGGCGATCGCTGTGCGCTTTCTCTGGGTATACCCGGCGGCGCGCCTGCCGCGCCTGATGGGCGGCCAGACGCCGCCGCGCGAGCAGGTGTTCATCGTCAGCTGGTGCGGCATGCGCGGCATCGTCTCGCTCGCGGCCGCGCTCGCGCTGCCGCTGGAGACCTTTGAGGGCGAAGGCTTTCCCTACCGCGACCTGCTCATCTTCCTCACCTTCGTGGTGATCTTCGTCACGCTGGTGGGGCAGGGCCTGACGCTCGCGCCGCTCATCCGGCGCCTGGGCTTGGGGTCGGAGGCCGGCCTGCGCACCGAGCAGCTGCGCGCGCGCGCCGGCATGGGGCGCGCGGCGCTTGCGGCGATCGACCGCCACGTCGCCGAGCACGGCCTGGATCCTGCGCTTGCCGCGCGCGTGCGCGCCGAGTTCGACGAGCGGATCCCGCGGGACGGCCCGGGCGGCCCGGCCCTGCCGCAGGAAGCGGAAGCCGCGCGCCAGCTGCGCCTCGCGGCGATCCAGGCCGAGCGCGCGGAACTTATCCGCGTCTGGGAGTCGAATCAGATCAGCGACGACGTGCTGCACCATTTCGAGGAAGAGCTGGACTACCAGGAGTCGAGGCTTTGAGGACCTCGCTGAGCGCGAGAAGGGGGCTGCTGCTCCTTGCGGCGGCTGCGTTGCTTGGGACCGCAGGGCTTGAGACGCCCGCCACGGCCGCCCCCGTGCGTACGGACCTCGTAGAGGCCGAGCTGGTCGCCGAGCACGGCGCGCCCGAGCCTGGCAAGCCGCTCACCGTGGGGCTGCGGCTGCGCGCGGCAAAGGGTTGGCACACCTACTGGCGCAATCCCGGAGACTCGGGCCAGCCGACTTCCATCGAATGGCTTCTGCCGAGCGGCTACACGGCCGGCCCGATCCAGTGGCCGGTGCCCGAGAAGCTGCCGATCGGCCCGCTCGCCAACTACGGCTACGAGAACGAAGTGCTGCTGCTCACCGACCTCGCGGTGCCGCCCGGCGCCAAGGCGCCGGCGAGCCTCGGCGCGCGCGTGAAGTGGCTGGTGTGCAATCCCGAGCGCTGCATCCCCGAGTCCGCCGAGCTTTCGCTCGCGCTCGCGGGACCCGCCGGACCTACGCAATGGGCAAAGGCGATCGACTACGCGCGCGAGGCGCTGCCCGAGCCTGCCGGCGCGGGCTGGAGCTTCAAGGCGAGCGGCGCGGCGGGCGGCGTGGGCCTGGAGATCGCCCCGCCGGCGGACTTCAGCGCGAAGACGCTGCATTTCTTTCCCTACGAAGAGGGCAAGGTGCGCCACGCAGCCTCGCAGGCGCTCGAACGGCGCGACGGCGGGCTGCGGCTCTTCGTCCCCGCGGTGGAGCAGCCGCTCGGCGGCTTCCAGCGCCTGCACGGCGTGCTGGTGGCCGACGGCGTGCGCGGCTTCGAGATCGACGTGCCGGTGAAAGGCGCGGTGCTCGCCCAGGTGGCCGGCGCAGCAACGGTCGCCTCGATCGGGCTCCTCGCCGCGCTCGCGCTCGCCTTCGCCGGAGGCCTGATCCTCAACCTCATGCCCTGCGTGCTGCCGGTGCTCTCGATCAAGGTGCTCGGCTTCGCTCGCGGTCACAGCGCGCAGGAGATGCGCGCGCACGGCCTGTTCTACGGCGCGGGCGTGCTGGCGTCCTTCCTCGCGCTCGCAGCGCTGCTCATCGCGCTCAAGGCCGCGGGCAGTGCGGTGGGCTGGGGCTTTCAGCTGCAGTCGCCCGTTTTCGTGGGATTGCTCGCGCTGCTCTTCACGGCGCTCGCGCTCAACCTCTCGGGCGTCTTCGAGTTCGGCAGCCTCGTGCCCGCGCGCCTGGCGGGCGCCACCGCGAAGCATCCGCACGCGGACGCCTTCCTCACCGGCATCCTCGCGGTGGTGGTGGCCTCGCCCTGCACGGTGCCCTTCATGGGCGCGGCGCTCGGCTACGCGCTGACCGAGAGCGCGCTCGTGGCGCTTGCGGTGTTCGCGGCGCTCGGCACTGGAATGGCGGCGCCCTACGTGCTGTTAGCGTTCGAGCCCCGATGGTTGCGACGCCTGCCCAAGCCCGGTCCCTGGATGGTCACGCTCAAGCGCTGGCTGGCGCTGCCGCTCTACGCGACGGTGGCCTGGCTCCTCTGGGTGCTCAGCATCCAGGTGGGCATCGCGGGTGCGCAACCGGAGAAGGACCTCTGGCAGCCGTATTCGGAGGCGCGCGTGGCGGAATTGGTGGCGCAGGGCAAGCCGGTGTTCGTGGACTTCACCGCCGCCTGGTGCGTGACCTGCCAGGTGAACAAGCAGCTGGTGCTTTCGCGGCCCGAGACCGAGCGCGACTTCGCAGAGCGCGGCGTGGTGCTGCTGCGCGCCGACTGGACGCGCGAGGACCCGGAGATCACGCGCGCGCTCGCATCGCTCGGGCGCAACGGCGTGCCGGTGTACGTGCTCTACCGGCCCGGGCGCGAGCCGCGGCTGCTGCCAGAGATCCTTACGCGCGAGGTGCTGCAGGGCGCACTCGCGGACCTGAAATCCTGATCGACCCTCGATGACGAAAGGAGTCTCCATGAAGGCGCTTCTCGCCGCAGTCCTCTTCGCCGCCGGCAGCGCGCTCGCCGGCACCGTGGGCCAGCCCGCGCCCGACTTCACGCTGGCGGACGTCTCCGGCAAGCCGGTCAAGCTTTCCGACTTCCGCGGCCGCTACGTGGTGCTCGAGTGGGTGAATCCGGAGTGCCCGTACGTGGAGAAGCACTACGGCAGCGCCAACATGCAAGGCCTGCAGAAGGAGTTCACCTCGAAGCAGGTGGTGTGGCTCTCGATCAACTCCACGCGCGAAGGGCACTACGAGTACTACCCGCCGCAGAAGATGGCGGGCTGGATGAAGCAGGTGGGCGGCGCGCCGAGCGCCACACTGCTCGATCCCTCGGGCAAGGTGGGCCGCGCCTACCAGGCGCGCACCACGCCGCACATGTACATCGTCGACCCGAAGGGCATGCTCGTTTACGCGGGCGGCATCGACGACAAGCGCTCCACCAGCCAGGCCGACGTGAAGACGGCGAAGAACTTCGTGCGCGCCGCGATGGGCGAGGCGCTCGCCGGCAAGCCCATCAGCGCCGCGAGCACGCCCCCCTACGGCTGCTCGATCAAGTACTGAAAATCGGGGTCAGACCCCAATTTCCAGTCAATTGGGGTCTGACCCCAATTTGAGCAGTCCCGAGGCGATGGCGTCGGCGTAGAAGCGCTCGTCCTCGAGCGCGCGCTGCAGGACGAAGCCCGCGGCGGAGCGACGCACTGCGAAGCGCAGCAGCAGCGCCGCGACGAACACCGCCGCGCCGATGATGTAGCGCCCGAGGAGCGCGAGCGCGACGCCCGTGCCCATCACCGGCAGCAGCACGAGCGGCAGCATCAGGCGCGCGGAGACCATGCGCGCGGCGGCAGCGCGGTCCACCTCCACGTGCAGGCGCCTCTCCCTCCAGGCGGCGACGAACTCCGCGTGCGTCACTTCGCTTGCCGCCTGCGTTGCCGCACGCGCCAGGCGTGCACCACGTAGATGCGCCAGGCGAGCCGCGTGGCGACGTAGCCGACGAGCGCGAGCGTGAGGCCGAGCGCCACCAGTCCGACGAAGAGCGGCTTGCCGAGCGCCAGCGTCCAGTCCATGAGCCGCGCCATCGAGTCGCCGAGGTGGCTCCAGTCCATTTCGAAGTGCGCGATCTCCGGCCCCGCCCTGTCGTGGCCGACCAGGAGACTGCCGTAGGCGTAGGCAAGCAGGTACAGCGGCACGATCGTGAACGGGTTGGTGTAGAGCGTGACGAGCAGGGCCACCGGCAGGTTGCGCCGCAGCGGGATGGCGAGGATGAGCGCCATCAGCATTTGCAGCGGCCCGGGCACGAGCCCCGCGAACAGGCCGATCGCCACTGCGCCCGACACCGAGTCCCGGTTCAGGTGCCAGAGGTTCGGGTGATGGAGCAGCCGGCCAAACACTGACACCCAGCGATTGGCGCGGATGCTCTCGGCGGAGGGCAGGTACTTGCGGAAGAGCTTGCGCGGCATCGGGTCATCCGGCGGGAAGCCGGTGCGTTGATTCTAGATGACTGGCGCCGCGCTTTCGTTCGTCGCGGGCGTGCTGTTCCTGCAGCAGCAGGCCACGCTGCCGCATGCACTTTGGCTCCTGATGCTGCCGGTTTGCGCCGCGCTGCTCTGGCCGGGCGTGGCCGCGACGAGGCGGTGCGCCGACGGCGCATCGTTGCTGCCTGCGCAGCTTGCCTGGCGCAAAGTCCTCTGCATCTTCGCCGCTCTTGCCTTCGGCTTCCTGTGGGCGGCCGCATTCGCGCACCTGCGCCTTGCCGAGCGCCTCGCCCCGGCGCTCGAAGGCAAGGACCTCGAAGTGGTGGGCGTGGTCTCCAGCCTGCCCGCGGCGACCGAGCGCGGCCTGCGCTTCCAGTTCGACCTCGAGACCTCGGCGCCGGGTTTGCCGCGGCGCGCGTGGCTCGCGTGGTACCGCAGCCCGCTCGCCGAGGAGGGGAGCGCGCCGCTCGAGGCCGCGGTGCACCCGGGCGAGCGCTGGCTCTTCACCGTGCGCCTGCGCCTGCCGCACGGACACCTCAACCCGCACGGCTTCGATTACGAGGCCTGGCTGATGGAGCGCGGCATCGGGGCGACCGGCTACGTGCGCGCGCGCGGCGCGCAGCACCTGCTCGGCCACCGCGACAGTCTCGCCGACCGCGTGGAGCAGGCGCGCGAGGCGGTGCGCGAGCGCTTCCGGCGCGTGCTGGGCGAGACGCCCTCGGCGGGCATCCTCGCGGCGCTCGCCGTGGGCGAGCAGCGCGCGATCGCCAACGAGGAGTGGCGCCTGTTCGCGCGCACCGGTGTCACGCATCTGATGTCCATCTCCGGCCTGCACGTGACGCTCGTCTCCGGGCTTTTCGCCTGGCTGGTGCAGGCGGTCTGGCGCCGCGTGCCGCGCCTGGCGCTCGCGCTCCCCGCGCGCAAGGCGGGCGCACTCGCCGCGATCGCGGCGGCGTTCGCCTATACGCTGCTCGCCGGCTTCGCGGTGCCGGCGCAGCGCACCTTCTACATGGTGACGATGGTGGCGCTCGCGCTGTGGTCGGGGCGCATCGCCTCGCCCGCGCGCACGCTTGCGCTCGCGCTCGCCGTGGTGTCGCTGCTCGATCCCTGGGCGGTGCTGCAGGCCGGCTTCTGGCTCTCGTTCGGCGCGGTGGCGCTCATCTTCTACGTTTCTTCGGGCTGGAGCGCGCACGAGCCGCGCGTGCTGCAATGGCTGCACGTGCAATGGGCGATCACGGTCGGGCTCGCGCCCGCGGCGCTCTTCCTCTTCGCGCAGGTCTCGGTGGTCGGGCCCCTCGCCAACGCGGTCGCGATTCCGCTCGTCTCTGCGGTGATCACGCCGCTCGCCCTCGCGGCGGCGGCGATACCCATGGACGCGCTCCTGCATCTCGCGGAGTGGCTGACACAGTGGCTGCTCGAGTACCTGGATTGGTGCGCGCAGCTGCCGGCTGCGGCCTGGCAGCAGCACGCGCCGCCGCTCTGGGCGACGCTGCTCGCGCTCGCGGGGACCGCATGGCTCCTGCTGCCCCGCGGCTTTCCGTGGCGCCCGCTCGGCGCCGCGCTGATGCTGCCCGCCTTTGCGTTGCCCGCGCCTGCGCCCGCGCAGGGCGAAGCCTCGATTACGACGCTCGACGCCGGGCAGGGCCTCGCCGTGGTGGTGCGCACCGCGAATCACGCATTGCTCTACGACGCCGGGCCCGCGTTCGGCCCGGACAGCGACAGCGGCGAGCGCATCGTCGCGCCCTACCTGCGCGCCACCGGCGTCGCGCGGCTCGACGCGCTCGTGCTCACGCACAACGACGCCGATCACACGGGCGGCGCCTGGAGCGTGCTCGCCGCAATGGAAGTCGGGCGCGTGCTGCATTCGCTGCCGGCAGCGCATCCGGTGCTGGCGCTCGCGCCGGTGGCACAGCGTTGCGCGCGCGGCATGGCCTGGGCGTGGGACGGCGTGCGCTTCGAAGTGCTGCATCCGGCTGCGCAGTCCGTCGCGCGCCGCCGCAACGACGAGAGCTGCGTACTGCGCATCGCCACGGCGGGCGGCGCGATGCTGCTCACCGGCGACATCGAGCGCGGCGCGGAAGCCGAGCTCGTGCGCGCGGGCCTGATCCGCGCCGACGTGCTCCTCGTGCCGCACCACGGCAGCCGCACCTCCTCCAGCGATGCGTTTCTCGACGCTGTGCGCCCGCGCCACGCCATCGCCGCGGTTGGCTACCGCAGCCGCTTCGGCCATCCGCACCCCGAGGTGCTCGGTCGCTATGCGGCGGCGGGGTTCGATTTCCTGCGCACCGACCGCGACGGCGCCGTCACGGCGCGCCTGGGCGCGGGTGCGGCGGCGCTGCAGACCGAGCGCGCGCGCCGCGCGCGCTACTGGCACGTTCCGCCGCCGGGAGCGTAAACTGGCCGCGCGGGGTTCTCCCGCTCTCGCTCAAGGAGGAGTTCTCATGGCAAAGAACGGCAATGCGGTCTATCGCGTCACCGACGTCATCGGCACCAGCTCGAATTCCTGGGAAGAAGCGGCGCGCAACGCGATCAAGACGGCGGCGAAATCGCTGCGCGACCTGCGCATCGCGGAAGTCACCAAGCTCGACGTGAAAGTGGAGGACGGCAAGATCACGCAGTTCCGCACGCGCCTGTCGCTCTCGTTCAAGTACAGCGCATAGCGGGAGCCGTGGGGTTCACGGCAACCGTCCGCGTGACCGGCGCCGCGGGCCGCTTCGAGGATTTCCAGGAGCGCGTCCGCTGGCTGCTGGTGCGCGACATCGACGCCGAGCCCTACACCGAGCACCACGCGCCGGGGCGGCTGGAATACCGCTTCGCGCTCTCGCAGGGGCTGCCGTTCCCGGCCTTCGTCACGGCGACGGCGGACTTCCCCGAGCTGCGCGTGGAGGTCGAGTGGGACCGCGACGGCGCGCGCGGCGGCGCGGCGATCGAGAACGGCCGGCTGGTGGAGAAGTGGGCCGGGGAGAGAAACACGGCTTGAATCCGGTCCAGCGGCGCGTGCAGTGCGCCTCACCCGCCGGGCTGCACCGCATCGCCTATTACGAATGGGGCAGGGCGGACAATCCGCGCGTGCTGCTCTGCGTGCACGGCCTTGGACGCTGCGCGCGCGATTTCGACAACCTGGCGCGCGCGCTGAGCGCGCACTACCGCGTGGTGTGCCCGGATGTCGTGGGGCGCGGCGATTCCGACTGGCTCGCCAACCCGATGCTCTACGGCGTGCCGCAGTACGTCGCCGACATGGTGACGCTGATCGCACGCCTGGACGTCGAGCAGGTGCACTGGGTGGGCACCTCGATGGGCGGCCTGATCGGCATGGCGCTCGCGGCGCAGAAGGAAACGCCCATCACGCGGCTGGTGCTGAACGAGGCGGGGCCGGTGATCTCGCGGGTCTCGCTCGAGCGCATCGCCACCTACTTCGGCAAGGTGCCGCCGCTGCAGAGCTTCGAGGCCGCCGAGCAGCTGGTGCGCCTCGTCTCGGCGCCGTTCGGCCGGCACACGGACGCGGAGTGGCGCTTCCTCACCGAGGTGGTGGTGCGCAAGACCGCGGATGGCGCCTGGCGCATGCATTACGACCCGAGGATCGCCGAGCCCTTCCGCCAGCTCATCACCGACAAGGACGTGGAGACCTGGCCCGTCTACGACGCGGTGCGCTGCCCGACGCTGCTCATCCGCGGCGCGCAGTCGGACCTGCTCTCGCGCGAGACCGCCGAACAGATGACGCAGCGCGGGCCCAAGGCGACGCTGGTCGAATTGCCCGGCATCGGCCACGCGCCGACGCTGCTGCACGACGACCAGATTGCGCTCGTGCGCGAGTTCCTCTTGTCCTGAGGGGCTGCGCCGGTTCGCGGGGTCCCGCGCATCGTCGCCGCGGCAGTATGCGGCGCACCTTTGCTCAGCCGCGTCGGTTTGCGGCGTCCCAATTCTTCTCGAGGTTGGCAATGAGCGCCGGGCTGAAGTGGCACTCGGCCTGCTCGCGTGCGTACACCGCCATGTAGCGCCGGAAGGTGTCGAGCGGCTCCTCGCCCGCGCGGAAGGCGCGCTTGTTGCCCGCGGCGCTCACCACGCCCGAGCTGGTGAGGCGCTCCACCGTGCGCGCGATCGCCGCGTCCATGTCTGCCGCCGGCACGACCTCGTCGCAGATCATGCGGCCCTCGGGCGAGGCGCAATCCAGCCGCCGCTCGGCGAGGATCGCCTGGCGCGCGATGCGCGCGCCGACAAAGCGCGGCAGGCGCAGGTTCGCCGCGCCCGGGATGATGCCTTCCTTCCTCGCCGGCAGCGTCAGGTACGCGTCCTCGGCCGCGAGCACGTAGTCCATGGTGAGCAGGATCTGGCAGTGCCCGCCGATCGCGAAGCGCTCCACCGCGGCCACCCAGGGCTTCTCGATGCAATCCACTTCGGGATCCACGTTCGGCAGCGCCAGGCCGCGGTAGAGCTTGTTCACGAGCCCGAGGTCGCGCACCAGGTACCAGAGGTAGCGGATCCTGCCCTGGTATAGGTGCGTGAGGTTGATGCCCGCGCCGAAGACGCGATGGCCCGCGTGCTTCGTGTGCGTGACGGTGTCGCCGCGCAGCACGCAGAGCTCGCTCCTGCGGTCGAGAAGCGCGACGTCCACCGCGGTCTCCAGGCCCGGCAAGGTGCCTTCGTCCTCGGCGTTGAGGTAGCGCGGGTTGCGCATGGTGACCACGACGGCCTTGCCCTCGCGGTGCAGGCGCGCGCCCTCGAGGGAAAGCTCGCCCCGCGCCTCGAACTCGGCCAGGCGGGCGCGCGACTCTTCGCGCGGCAGCAGCATCGCGTGGCACAGGTGCCGTCCGGCCGCAGGATCGCGCAGCACGGCGGCGAGGAACGCGCCTTGCGCTCTCTCCAGGCCCGTCTTGTCCTTTTGCGGGAGGCCCGCCTCGGCGGCGAGTGCGGCCGCCCCTGGCAGGCGGCCGGGAAAGCGCTGCGCTGCGCTGCGGCATAGCTCGTCCGCGCGCACGAAGCGGCTGCGCCCCCCGGTGAGGGCGTCGTAGGCGGCGAGCGTGTCCCACGTCACGCGCCCAGTGTACCGCGGCGCCCGCCCGGCTGGACATTAGCTGCCCAGGCAGGTAATTTGCTGCTTCGGCAGCCAATCGGCGGCCAGGGAGAAGGCATGGGGCTGTACCGGGCGGAGACCTACCGGGTCGAGGACAGCGTCGGCTACCTCGTCACGCGCGTGCGCGCCTCGATCTTCGCCGCGGTGGACCGCGAGCTCGCGCCGCACGGCATCTCGGCGGCGCAGGGCTCGATCCTCATCTACATCGCGCACGGCCGCGGCGACCGCGCCGCCGACATCGCGCGCGACTACGACTACGACACCGGCTCGATGACGCGCATGGTGGCGCGCCTCGGCGCCAAGCGCCTGCTGCGCCGCGTGCCCGATGCGAACGACCGGCGCGTGGTGCGCCTGGAGCTCACCGCCGCGGGCAGGAAGCTCACCGAGCAGATGGCGGCGATGGCGGCGAAGGTGCTGAACCAGCACCTGCGCGGCTTCACGCGCGCCGAGCTCGAGCAGCTGAAGTCCCTGCTGCAGCGCATGCTGGACAACCATGGCTAGCCGGCGCCGCACCCTCGTCCTGCTCGTCCTGCTGTTCCTCGCCGCGGGCGGCGGCTGGGCGGCGTGGTGGCAGCTGGTCGGCCGCTTCTACGAGTCCACCGACAATGCCTACGTCGCGGGCAACCTCATCGAGGTGACGCCGCAGGTGGCGGGCACCGTGATCGCCATCGGCGCCGACGACACCGACCGCGTGCAGGCCGGGCAGATGCTGGTGCGGCTGGATGCGGCCGACGCGCAGGTGGCGCTCGACCAGGCGGAAGCCGAGCTCGCGCGCGCGGTGCGCGAGGCGCGCACGCTGTATGCCAACAACCTGACGCTGGACGCCAACGTGCGCGTGCGCGAGGCCGAGCTGCAGCGTGCGGAAGAGGCGCTCGCGCGCCGCGCCTCGCTTGCCGAGAAGGGCATGGTGACGCGCGAGGACTACGACAACGCGCGCACCAGCGTCGCCGCGGGGCGCGCGGCGCTCGCCGCCGCGCGCGAGAGCGCGGCTGCCAACCGCACGCTGACCGACCGCGTGAAGGTCGAGGAGCACCCCAGCGTGCTGCGCGCCGCCGCGCGCGTGCGCGAGGCCTACCTGGCGCTGAAGCGCGTGGAGATCCCGGCGCCGGTAGGCGGCTACGTGGCGCGCCGCTCGGTGCAGGTAGGGCAGCGCGTCGCGCCCGGCGCGCCGCTGATGGCGATCGTGCCGCTCGCGGATGTCTGGGTGGACGCCAACTTCAAGGAAGTGCAGCTGCGCGACATGCGCATCGGGCAGCCGGTGCGCCTCACCGCCGACCTCTACGGCGGCTCGGTCGAGTACCGCGGGCACGTGGCGGGCCTCGGCGCGGGCACCGGCGGCGCCTTTGCCCTCCTGCCGCCGCAAAACGCCACCGGCAACTGGATCAAGGTGGTACAGCGCGTGCCGGTGCGCATCGCGCTCGACCCGGCGCAGCTGCGCGAGCATCCCCTGCGCATCGGCCTTTCCATGCGCGCGGAAGTGGACATCCGCGACACGCGCGGCGCGCAGCTCGCCGCCGCGCCGCGCAGCACGCCCGCGTACGCGACGCAGGCCTACGCCGTGCCCGCCGCCGAGGCCGAGGGCCGCGTGCGCGCCATCATCGCGGCGCACCGGTGAGCGAAGCCGCGACGGCGGCCGCGCCGCCGAGAGGTCCGGCACCGTCGCCCGCGCAGGCATCGGCGCCGGCGCCGCTCGCAGGCGCCGAGCGCATGCTCGGCGCGGTGATGATCGCCGCGGCGACCTTCATGGTGGTGCTCGACATCACCATCGCCAATGTCTCGGTGGCCACCATCTCCGGCGACCTCGGCGTGAGCGCGACGCAGGGCACCTGGATCGTCACCTCCTATGCCGCGGCGCAGGCGATCGCCATGCCGCTCACGGGGTGGTTGACGCGCCGCTTCGGCCAGGTGCGTCTCATCGTCTGGTCGGTGCTG
>DASWBP010000214.1:0-5635 GCA_036390555.1 Burkholderiales bacterium | reverse complement strand
CGTAGCAGCGCGCGATGCCGAGCCGGTCCGCGAGGCGCAAGTTCTGCACCACCGTGTGCGTGTGCACATCGTCCAGCACCTCGTACGACTCGCAGGACGCGCGCTTCCAGGCCGAGGACCGGCTTTCGTCGGGCACGACGCCAACGCGCCTGCGGGCTGCGACCCACGCATACAGGTGACTGCGGTCGCTCTGCTGCGAGGCAAGCGCGAGGTCGTAGCGTCCCCACAGGCCGCGCAGCAGCCGCAAGTGCTCGGCGAGCGACGGCCGCTGCGCGATCGTGAGCACGCGTTGCGCGTCGCTGTTGCCTTCGAGGATGTGCTGCGTGCCGGCATAGACGAGGACGTCGACGGCAGCCTGCGGCCAGGCGCGACGCAGCGAACGCAGCAGCGGCGTCGCCAGGAGCACGTCGCCGATGCGGCGCGTCGCGACGAGCAGGATGCGTTGCGGCGCTGGAGTCACGATGGGGCTCGCTTTTCGCGAGCGGCTACAATTCTGCCATGACGCAGAGGCGCGGCCCGGGCGGCCGGCAGCTTTACCTGAGGCTCCTGTCCCACGTCCGGCCGCACGCGAGAGTGTTCGCGCTCGCCGTGCTGGGCATGGTGGCCGCGGCCGCGACCGAGCCGCTGTTCCCGATGCTGATGAAGCCGCTGCTGGACGGCGGGTTCGCGGCCGGGACGCAGCCGATGCTGCCGCCCTTCGCCTTCGCCGGCGCGTTGATCGGCATCTTCGTCCTGCGGGGCATCTTCACCTTCACGGGACACTACGGCCTCGCCTGGGTGGCGAACCGCGTGGTGCTGGACCTGCGCGCGGCCATGTTCGGGCGACTGCTGCGCTACCCGGCGAACGCCTATGACGACCAGAGCTCGGCGGCGCTGCTCTCGAAGGTGGCCTACGACGTGGCCAACGTCAGCGCGGCGGCGACTACGGCGCTCACCGTGCTGGTGCGCGACTCCATCGTCATCGTGGGGCTGTTCGCCTGGCTGCTGTATCTCAACTGGAAGCTGACGCTCATCGCGCTCGCCATCGCGCCGCCGGTCGCCTGGGTCGTGCAGCTGACCGCGCGGCGCCTGCGCCGCATGGCGCGCGGTTCGCAGCACGCCATGGGCGACCTGGTGCACGTGCTCGAGGAGAGCATCGGCGCGCATCGCGTGGTGAAAGTCTTCGGCGGCCAGGACTACGAGGCGGGGCGCTTCGCGCACACGAGCCGCATGCTGCGCGGCTTCAACATGCGCCAGAAGGTGCCCGAGGCGCTCACCACGCCGATCACGCACCTGTTCGCGGCGGCCGCGCTCTCGGTGATCGTGTACATCGCCCTGCAGGAATCGCTCGCCAGCCGCACCACGGTGGGCGAGTTCGTCTCGTTCGTCACCGCCATGCTGATGCTGTTCGCGCCGATCAAGCACCTGACGGAGGTGAACGGCGTGCTGCAGCGGGGCCTCGCCGCGGCCGAGAGCGTGTTCGAGGTCATCGATGCTCCGGTGGAGGAAGATCGCGGCACGATAGCGCTCGGGCGCGCACGCGGCGACATCGCCTTCGAGGGCGTGAGCTTCGCCTACCCCACGCGGCCGGAGCCGGCGCTGCGGGACGTGGACCTGCGCATCCGCTCGGGCGAGACCGTGGCGCTGGTCGGGCCCTCCGGCGGCGGCAAGACGACGCTCGTCAACCTGCTGCCGCGCTTCTACACGCCAAGCTCGGGGCGCATCACGCTGGACGGGCACGACCTGCAGACGCTCACGCTCGAGAGCCTGCGCGCCAACATCGCGCTCGTGTCGCAGGAGGTGATCCTGTTCAATGACTCGATCTACGCCAACATCGCCTACGGAGCCATGGGCGGTGCGCCGGAGCGGGACGTGGTCGCCGCGGCCGAGGCGGCGCACGCCATGGACTTCATTCGCGAGACGCCGGAGGGCCTGAACACGCTGATCGGCGAGAACGGCCTGCGCCTCTCGGGCGGCCAGCGCCAGCGCCTGGCGATCGCGCGCGCGCTGCTCAAGAACGCGCCGGTGCTGATCCTCGACGAAGCGACCTCGGCGCTCGATACCGAGTCGGAGCGCCAGGTGCAGGCCGCCCTCGATGTGCTGATGCGCGGGCGCACCACCATCGTCATTGCGCACCGCCTCTCGACCATCGAGCGCGCGGACCGCATCGTGGTGCTGGAGCGCGGCCGCGTCGTGGAGCAGGGCCGGCACGCGGAGCTGCTCGCGCGCGGCGGGGTCTACGCCAAGCTCTATCAGCTGCAGTTCACCGAGCAGCCGGCGAGCGCCGCCGCGTAGAATCCGCGCATGCTCTCTTCCACTGACGGCGCCGGCTTTGGCTTTGGCTAACGTTATGCTTCGCAGAACGTTACCCTGCGCCGAAACCCGCCCCTAGATCGCATATGCTCCTTGTTACCGGCGGGGCGGGTTTTATCGGCTCGAATTTCGTCCTGTCCACGATCGCGCAGACGGGCGAGCCGATCGTGAACCTCGACAAGCTCACCTACGCGGGCAACCTCGCCAACCTCGAGGCGCTGCGCGCCGACGCGCGCCACAGCTTCGTGCAAGGGGACATCGGCGACCGGGGCCTGGTGGGGACGCTGCTCGCGCGCCACCGGCCGCGCGCCATCGTGCACCTGGCGGCGGAGAGCCACGTGGACCGCTCGATCGAGGGGCCGGCGGAGTTCATCCAGACGAACATTGTCGGCACCTTCGGGCTGCTGGAAGAAGCGCGCGCTTACTGGATGGCGCTGCCGGCGGAAGAGCGCGCCGCGTTCCGCTTCCTGCATGTGTCCACCGACGAGGTGTACGGCTCCCTCGGCCCGCAGGATCCGGCGTTTTCCGAGACCACGCCATATGCGCCGAACAGTCCCTACAGCGCCTCGAAGGCGGCCTCCGACCACCTGGTGCGCGCCTACCACCACACCTACGGCCTGCCGACGCTCGTCACCAACTGCTCGAACAACTACGGCCCGCGCCAGTTCCCGGAGAAGCTGATTCCGCTCATGATCCACCGCGCGCTTGCCGGCAAGCCCCTGCCCGTGTACGGCGACGGGCAGAACGTGCGCGACTGGCTCTACGTCGAAGACCACTGCACGGCGCTGCGCGCCGTGCTCGACAAGGGGCGGCTGGGCGAGGTCTACAACATCGGCGGCCGCGCCGAGATGAAGAACATCGACCTGGTGAAGACGCTGTGCGCGCTGCTTGACGAAGCCAAGCCGCGCACGGGCGGCAGCTACGCGGCACTCATCTCCTTCGTCAAGGACCGTCCCGGGCATGACCGGCGCTACGCCATCGATTCCTCGAAGATCGAGCGCGAGCTCGGCTGGCAGCCCGCCGAGAGCTTCGCCTCGGGGTTGAAGAAGACCGTGCGCTGGTACCTCGAGCAGCAGCGCTCGCAGAGGGCGGCATGAAGGGCATCATCCTCGCGGGCGGCTCGGGCACGCGGCTCTACCCGGTGACCCAGGTGGTGTCGAAGCAGTTGCTGCCCGTCTACGACAAGCCGATGGTGTACTACCCGCTCACCACGCTGATGCTCGCGGGCATCCGCGACATCCTCGTCATCTCGACGCCGCAGGACACGCCGCGATTCGAAGAGCTGCTGGGCGACGGGCACAAGTGGGGCCTGCGGCTCACCTATGCCGTGCAGCCCAAGCCCGAGGGTCTCGCGCAGGCGTTCATCATCGGCAAGAAGTTCATCGGCAAGGACGCCGTGGCGCTGGTGCTGGGCGACAACCTGTTCCACGGCCATGACCTCTCGACCCTGTTGAAGGATGCGGCCGCGCGCAAGAAGGGCGCCACGGTCTTCGCCTATCCGGTGAACGACCCGCAGCGCTATGGCGTGGTCGAGTTCGACCGCAAGGGCAAGGCGGTGAGCCTGGAGGAGAAACCCAAGAACCCCAAGTCGCGCTACGCGGTGGTGGGACTGTACTTCTACGACAACCGCGTGGTGCGGGTGGCCGAGTCGCTCAAGCCTTCGGCGCGCGGCGAGCTGGAGATCACGGACGTCAACCGCCGCTACCTGGAGTGGGGCGAGCTGGACGTGGTGCCGATGGGCCGCGGCTATGCCTGGCTCGACACCGGCACGCACGAATCGCTGCTGGAAGCGGCGCACTTCATCGAGACCATCGAGAAGCGCCAGGGCCTCAAGGTCGCCTGCCCGGAGGAGATCGCCTTTCGCGAGAAGTACATCAGCGCCGCGCAATTGCGCATGCTCGCCAAGCCGCTGGAAAAGAGCGGCTACGGCGAATACCTGCTGCGCGTGCTCTACGAGAAGGTGTTCTGAGGATGCGCGCGCGTGGTTACGCTGTGTCTGCGCTGGGGGCGCCGTCGCCGCGATGAAGGTCCAGCGCCTGGAGATTCCGGAGGTGCTGCTGCTCGAGCCGAAGGTGTTCGGCGATTCGCGCGGATTCTTCTTCGAGGCCTTCAACCGGCGCACGTTCCGCGAGGCGACGGGACTGGACGTGGACTTCGTGCAGGACAACCAGTCGCAGTCGGTGCGCAACGTCCTGCGCGGATTGCACTACCAGGTGCGCCAGCCGCAGGGCAAGCTCGTCTCGGTGAGCGCCGGCGAGATCTTCGACGTGGCGGTGGACCTGCGCCGCAGCTCGCCGACCTTCGGCAAGTGGGTCTCGGTACTGCTTTCCGCCGGCACGCCGCGCAGTATCTGGATTCCGGCGGGCTTTGCGCACGGCTTTCTCGTGGTTTCCGACCAGGCGCTGGTGCAATACAAGACCACCGACTACTACGCCCCCGAGCACGAGCGTACGCTCTTCTGGAACGACCCCGAGCTCGCGATCCGCTGGCCCCTGGAGGGCGAGCCGATCGTGAGCGACAAGGACCGGCGCGGCGCGCCGCTCGCCGCGGCCGACCTCTTCGATTGAAGATCCTCCTCCTCGGCCGCAACGGCCAGGTGGGCTGGGAGCTCGAGCGCACCCTCGCACCGCTCGGCGAGCTGAAGGCCTTCGATCGCGCCGCGCTGGA
Organism: Burkholderiales bacterium; assembly: GCA_036390555.1. Lineage (GTDB taxonomy): Bacteria > Pseudomonadota > Gammaproteobacteria > Burkholderiales > SG8-39 > JAABQT01. Next base: position 676 of record DASWBP010000214.1, on the reverse strand, counting down.
CCTCGCGGACGTGCCGCGCCTGGCCGCGGCCGTGCGCGCGCTGCAGCCAGAAGTGATCGTCAATGCCGCGGCGTACACGGCGGTGGACAAGGCAGAGACCGACCGCGAGGCTGCGTTCGCTGTGAACGCAACCGCGCCGCGCGTGCTCGCCGAGGAAGCCAAGCGCATCGGCGCGTTGCTAGTGCACTACTCGACCGACTACGTGTTCGATGGCGAGAAGCAGGCGCCCTATGTAGAGGACGACGCGACTCACCCAATCAACGTTTACGGTGAGTCCAAGCTCGCCGGGGAGCAGGCGATCACCAAGAGCGGCTGCCGGCACCTCATCCTGCGCACCAGCTGGGTCTACGGGCCGCGCGGCAAGAATTTCATGCTGACGATGCTGCGCCTGGCGAAGGAACGCCCCGAGCTGCGCGTGGTGGACGACCAGGTCGGCGCACCGACGTCCAGCCCGGAGATCGCGCGAGCGACTATCGCGCTCCTTGAAAAGCGCGCGGAAGGGCTCTACCACATGACCGCGGGCGGCGAGACAAGCTGGTGCGGCTTCGCGCGCGCGATCCTTGCCCAAGCGCGCATAGCAATACCGGTGGTGCCGATCCGCACTGAAGAATATCCGACGCCCGCGCGCCGGCCGAGAAACTCGCGGCTGGATTGCTCGCGTCTGTGTGAGGATACC
>DASWBP010000213.1:0-8761 GCA_036390555.1 Burkholderiales bacterium | reverse complement strand
CGAAGCAGGGCCTGATTGCGATCCTCATGACGCAGGGGCCCAACCAGCGCATGCACACGCGCACGCTGTTCCGCAAGCAGGTGTACGGCGCGCTCGGCGACTGACGCGCCTCCAAGGGCCGCCTGGCGCAATCCGCGCGTCGGCTGGCCGGGCTACGGCAGCTGGATCTTGCCGCCGCCCCCGCCCATGCCGCCGAGGCCGCCGCCGGGCGGCAGCCCGCCCTGCGGCACCACGATGGACGAAGCCGCCTGGCGCCGCAGGTCCTGCAGCTCGCGCATCATCTTTTCGATCGCGTCCTTGGCAAGCTCGCCAAACTTCTTCGCCGCCTCCTCCAGCGTCGCCGCCGGAATCTCGAAGCCGACCGGCAGGGTGCCGATCTGCGGCACGATCACCTGCGTCTCGCCGATGTAGAGCACCGGGCGAGCCAGGTCGCGCGTGCCATCCGGCTTCACCGGCGTCAGGCGCCGTATGGTGCCGACGCGCCGATCGGTGAAGATCTCTTCGAGATGTAGCGTCGCGGGATCCATGCTGGCGTCCATGCCGCGCCGTTCAGTGGGGTCTGCCATGTGCTGCCTCTCTATCGGAACATTTCCCGCAGTTTAACCTTCCAGAACTTGCCGGTCGAAGTTCGCGGGATCGCCTCGAGAAACTCGAAGCGGTCGGGCAGCTGCCACTTCGCAAACGCCCCGGCGAGGTGCGTGCGCAATTCTTCGGCGTTCGCCTGCCTGCCCTGCTTGAGCACCACGCAGGCAAGGGGCCGCTCGCCCCATTTCTCGTCGGCGATGGCGATCACCGCCGCCTCCTGCACCGCGGCGTGCGCCATCAGGCGGTTTTCCATGTCCACCGAGCTGATCCACTCGCCGCCGGACTTGATGAGGTCCTTGGTGCGGTCGGCGATGCGCACGTAGCCGTGCGGATCGATCGAGGCGACGTCCCCTGTGCGCAGCCAGCCGTCCGCGGTGAACTTCTCGGGCTCGGGCGGCACCTCGTGGTAGCTGCCGGTGATGAAGGGGCCGCGCACCTGGATCTCGCCCACGCTCTTGCCGTCCCAGGGCTGCTCGCTGCCGTCGTTGCCGATGATGCGCAGGGCGACCAGCGGTACGGGAATTCCCGCCGTGGCGTAGCGCTTGAACTTCTCGTCCTCCGGGATTCCCAGCAGCTCCGGCTTCAGGTAGGACACGCTGCCGATCGGGCTGGTCTCGGTCATGCCCCAGCCCTGCGTGACCGCGGCGCCGTGCTTCGCGTAGGTGCGTATCAGCGACTCCGGCATCGCCGCGCCGCCGACGAGCATCCTCACGCCCTGCGGCAGCTTGTATTTCTGCGGGTCGGATTCGAGCAGCTGCGCCATGCTCATCCAGATGGTGGGCACGCCGAGCACGTAGTTGGGCCGCTCCTGCGCCATCAGCGCGAGCAGGTCCTCCGGGTGCAGGTGTGGCCCGGGAAAGATGAGCTTCACGCCGAGCATCACGCAGGCGTAGGGAATGCCCCAGCAGTTGGCATGGAACATCGGCGTCGCCGGCATCACGCTCGATCTCGCCGACAGGCCCCAGTTGTCCGGCAGCGTGCCGACCAGCGTGTGGATGATGGTCGAGCGGTGCGAATAGGCCACGCCTTTTGGCCGGCCCGTGGTGCCCGAGGTGTAGCACATGGACACCGGGTCGTTCTCGTCGTGCGGCACGTAGTCGAATTGTGCGGGCGCGCTCGCGAGGAATTCCTCGTAGTTGGTGAATTCCGCCGGCACGGGTTTGCCGCTGAACGGAAACACGATGACGCGCTCGAACTTCGCCTTCGCGCGGAACTGCTCGAGGAGCGGCAGCAGGATGTCGTCGACGATGAGGAACCGGTCCTGCCCGTGGTTCGCGATCCAGGCGATGTCGTCCGGCGCGAGGCGCAGGTTCAGCGTGTGCATCACACCGCCCGCCGCCGGGATGCCGAAATAGCACTCCAGGTGGGCGTGGTGGTTCCAGCACAGCGTCGCCACGCGCTCGCCCTTCTTCAGTCCGGCCGCGAGCAGGGCGGCCGCGAGGCGGCGCGTGCGCTGGTAGTACTGCGCGAAGGTGTGCCGCACGAGCGACTTGTCGGGCAGGCGGCTGACGATGACCGACTCGCCGTACAGCCGCCCCGCACGCTCGAGCAGGTCGTTCAGCGACAGCCCGTCGCGCATCATGGTCGAGCGCATGGAACTTCCCTCCTCGGGAGCTAGTTTAAGGGAAGCGCCTAGCGGGTTGTGCGGTTGCGTGCGGCATCGAGCGTGAGCTCGATCAGCTTGCGCTGCGCGCGGCTGCCGCCGATTCGTTCGTGCTCCGCCATGTACGGTTCGAGGAGCGCCACCGCCTTCGCGTAGTCCTTGCGCGCGAAAGCGTCGAAGCCCTCGGCGAGCGCGGGCACGATCGGGCCCGCGAGAAGCTTGCCTGCCTGCTCGCGCGCGCGCAGCTCGCCCAGCAGCTTTTCCAGAGCCACCTCGTCGCCGGTCGCCGCGTAGGCGAGCGCCTTGTGCACGTCGGCGAAGGCAATGCCTGCCGCCGGGAAATTCTTGTCGCCGTACTGCTTGATTTCGTGCCAGCGTTCGGCATCGCGCGGCCGCCCGGCAAGTTCCGCGCGCCAGAGGAACGACGCGCCGTCGGTCAGCACGTTGATCGGCGGCCCCCACGAGCCTCCCGGATGCACGCCCTTCAGGTACGTCTTCAGCGCCGCATCGTGTTCGCCCAGCTCCTGCTGCAGCAGCGCCAGATGCCAGCTGAGGTGGCAATGCATCAGCCCCTCGCGCGCATAGCCGGGGAGCCAGCCTTGCACGAACTTGAGCCCGGCCGCGTGCTCGCCTGCCTCGTAGAGCACGTGAGCCTTGACGTGCGCGCCGTGGCCGCTAGCCGGATCGAGCTCGAGCGCGCGCTCGATCGCCCGGCGCGCGGCATCGATCGCGCCGGTCTCGCAACGCGCGAAGGCAAGCTGCGTGAGGAAGAATGAATCCTCGCTCCAATGCGGCGCGAGCTCCTCCAGGAGATCGCGCATTTCCTGCTCACGTCCCTTGCGGCCGGAGAAGCCGACCAAGCCGAAGACGCCGGTGCAGGGCGCGAGCACCATCGCATCGGTCGGGTACTGCCTGAGGTGCTCGCGCGCAAGCTGGTAGGCCTTCGCTGCGCCGCCCTCGATGGTGAGCGCGACGACCTCGACGTTGTTCTTTTCGCGCGCAGGCAGGTTCTTCGCCAGCTCGCGCGCCATCAGCGCGGCAGCCTTCGCTTGAGGCACCCTGGCAGTCAGGAAGAGTGCGCGCGCCTCGCCGGCGTGGGCCAGCGCGAAGTCCGGATCCGCGGCGATTGCCTTCTCGAAGGACTTCTCGGGAGAGGGGCGCGCCGCAAGGAGCCGCGCCTCGCCTTCGAGGTAGGCGCGGCGCGCCTCCTCCGACGAAGTCGAAAGCCTGAGCGCGCTCATCCGCGCAGCTTGAAGCGTTGGATCTTGCCGGTCGCGGTCTTGGGCAGCTCGTTGGCGAACTCGATCCAGCGCGGGTACTTGTAGGGCGCGAGCTTGGACTTGACGTGTGCCTTCAGGTCCTCGTCGCTCGCCCGCGTGCCGGGCTTGAGCACGACGAAGGCCTTGGGCTTGACGAGCTTCTGCTCGTCCTCCTTGCCGATCACCGCCGCCTCGAGCACCGAGGGGTGGCTCACCAGCGCGGCCTCGACCTCCGCGGGAGACACCCAGATGCCGCCCACCTTCAGCATGTCGTCGGTGCGCCCGCCGTAGACGTAGAAGCCGTCGGCGTCCTGCGTGTACTTGTCGCCGCTCTTGGTCCAGCTGCCCACGAACGTGGAGCGGCTCTTCGCGCGGTTGTTCCAGTAGTACATGGCGGCGGTCGTGCCGCGGATCTCGAGCTCGCCCAGCTCGCCCTGCGGCACCTCGTTGCCCTGCTCGTCCACCAGGCGCAGCTCGTAGCCGGGCACCGCCTTGCCGGTGGAGCCGTAGCGCAGGTCGCCGGGCCGGTTGGAGAGGAAGATGTGCAGCATCTCTGTCGAGCCGATGCCGTCCAGGATGTCGAGCGTCGTCCTTTCCTTGAAGCCCTTGGCGATCTGCGGCGGCAGCGCCTCGCCCGCCGAGACGCAGATGCGAAGGGCGAGCTCCTCCTTCTTCGGGAAGGCGGGATCGGCGAGCATGGCCGCATAGAGGGTCGGCACGCCGTAGAAGAAAGTGGGTTTGCGCTCCTTCAGGCGCTTGAAGACCGCCGCAGGCGTCGGGCGCTCGGCCATCAGCACCGCGGTGGCGCCCGCCGCCATGACGAAGGAAAGCGAGTTGCCCAGGCCGTAGGCGAAGAACAACTTCGCCGCCGAGAACACCACGTCGGACTCGCGGATGCCGAGCACGCCGCGCGCGTAGAGCTCGGCGGTTTCGATCATGCTCGAGTGCGCGTGCACCGTACCCTTCGGCATGCCGGTCGAGCCCGAGGAATACAGCCAGAAGCAAGCGTCGTCGCGCGTGGTCGGCGCCGGCTCGAGCTGCGGCTGGCCTTTCGCCAGCACGTCCGCGTAGGACTGCGTGCCTGACACGATCACATGCTTGAGGAAGGGCAGGCGCTCGAGCACCGGCTTGAACTGCGGCAACAGCGCCTCGGACACCACCAGCACCTTGGCGCGCGAGTCCGACAGCATGTACTCGTAGTCCTTGGCGGTGAGCAGCGTGTTCACCGCGATCGGGATGATGCCGGCCTTGATCGCGCCGAGGAACGCGGTCGGGAAATCGATGGTGTCGTGCAGCGCAAGCAGGATGCGGTCTTCCATCCTCAGGCCCATGGCGAGCAGCCCGCTGCCGAAGCGGTTGGCGCGCTCGGCCAGCGCCGCATAGGTGATCGAGCCCGCGTCGTCGTGGAAGGCGACCTTCCCGGCGCGGCCGATGCGCATGTTGCGCTCAAGCAGGTCGTGGGCGGCGTTGTATTCCCGCGGCACCTCGATGCGTGGCGGTGACACGCTATGGTCTGCGCTCGAGAGCTGCATTATTTCCCCCCTGGGTCGCGGCGAGGGAATTGTTCGCGTCCACGCCCAGCCCGTCAAGGAGCACCTCGCGCACGAACTGCTGCGCGAGCGGCGCCAGCTCGTGGCCGCTCGCGTGCGCCAGGCTCCATTGGCGGTACGGCGCAACGCCGGGCGCCTCGCCATCGAGCGCCATCAGGTAGACGTCGTCCTCGCCCCGCGCCATACGTGCGGTCAGCTGCGCTGCCTCTGCCACATGCAGGCTCGCCTGCACGCCCGGGTGGCGCGAGCAGAATGCCGCCAGGAGGCGCGCAGCGGACTGGCGCGCGGCGGGTGCGGCTGCAATGCGCAGCACTTCCGGACGCGGATTGCGTACCTGGGCGATGCGCGCTTCCGCGCGCTCGAGCAAGCCGAAGAGCTCGCCGCAAACCTCCTGCAGCTCGCGCCCGGCGGGCGTGAGCACGATGCCCCGGCCCTGCGCCTCGAACAGGGTCGCATCGAGCGTCTGCGAGAGCTTCTTCAGCTGGGTGGAGACCGTCGGCTGTGCGAGGTGCAGCTCGTCGGCCGCGCGCGTGACGCTGCCCAGTCGTGCGACCGCCTCGAACACCATCAGCTGGGGGAACAACCCGTGCCTGAAGTACCGGCGCAGCGCAGAACGGGGCATCGCCTGCTCCTTCGTCGAGTCCTGAGGTCAGGCCGCGCCAAGTGGCGCGGCCGGGCCCGAGGTCTCGCTTGCAGCCTTGCGCTGCCCGTGCGACCGGGGACGAATCCCGGAATGACGACCGCACGCGAAGAAGCTACTCCCCTACGGGTGCTACGGGTGCTACGGGGCGCATCTTACCAGTTCGTGCACCGCGCGCAACACGCATTGCATTTCGCGATGAATGGCATTGCGTTTCTTCAATTTTCTTTACCTTCCGGTGCCGCCAGACTTGCCCCCACCACCAAGGAGGGCATGCATGGAACTGTTCATGACCGGGGAGTTCTGGTCGGCACTGGCCGCGATCATCGTCATCGATTTGGTGCTGGCCGGCGACAACGCGATCGTCATTGCGCTCGCGGCGCGCAACCTGCCCAAGGAGCACCAACGCAAGGCGATCCTGTGGGGCACCGTGGGCGCGGTGGTCGTGCGCGCCAGCCTCACGGTGGTGGTGCTGTGGCTGCTGAAGGTCCCCGGGCTGATGCTGCTGGGCGGCCTCGCCCTCGTCTGGATCGCCTACCGCCTGCTTACCGGCGACGATGGCGGCCGCGAGCACGACGTGGCACCGGCCGCGAGCTTCTGGGCCGCGATGCGCACTATCGTCATCGCCGATGCCGTGATGGGCCTCGACAACGTGCTCGCCGTCGCGGGCGCCGCGAACGGCTCGGCGCTGCTGGTGGTGGCGGGCCTGGTGATTTCCATCCCGATCGTGGTCTGGGGCTCGACGCTCATCCTGCACTGGCTGGAGCGCTTCCCGAGCCTGCTGTACGTCGGCGGCGCGGTGCTCGCCTGGACGGCAGTGAAGATGATCACCGGCGAGCCCGCCCTGCAGGAATACCTGGAAGGACGCCGCGCGCTGGTCAACGCCTGCTACGTGATCGTGGTGGGCGGGACACTCGGCTTCGCGTGGCTGCGCAACCGCCGCCTCGCCCCGCAGAAATCGCTGCAGAAAACCTGAAAGGAGTACCCATGAAGATCCTCATCCCTGTAGATGCCTCCCAAGCGGCGCTCGCGCCGATTGACCAGGTGGCGGCGCTAGTCAAGCGCGGCATCAAGCTCGAAGCGCTGGTGCTCAACGTGCAGCCGCGCTTCCACGAGCACGTCGCCCGCTTCACGCGCAAGACAGACCGCGACGAGCTGCGCGCCGAGCGCAGCCGCGAGGCGATGGCCGAGGCGGTGGCGCGCCTCTCGCAGGCCGGCGTGTCCTTCCGCGCCATGACTGAGGTCGGCGCGCCTGCGGAACGCATCGCCGCGGTCGCCGAGCGCGAGAACGTGGACGAGGTGATGATCGGCGTCGGCCGCCACCCGGCCTGGCTGCGCTGGGTCAATCCCTCGATCGCCAACGGCGTGATGGAGCTCACCGACATCCCGGTCACCGTGCTCGCCCGCGGCCGCGCCGGCACCTTCGAGCGCTTCGCGCTGCCGGCGGGACTGGCCGGCATCGCCGCCCTGCTCTACGCGGCCGAGTAGGCCTCGCGCACCTTCTCCACCCACGACTGCGCCCACTCCAGGGCGATCTCCTCGGGCAGCGTGCCGCTCGAGGCGTCGTGGGCGTAGCGCTCGCCAATCCGCTCGGCGCCCAGCGCCTGCAGGATCTCGTCGAAGCGCTTTCCGCCGAAGTTGTAGGTTTCCGCGTAGGTCCGGTCGCCCAGGCCGAAGACGCCGTAGCGCACGCCGCGCAGGTCGGGCTTCTGCGTGTGCAAGGCCTCGTACAAGCCCTTGGCATTGTCGGGCACGTCCCCCTGCCCGTAGGTCGAGGTGCAAACGAGGTACGCCGCTTCCCGGTCGGCGAAGACCGAGGGATCGAGCTTGTCCATGAGGAGCGTCTTCACCTGGACCTCGTCGCCGTCCAGCGCGAGCTCCATTTCCTGCGCGCACAGCTGCGCCGTGCCGGTCATCGTGCCGACGAGGATGTTGATTTTCATGCGCGGCACACTATAATGCAGGCCTCTCGTTCAGGCAAGCACTATAAATCATGGGCGCCCCGCACAGCACCTTGCACCGCGATGACCAGGCCGAAGCCGCCTACCTCGGGCGGCTGGGAGACCGCGTGCGCGCGTGGCGCGCCACTCATTCCATGACCCGCAAGAGCCTCGCCCTCGCCTCGGGCGTCTCGGAGCGTTACCTGGCGCAGCTCGAGTCGGGCCTCGGCAACATCTCGGTGCTGCTCCTGAGAAAGCTCGCGCATGCCATGCAGGTGCCGGTCGAGGCGCTGGTGCGCGAGCATGGCACTGCGTCACGCGAGGCGCGCATCGCGCTGCTCGGCTTGCGCGGCGCGGGCAAGTCCACGCTCGGCGCGAAGCTGGCGCAGGCGCTGGAGGTCCCGTTCATCGAGCTCGACCGCGAGGTGGAGAAGGAAGCCGGCGCGCCGCTCGGCGAGGTGTTCTCCCTCTACGGCCAGGAAGCGTTCCGCCGGTTCGAACGCAAGGCCCTCGCGCGCGTCCTCAAGGAGCATCCACGCGCGGTGATCGCCACCGGCGGCAGCCTGGTCACCGATCCCGACGCCTACAACCTGCTGCTCGACCATTGCACCTGCGTCTGGCTCAAGGCCACGCCCGACGAGCACATGCAGCGCGTCATGGCGCAGGGCGACCTGCGGCCATTCAAGGGCAGCCCCGCGGCGCAGGAGGAGATCCGGCGGCTTCTGGCCGATCGCAGCCGGCTCTACGCGCGCGCCGATGCGGTGCTCGACACCTCGGGGCGCACGCTCAAGCAGAGCCTCGCGGAACTGAAGGCGCTCGCCGCCAAGGAGGAGGCATGAACGCACCCGACAACCTGCCCGTGCGGGTGTCCTTCGACACCGCGCCGGAGAAGTACAACCACTGGAAGCTCGGCTTTGACGGGCCCATCGCCACGCTGACGCTCGACATCGCGGAGGACAAGGGCATCGCGCCCGGCTACAAGCTCAAGCTCAACTCCTACGACCTCGGCGTGGACATCGAGCTGCACGATGCGCTGAACCGCTTCCGCTTCGAGCATCCCGAGGTGAAGGCGGTGGTGGTCACCAGCGGCAAGAGCCGCATGTTCTGCTCGGGCGCCAACATCTACATGCTCGGCACGAGCACGCATTCGTGGAAGGTGAACTTCTGCAAGTTCACCAACGAGA
>DASWBP010000212.1:0-10384 GCA_036390555.1 Burkholderiales bacterium | reverse complement strand
CCTCAACGGGCTCAAGGTCGTCGGCAAGGACCTCGCGCGCGTGAAGCTCGTGGTCTCCGGCGCGGGCGCTGCAGCGCTCGCCTGCCTCGACCTGCTGGTGCGCATGGGCATGCCGCTGGAGAACATCACCGTCACCGACATAAAGGGCGTGGTGTACAAGGGGCGCAAGGAGGAGATGGACCCGGACAAGGAGCGCTACGCGAAGGACACCAGGGCGCGCACGCTCGACGAGGTGATCGGCGGCGCGGACGTGTTCCTCGGCCTCTCGGCGGGCGGGGTGCTCAAGCCGGCGATGGTGAAGAAGATGGCCGAGCGGCCGCTGATCCTCGCGCTCGCCAACCCGGAACCCGAGATTCGCCCGGAGCTGGCAAAGGAGGCGCGGCCCGATTGCGTCATCGCCACGGGGCGCTCCGACTATCCGAACCAGGTGAACAACGTCCTGTGCTTCCCGTTCATCTTCCGCGGGGCGCTCGACGTGGGGGCCACCGCCATCACCCTTGAGATGGAACTTGCGGCGGTGCGCGCGATCGCCGATCTCGCCCAGGCCGAGACCTCCGAGCAGGTGGCGCAGGCCTACGGCATCGAGGCGATCAGCTTCGGGCCGGAGTACCTGATCCCTCGGCCCTTCGACCCGCGCCTGATCGCGCGCGTCGCGCCGGCGGTGGCGCAGGCGGCGATGGACTCGGGCGTCGCGACGCGGCCGATCGCCGATCTCGCGGCCTACCGCGAGTCGCTCGCGCAGTTCGTCTACCAGTCGGGCCTGATCATGAAGCCGCTGTTCGCGGCGGCGAAAGCGGCGCCCAAGCGCGTGGTCTACGCCGAGGGCGAGGACGAGCGCGTGCTGCGCGCGGTGCAGATCGTGGTGGACGAGGGCCTCGCGCAGCCGGTGCTGGTGGGCCGGCCGCAGGTGGTCGAGCAGAGAATCGAGCGCCTCGGCCTGCGCGTGAAGCCCGGGCGCGAGTTCCAGCTCGTCAATCCCGAGCTCGACCCGCGCTACCGCGACTACTGGATGAGCTACCACAAGCTCACCGAGAGAAAAGGCGTGTCGCCGGAGTACGCGCGCATCGAGATGCGACGGCGCAACACGCTGATCGGCGCGATGATGATGTACAAGGGCGAGGCCGACGGCATGCTGTGCGGCACCTTCGGCACGCACGCGCTGCACCTGCACTACGTCGACCAGGTGATCGGGCTTGCGGCCGGCGTGCGCCACTACGCGGCGATGAATGCGCTGGTCATGCCCGGCCGCACGGTGTTCATCTGCGACACCTACGTGACGCCGGACCCGGATGCCGAGCACATCGCCGAGATGACGGTGCTCGCCGCCGAGGAGGTGCGCCGCTTCGGCATCGTGCCCAAGGTGGCGCTGCTCTCCGCGTCCAACTTCGGCTCGCTCGACCTCGCTTCCTCGCGCAAGATGCAGCGCGCGCTTGCCATATTGCAGGAGCGTGCGCCGCAGCTCGAGGTGGAGGGCGAGATGCACGGCGACTCGGCGCTCTCGGAGGAGATCCGCCTCAAGGCGTTCCCCCATGCGCGCTACAAGGGCCAGGCGAACCTGCTCATCATGCCGACACTGGACGCCGCCAACATTTCCTTCAACCTGCTCAAGACCGCGGCGGCGGACGGCGTCACCATCGGCCCGATCCTGCTCGGCGCGGCGCGCGCCGTGCACATCCTCACGCCCTCGGCCACCGTGCGGCGCCTCGTCAACATGACCGCGCTCGCCGTGGTGGACGCCAACGCGCCGCGCGCGGGCGTCGAGCAGCGGCTCTTCTAGCGCGCGCACCGCCATGGCGAGCGAGGCGCAGGCCGGCAACGTGGCGGCGTTTCCCCCGACGCGCCAGAAGCCCCGCGCCGGGCTCGTGCTCACCGGCGGCGGCGCGCGCGCCGCCTACCAGGTGGGCGTGGTGAAGGCCGTGCGCGACGTGCTCGGCAACCCGGTGAAGAACCCGTTTCCCATCCTGTGCGGCACCTCCGCGGGGGCCATCAATGCCGCCTCGCTCGCGGTGTTCGCCGACGACTTCACGCGCGGGGTGGCGAACCTGCTGGAAGTGTGGGAGCACATGCGCTGCGAGCACGTCTACCGCACCGACGTGGCGAGCATCATGAAGAGCGGCGCGCGCTGGCTCTCGAGCATGATGCTGCTGACGCGCGGCACGCCGATATCGCTGCTCGACAACGCGCCGCTCAAGGACATGCTCGAGAAGAGCATGCCCTTCGATCGCATCCAGCAGCACATCGATGCCGGCGCCCTGTACGCGGTTTGCGTCACCGCCTCGGGCTACACCACCGGCCAGAGCGTGTCCTTCTTCCAGGGCGGCTCGGGGCTGGAGGGCTGGGAGCGCAACCAGCGGATCGGCGCGGCGGTGATGCTCAAGCTCGAGTACCTGCTCGCCTCGGCGGCGCTGCCCTTCATCTTTCCCGCGGTCAAGGTGCACCGCGAGTACTTCGGCGACGGCTCGATGCGCCAGATCGCGCCAGTGAGCCCGGCGCTGCACCTGGGCGCCGACCGGGTGCTGATCGTCGGCACCGGCCGGCAGGCCACGGACCAGGCGCGCGCGCGCTCCAACATCTACCCGTCCTTCGCGCAGATCGCCGGCCACGCGCTCAACTCGATCTTCCTGGACAGCCTGCTGGTGGACATCGAGCGCCTGGAGCGCATCAACCGCACCCTGCGGCTGATCCCGCCGGAGAATCTCGAGGGCTCCAGCGTCACGCTGCGCCCGGTGAAGGTGCTGTTCATCTCGCCCTCGCAGCCGATCGAGCGCCTCGCCGCGCGTTTCCTCCACGAGCTGCCGCGCAGCGTGCGCTTCATCCTGCGGCCGACCGGCGCGCTGTCGCGCTCGGGCTCGAACCTGGCAAGCTACCTGCTGTTCGAGGAATCGTTCTGCCGCGCGCTTATCGACCTCGGCTATCAGGACACCGTGGCGCGCGAGGCCGAGGTCAAGGATTTCTTCTCCGGAACGTGAGACAGTGAGGCAGGCCATGGCCGACCCGACCCCGCCGCAAGATCCCTTCGAGATGTTCCGCCGCCTTTGGGGACCGCTCGGCGTGCCCGTGCCCGGCATGGCCATGCCGACCATGGATCCGAAGGAAGTCGAGAAACGCATCACCGACCTCAAGTCGGTCGAGGGGTGGCTCGCGATGAACCTCAACATGGTGCGCTTGGCGATCCAGGGGCTCGAGATGCAGCGCTCGGCGCTGGAGGCGATGAAGAGCGGCACCACCGATACCAAGCTCGCCGAGCTCGCCGCCGCGAGCGCCAACACCGCCGCCAACACCATGATGTGGCCGTGGGCGGTGATGCAGCAGGCCATGGCGGGCAAGCCGCCCGACTCCGCCGCCACGCCGACGGAGAAACCCGAGAAGCCGCCGGCCAGAGCGCCGGCGAAGAAGTCCTGAGCCGGATTCCAACGAGGAGACTGAAGCGATGACCAAGGCAGTGAGATTCCACAAGACGGGCGGCCCGGAAGTCCTGCAGCTTGACGACGTGCAGGTGGCAGCGCCCGGGCAGGGCCAGGTACGCGTTCGCCACACGGCGATCGGCGTCAACTTCATCGACACCTACCAGCGCTCGGGCCTCTACCCGATGCAGTTGCCGCAGGTCGCGGGCAACGAGGGCGCGGGCGTGGTGGAGCAGGTGGGACCGGGCGTCACGACGCTCAAGGCGGGCGATCGCGTGGCCTACACGGGCCAGGTGGGCGCCTATTGCGGCGAGCGCCTGCTGCCCGCGGAGCGCCTCGTCAAGGTGCCCGACGGCATCAGCGACGAGCAGGCGGCCTCGATGATGCTGAAAGGCATGACGGTGCAGTACCTCATCCACCGCACCTATCCCGTCAAGGCGGGCGACACGGTGCTGTGGCACGCCGCCGCGGGCGGCGTCGGGCTGATTGCCTGCCAGTGGCTCAAGGCGCTTGGCGCCACCGTGATCGGCACGGTGGGCTCGCCAGAGAAGGCGAAGCTCGCCAGGTCGCATGGCTGCGACCACGTCATCGACTACAGCAAGGAGGACTTCGTCGCGCGCGTCAAGGAGATCACCGGCGGCAAGGGCGTGCCGGTGGTGTTCGACTCGGTGGGCAAGAGCACCTGGGAGGGCTCGCTCAACTGCCTGCGGCCACTCGGCATGTGGGTCACCTTCGGCAACGCCTCTGGCCCGGTGCCGCCGCTCAACACGCTGATCCTTGCGCAGAAGGGGTCGCTGTTCCTCACGCGGCCCACGCTCGCCACCTACACGGCGTCGCGCGCCGACCTGGAAATGACCTCCAGGTCGCTCTTCGACATCGTCAAATCGGGCAAGGTGAAGATCGAGATTTCGGCGCGCTACAAGCTCGCCGACGCGGCACAGTGCCACCGCGATCTCGAGGGCCGCAAGACCACGGGCTCGGTGATCCTGCTGCCGTAGGCGGGGCCGCTGCAAACGAAAACGCCGCCCGCGGGCGGCGTTTTCGTCTCCGGGACGGATGCCCGGGCAGCTGCGAGCGGACCTGCGCCTACTTGACGCCGAGGATCGCCATCGCCTTGGCGAGCGTGTCCACCGACTCCTGGTGCTTGCCGGCCTTGTGCAGGGCTTCGCCGTCGGCGCGGTACTTCTTGACGTCGTTCATCTGCTGCGCGGAGAGCTTGGGGCTCTTGGCGAGCGCCGCGTCGATCTTCTTCATGTCCGCCGGGCAGTGAAAGGCGAATGCCGACGCGCTGGCGAAGGCGAGCGCGGCGAGGATTGCGAGTCTCTTCATGGTGTCTCCTTTGTTCTAGTGGGCATGCCGGGACAGATTATCATCCCGGCTGGAACGCAAACACCCGCAGCCGGTCGAAATTCCGCATGCGCGCCACGCTGATCCACCACAGGCCCGTCGAGCTGGACGCAGTCTGGCTGCGGCGACACTTCGCCGCGGCCGGCCTGCCCGGCGAGACCGTCTACGGCGACCAGGGCACCGACGCCGCGCGCGCGGCGGCGCGCCGGCCCGCGTCGGTGCTGGTGCCGATCGTGCAGCGTCCGCTGGAGCTGATGGTGCTGTTCACGCGGCGCACGGCGCACCTCAAGTCCCACTCCGGCCAGATCAGCTTCCCGGGCGGGCGTGCCGAGCCGCACGACGTCTCGCCCGAGGCGACCGCACTGCGCGAGGCGGAGGAGGAGATCGGCCTCGCGCCGCGGCACGTCGAGGTGCTCGGCAAGCTGTCGGATTACCACACGCGCAGCGACTTCCGCGTCACGCCGGTGGTCGGCCTGGTGGCGCCGGAATTCGAGCTGCGCCTGGATGCGCACGAGGTGGCCGAGGCCTTCGAGGTGCCGCTCTCCTTCCTGCTCGACCCGGCGCACCACGAGCGGCACTGGCGCGAGTTCCAGGGGCGGCGCGTCACCTACTACGCCATTCCGTACCGCGACTACTACATCTGGGGCGCCACGGCAGGAATGCTCGTGAACCTCTACCGCTTCCTCGCCCAAGAGGCTCGGGTCAGGTGACGCCGCAGGCACGAGCCTCCGCGGGGTGCGGGGAGGCCGGAAAGGCCCCGATCGCCTTTGCCGGGAGCGGCCTGGCCCTCCTGCCCACATGAACTTTGCTGCCATCGTTGCCGCCCTCGTGCTGGAGCAGTGGCGGCCGGTGGGCGCGCTCAAGGCCTACCACGAGCTTCTCGCGCGCTGGGCGGACTGGCTCGAGCGCTCCTTCAACGGCGGCGAGGAACGGCACGGCTTCATCGCCTGGCTGGTCGCCGTGCTGCCGGCGCTCGCGCTGTCGCTCGCAGCCTACTACCTGCTGCTTTCTGCGAGCCCGCTGCTCGCGCTGGGCTTCAACGTGGTCGCGCTCTACCTGACGCTCGGTTTCCGCCAGTTCAGCCACTACTTCACCGACCTGCAGCTCGCCATCCGCGCGGGCGACCTCGACCGCGCGCGCGCGCTGATCGGCGCCTGGCGCGGCGAGCCGGCGGATCACTGCAGCCGCGAGGAGGTGATCCGCCTCGCGATCGAGGAGGCGCTGGTGGCCTCGCACCGGCACGTGTTCGGGGTGCTCTTCTGGTTCATGCTGCTGCCCGGCCCGAGCGGCGCGATCCTGTACCGCCTGGCGCTCTATCTGCGGCGCCGCTGGCAGGGCAGCGGCGCCTTCGGGCGCTTCGCGGCGCGCGCCTACCGGGTGCTCGAATGGCCCGCGGTGCGGCTCACCGCGGCGTCGTTCGCCGTCGTCGGCGATTTCGAGGATGCGGTCTACTGCTGGCGCACGCAGGCGCGCGACTGGAGCGACCCGGACGCCGGCGTGGTGCTCGCCGCGGGCGCCGGCGCGCTCGGCGTGCGGCTGGGTATGCCGCTCACGGCGGTGCAGGGCGTGGTGGTGCGGCCCGAGCTCGGGCTGGGCGAGCACCCCGACAGCCCCACGCTCGACAGCGTGGAGGGGCTCGTCTGGCGCGCGCTGGTGCTGTGGGTGTTCGTGGTCCTGGTGCTGACGCTCGCCAGCGCGCTCTAGTTACCGCACCGCCAGCACTGGGTGAACTGCGGCTCGAGCCGCTCGCCGCAGTTCGGGCACGTCCAGGGCTCGCCCTGCGCCGTCACGCCCTCGCGCAGCAGCTGCTCGGCGCGGGCGGCGTCGGCATCCTCGGTGACCCACACCTCCGCCTGGCATTCCGCGGGCGGCAGCTCGCCCATTGCCGAGGCGAGCCGCTCGTTGCGCACCTCGGCGCGGATGCCCGAGGCAACGAGCAGGTTCTTCGCGTGGTGCGCGGCGATCAGGTCGTGCGAGCTGAACACGCGGCGCACGGCGCGCCCGGCTCCTAGAGCTCAAAGAGCGCGTCGCACTTCGCGGCGCAGATGAAGTCGTTCTCCGACAGCCCGCCCACCGCGTGCGTCCAGTAGCTGACGCGGCACTTGTTGTAGCCCACCTCGAGGTCGGGATGGTGGTCCTCGCGGTGCGAGATCCAGGCGAGCGCGTTCACGAACGCCATGGTGTGGTGGTAGTTGGCGAACGGGTAGGTCTTGGCGAGCTTGCCGTCCTGCAGCGCCCAGCCCTTCAGCTGCGTGAGCATGCTGCGCGCCTGCTGCTCGTCGTAGGGCGCTACGCCCCCTTCGCAGGGCTTGCAGCGCTTGCGGGAAAGGGTTTCCATGCGGCCTCCTAGGTCCCGGCCTGCAGGCGCGCGATGCGCGTTGCGGCGGGCGGGTGCGAGTCGTAGAACGCGGAATGCAGGGGATCCGGCGTGAGCGTGGCGGCGTTGTCCTGGTAGAGCTTGACCAGCGCGCGCACCAGCTCGGGCGCGCTCGCGTGGGCGGCGGCGTAGGCATCCGCCTCGAACTCGTGCCGGCGCGAATAGAAGCTCGCCAGCGGCTGCAGGAAGAAGGTGAACACCGGCATGACCAGGACGAAGAGCAGGAGCCCCATGGCGGTGTCCGGCGCTCCGGCGTTCAGCCCCGCGTAGAACCAGGGCTGGTCGATCAGCCGGCCGAGCACCCAGAGAAGCGCCAGCGAAAACACGAACAGCAGCACGATGCGCTTCCAGACATGGTGGCGCCGGTAGTGGCCGAGCTCGTGCGCGAGCACCGCCTCGACCTCGCCGGGGGCGAGGCGCGACAGGAGCGTGTCGAAGAAGACGATGCGCTTGGCGGCGCCGAAGCCCGTGAAGTAGGCGTTGCCGTGCGCCGAGCGCCTTGAGCCGTCCATCACGTACAGGCCGTTCGACCTGAAGCCGCAGCGCGCGAGCAGCTGCTCGATGCGCCCGCCGAGCGCCGGGTCCTCGAGCCGCGAGAACTTGTTGAACAGCGGCGCGATGAACGTGGGGTAGGCGAGCAGCACGAGAAGGTTGAAGCCCATCCAGGCGAGCCACACCCACAGCCACCAGCGCTCGCCCATCGCCTGCATCAGCCAGAGCACCAGCACGAGCAGCGGCAGGCCGAGCACGGCGCCGAGGGCCGCATGCCTGGCGAGGTCGGCGACGAACAGCATCGGCGTCATGCGGTTGAAGCCGAAGCGCGCCTCGATGACGAACGTGCGATACACGGTGGCGGGAAGTTCCAGCACCGAGAGCAGCACCACCACGCTCGCCACCAGCGCCGTGCCGTGCGCGATGCTGCCGGGTTCGAGCATTGCCGCCCAGCGCCCGGAGATCCACGCGAGCGCTCCGCCCAGCGTCAGCGCGAGCAGCGCCGCGGACCCCAAGGCGAGCTCCACGATTCCCAGCCGCGCCTTGGCCACCGTGTAGTCGGCGGCCTTCTGGTGCGCCGCGAGCGGCATCACGCCGGCGAAGCCTTCCGGCACGGCGCTGCGGTGCGCGCGCACGTGCGCGACCTGCCGGCGCGCGAGCCACAGCCGGGTGGCGAGCGCGGCCGCGAGCGCGGCGAGGAACAGCCAGGTCAGGGCGTTCGGCACGGCGCGTCCCGCTCCTAGCGTTGCGCCGCGGCGCTTGCCGCCTTGCGCTTGGCCTGGCGATCCAGGTGCCAGTGCAGGCTCGCGAGCCCGGCGAACACGGCGGCGTAGAACGCGAGGACCGCGGCCCACAGCCCGACATGCTCGTTCTCCAGGATCAGCGCGTCGGCGCCGACCCAGAGCCCGAAGCCGACCAGCGCGAGCAGCACGCCGATCGCTCCCAGCAGCGAGCCGAGGCTGAGCAGCGCCTCCCAGTAGAGGGGGATCAGGATCGCGATGATGACGGCGGCGGTGATCTCGAGATACGGGCTCATGGCTGCAAGTATAGCGAGGCGCGCGCGGCAGGCGGCAAGCGGCTCGTGCGCGGTGCGTTGCTATACTCGACCACACTTCACTTACTGCGGCGGGCGGATGGCGGCGGAGCAGAACAACCTGGTGTGGATCGACATGGAGATGACGGGACTCACGCCCGATTCCGACCGCATCCTCGAGATCGCGCTGCTGGTGACCGATGCGCAGCTCAACGTCCTCGCCGAGGGGCCGGTGCTCGTCGTGCACCAGCCCGACGAGGTGCTCGCGGCCATGGATTCGTGGAACACCGGCGTGCACAACAAGTCGGGCCTGGTGGCCAAGGTGAAGGCCTCGCGCCTGGACGAGGCGGCGGTCGAGGCGCAGATGCTCGCGTTCCTCGCGCCGCACGTGCCGGCGGGCGCCTCGCCCATGTGCGGCAACTCGATCTGCCAGGACCGGCGCTTCCTCGCGCGCTGGATGCCGCGGCTGGAGGCCTACTTCCACTACCGCAACCTCGATGTCTCGACGCTGAAGGAGCTGGTGCGCCGCTGGAAGCCGGAAGTGGCCAAGGGACTGCAGAAGGAGGGCAAGCACGAAGCCCTCGCCGACATCCTCGACTCGATCGAGGAGCTGAAGTACTACCGCCGTACGGTCATGACGATGTAGGCAAGCGGGCCGGAATCGCCTTGCGGGGCGGGCTTCCGGCTGCGGCTGCCTACCTGCGCCTGTTCTTCCCGGCGGCGCGGCGCCGGGGCGCGGCGCCGATCTCGACGATGCACTCGATCTCGACCGGGATGCCCATCGGCAGCGAGCCCATGCCGACGGCCGAGCGCGCGTGCTTGCCGGCCTCGCCCAGCACCTCGACGAAGAGGTCCGAGCAGCCGTTGATCACCCTGGGATGGTCCTGGAACTCGGGTACCGCATTCACCATGCCGAGCACCTTGACCACGCGCTTCACGCGATCGAGGCTGCCGAGCTCGGCGCGCATCACGGCGAGCAGGTCCATGCCGACGGTGCGTGCGTGCTGGTAGGCCTCTTCGGCCGTGTAGTCGCGCCCGACCTTGCCCTGCGGGCGCTTGCCGTCCACCGCGCGCGGGCCCTTGCCGGCGAGGAACAGCAGGTTGCCGGCGCGCACCGCGTTGACGTAGTTCGCCACCGGCGTCGAGACGGTGCCGAGGTCCAGACCGAGCTGCTTCAGGCGCTTCTCGGGGGATACGCGGGTACCAGATGCCTTCATGGCCGCGACGGGGGGTAACGGGCGGGCTTCATCCCTCTGTTCCGAGGGAGACCACCTTGCCCGGGTTGAGCAGGTTCTCCGGATCGAAGGTGCGCTTCAAGTCGCGCATCAGGTCCACCGCCTCGCCCAGCTCTTCCAGCAGGTAGGACTGCTTGCCCAGGCCGATGCCGTGCTCGCCGGTGCAGGTGCCTTCCATGGCGAGGGCGCGCTTCACCACGCGCAGATTGAACGCCCTCGCTTCCTCCCTGTCCGCCTTGCTCGCCGGGTCGATCAGGATCACGCAGTGGAAATTGCCGTCGCCCACGTGGCCGAAGAGCGGAATCGGCATCGAGGCCTTCTCGATGTCTTTCGTCGTCTCCACGATGCACTCGGCCAGGCGCGAGATCGGCACGCACACGTCCGTGGAGATGGCGCGCGAGCCGGGCTTCAACTGCAGGCACGCGAAATAGGCGTTGTGGCGCGCCTCCCAGAGCTTGGAGCGCTCCTCGGGCCTGGTCGCCCACTGGAAGTCCAG
>DASWBP010000211.1:0-2841 GCA_036390555.1 Burkholderiales bacterium | reverse complement strand
CAAGGCGCCGGGCGGCGTGGCCTATCGCTGCTCGCTGCGCGTGACCGAGGCGATCTACCTGATCGAGCGCATGATGGACGTGCTCGCGCAGAAGGTCGGCGTGGACAAGGCCGAGATCCGGCGCCGCAACTTCGTCAAGGCCGAGCAGTTCCCCTACACCACCGGCTTCGGCTGGACGCTCGACTCGGGCAACTACCACGCGGCGCTCGACAAGGTGCTGAAGGCGGTGGACTACGAGGGCCTGCGCCGCGAGCAGGCGGCCAAGCGCGCCGACCCGAAGAGCCCCACGCTGATGGGCATCGGCATCTCGACCTTCACCGAGATCGTCGGCGCGGGCCCGACCAAGGTGTGCGACATCCTCGGCGTGGGCCTGTTCGACAGCTGCGAGATCCGCGTGCACCCGACCGGGGGCGTGATCGCGCGCCTGGGCACCATGACGCAGGGCCAGGGCCACTCGACCACCTACGCGCAGATCATCGCCACCGAGCTCGGCCTGCCGGCGAGCGACATCGTCATCGAGGAGGGCGACACCGACAAGGCGCCCTACGGCGCCGGCACCTGGGGCTCGCGCTCCACGCCGGTGTCGGGCGCCGCCACCGCGGTGGCGGCGCGCAAGATCAAGGACAAGGCGAAGAAGATCGCGGCGCACCTGCTGGAAGTGGCCGAGGGCGACCTGGAGTGGGAGATCGACCGCTTCAAGGTCAAGGGCAATCCCTCGCAGTTCAAGACCATGAAGGAGCTGTGCCTCGTGTCGCACACCGGCAACCTGCCGGCCGGCATGGAGCAGGGATTGAACGCGGTGGCCTACTACGATCCGCCGAACCTCACCTTCCCGTTCGGCGCGTACCTGTGCGTAGTGGACATCGACAAGTTCACCGGCGAGGTCAAGGTGCGGCGCTTCTATGCGCTCGACGATTGCGGCACGCGCATCAACCC
Source organism: Burkholderiales bacterium (assembly GCA_036390555.1). Lineage (GTDB taxonomy): Bacteria > Pseudomonadota > Gammaproteobacteria > Burkholderiales > SG8-39 > JAABQT01. Next base: position 1,905 of record DASWBP010000211.1, on the reverse strand, counting down.
GATGATCATCGATGGCCAGGTGCATGGCGGCCTCACCGAGGCGTTCGCCGTGGCGATGGGCCAGCAGCTGCCTTTCGACGAGAACGGCAACCACCTGGGCAACAGCCTCATGGACTACTTCCTGCCGACCGCGGTGGAAACGCCCACGTGGGAGACCGACCACACCGTGACGCCCTGCCCGCACCATCCGCTGGGCGCCAAGGGCGTGGCCGAGTCGCCGCACGTCGGCGGCATCCCGTGCTTCAGCAATGCCGTGATCGATGCCTTCGCGCACCTGGGCGTGACGCACATGGACATGCCGCACAGCGCCTACCGCGTCTGGCAGAAATGCAACGAGCTTGGCCTCAACAAGCGCTGAGCTGACGCCGGTGCGGCGATGAAGGTCCAGCTCAGCCGGGCGTTTCCGCTGCCCGCCTCGGCCGATGCGGCCTGGTCGGTGCTGCAGGACATCGCCGCGGTCGCCGCCTGCCTGCCCGGGGCGAAGATCACCGAGCGCGTGGACGAGACGCACTACAAAGGCACGGTCAGCGTGAAGGTCGGGCCCGCGAGCCTCTCGTTCCGCGGCGACATCGAAGTGAAGGGGGTGGACGCGTCCACGCGCACGCTGCGCCTGTTCGCCAAGGGCACCGATACGACCGGCAGCTCCGCCGCCTCCATGGACCTGACGGCGCGCATCGATCCGGCCGGGGCGAACGCGTGCACCCTGAACGGCGAAAGCGAGGTGTCCATGAGCGGCAAGGCGGCGGCCTTCGGCTCGCGCCTGATGGGTCCGGTGTCCGACCAGGTGATCGGCCAGTTCGCCGCCAACTTTGCCGCGCGCCTGCAGGCGATGCCGGCACAGGAAGCGCCCGCGCAGGGCGCGCCCGCGCAAGCTCGGGCCGCCGCGGCGCCGGCGCCCGAGGCAAAGCCGCTGAACGCCTTCAGCCTGCTCTGGGGCGCCCTCAAGGCCTGGTTCCGCTCGGTGTTCGCAAAGTGACACGCGCCAGGACATGAGCTCGCCGCGCGCGCTCGACATCGCCGCCCTGCAGCAGGAGCTGGCGCGCGTCGGCTACATCGCCGAGGCGAGCCTCGCGGCGGCGCTGCTGCTGATGCGCGACCTGGCGCGGCCGCTGCTCCTCGAAGGCGACGCCGGCGTGGGCAAGACGGAGATCGCCAAGGCGCTTGCCGAGATCCACCGCACGCGCCTGATCCGGCTGCAATGCTACGAAGGCCTCGACGCGCACTCCGCGATGTACGAGTGGAACTACCAGCGCCAGCTGCTCGCCATCAAGCTGCTCGAGCACGACGAGCGCTCTGGCGCGAAGGACCTCGCGCAGCGCGAGCAGGACATCTTCTCCGAGCGCTACCTCCTCAAGCGCCCGCTGCTCGAGGCGATCTCGGGCGAGCGCCCGGCGGTGCTGCTGATCGACGAGATCGACCGCGCCGATGCCGCCTTCGAGGCGTACCTGCTCGAGCTGCTCTCGGACTTCCAGATCACGATTCCGGAGCTCGGCACGGTGCGCGCCACCAGCCGGCCGTTGGTGGTGATCACCTCCAACGGCACGCGCGAGCTCTCCGACGCGCTGCGGCGGCGCTGCCTGTACCAGTACATCGACTACCCCGATTACGAAAAGGAGCTCGCCATCGTGCGCAAGAAGGCGCCCGAAGCCGAGGCGAAGCTCGCGCAGCAGATCGTCGCCTTCGTGCAGGCCGTGCGCCGCATGGAGCTGCAGAAGAAGCCCGGCGTCGCGGAGACGCTGGACTGGACCGCGGCGCTCCTGCGCCTGGACATCTCGACCCTCGACGTCGACGGCGTCGAGCGCATCATGGATACGCTGAGCGCGCTGATCAAGACGCGCGACGACCGCGTGGCGTTCCCGCGCGAAGTGGTCGCGCGCCTGGCGGCAGCCTCCTGAGCATGGGCGC
>DASWBP010000210.1:0-10919 GCA_036390555.1 Burkholderiales bacterium | reverse complement strand
GCCGCTCGGCGTGCCGGAGCTCTACGAGATCGACGATGCGCATTTCGCCCACTACGCCAAGCTGGCGAAGACCCGCGAGGGCTTCCAGCGTTATCTGGACGAATTCGTTTGCACGCCAGAGAAGAGCTTCTCGCCAGCGTCATCGCGCGCCTGATCGGCCAGAGCGGGGCGGCTCACGTCGCCGTGGGCGCCGCCTCGCCCATTCCCGCCGCGGGCGCGCTGCTTCAGAAGTGCAGAACCGGGGGCAAGCTGAGGCTGTCGTTTCTCCACCAGCGCAAGGGAAACCCCTTCACCGAAGGCTCGCGCGAGCTCTTCGACCTGGCGGGCCAGGGACGCATCGACGTCTTCTTCCTCGGCGGCGCGCAGATCGACGGCGAGGCGAACATCAACCTGGTGCAGGCCGAGGGCAAGCGCTTCCCCGGCTCCTTCGGCTCCGCGTTCATGTACTTCACGGCGGGCAAGACCATCCTGTTTCGCGAGGAACACTCGCCGCGCGTGCTGGTGAAGAAGGTGGACTACGTCTCGGCGCCCGGCTGGAGCCCGCCGGAAGTGGAGCGCCGCGGTGGGCCGGCGGCACTGCTCACGGGAAAGGCGCTCTTCGCCTGGCAGAAGGACCGGCGGCGCTTCCGCCTTGAAAGCGTGCACCCGGACTCGAGCGCCGAGGACGTGCGCGCGAACACCGGCTTCGACTATGACGCGCCGGCCATCGTGCCGCCGACGCCCGTGCCGACCGCGGAGGAACTCGCGCTGATGCGCGGGCCGGTGTCCCGCGTCATCGCCGAGAACTACCCGGGATTCGCCAAGCGCGTCTGGGCGGAGCGCGCGACCAGCGCCGCAGGCTAGCTGCTCGGCGCCCAGTCCTTCGAGCGGCGCACTGCCTCGCGCCACTGCCCCAGCAGCTCCTGCGCGTGGCCGCGGTCCATCTGCGGCTCGAAGCGCTTGTCCGCCCGCCAGCGCGCGGCGAGCACCTCCCGCGAGGGCCACAGCCCCACCGCCAGTCCTGCGAGGTATGCAGCGCCCAGCGCGGTGGTCTCCAGCACCTTCGGCCGCACCACCGGCACGCCGAGGATGTCGGCCTGGAACTGCATGAGCAGGTTGTTCGCCGTGGCGCCGCCGTCCACGCGCAGCTCCGAGAGCTTATCGCCCGCGTCCTTCTGCATCGCTTCGAGCACGTCCGCGCTCTGGTAGGCGATGGCTTCCAGCGCCGCGCGCGCGATGTGCGCGCGCCCCGTGCCGCGCGTCAGGCCGACGATCGCGCCGCGCGCCTGCGGGTCCCAATGCGGCGCGCCCAGTCCCGTGAACGCCGGCACCAGCACCACGCCCGCGGAGTCGGGAACGCTCGCCGCGAGCGCCTCGATCTCGGCGCTCGAGGAAAAGAAGCGCATCTCGTCGCGCAGCCACTGCACCACGGCGCCGCCAATGAAGACGCTGCCCTCGAGCGCGTAGGCCTTTTCGGCGCCGCGCGCGTCGCGCGCGCGCCCCAGTTGCGCGGCTGCCGTGCTGACCAGCCCGTTGGCCGAGGTCACCACGCGGCTGCCGGTGTTGAGCAGCAGGAAGCAGCCGGTGCCGTAGGTGTTCTTCGCCATGCCGGGCCGGTGGCAGCCCTGGCCGAAGAGCGCCGCCTGCTGATCGCCGGCGATGCCGGCGATCGGCACGGCCTCGCCCAGCACCGAGGGCGCGATCATGCCGAAGACGTGCGCCGAGGGGTACACCTCGGGCAGGATGGCGCGCGGCACGCGCAGGATCTCGAGCAGCTCGGCGTCCCAGTCGCCCTTGTGGATGTCGAACAGCATGGTGCGCGCCGCATTGGACGGGTCGGTGACGTGCGTGCGGCTCTCCGAGAGATGCCAGGCGAGCCAGGTGTCCACCGTGCCAAAGGCGAGCTCGCCGCGCTCGGCGCGCCCGCGCGCGCCGGGGATGTTGTCGAGCAGCCAGGCAATCTTGGTGGCCGAGAAGTAGGGGTCGATCACCAGGCCGGTCTTGCGCCGGATGGTCTCCTCCACGCCGGCGGCGCGCAGCTCGGCGCACATCGGCGTGGTGCGCCGGTCCTGCCAGACGATGGCGTTGGCGATCGGCTCGCCCGACTGGCGGTCCCAGATGAGCGTCGTCTCGCGCTGGTTGGCGATGCCGGCGGCGACGATCTCGCGCGCATTGACGCCCGCGCGCTCCACCGCCTCGCGTGCTACCGCGCGCTGGGTGGCGAGGATCTCCATCGGGTCGTGCTCCACCCAGCCCGGCTGCGGGTAGATCTGGCGGAACTCCTGCTGCGCGGTCTCCACCGGCGCGCCTTCCTCGTCAAACAGGATGGCGCGCGAGCTGGTGGTGCCCTGGTCCAGCGCGAGGACGAAGCGCATGCAGCAATTCTACTGGGCGAGCATACGGCTGTAGTGCGCGGCCACGGTGGCGAACGAGCGCAGCGAGGCAGCGACGTCGAAGCCGGACCCCAGTTCCTCTTCCAGCAGCGCGGCGACGCGTGGCGACGCGTCTTGCGCGGCGCGCGCGTCGAGAAACAGCAGGCGGGAGCGCCGCGCCAGCACGTCTTCCACGCTGCGCGCGTACTCGTAGCGGGCCGCGAAGCGTACCATCGCTTCGGTGAATCCGGTCGCGAGCTCGCGCTCGGCGCCGGGAAGCGCGGCGACGAGCGCCGCCTCCGTGCCGTACAGGTGCGTGCCGGGTGCGTCGCTGAGCGGGTGCGCGGCGCTCGGTGGCGCGCCGACCAGCGCCAGTGCTGCCGTCGCGCCTGCCGGCCGCGACGGCAGCAGGCCTCCGGCCATGCAATGCGCGAGCACGTCCTCGGCCATGGCACGGTAGGTCGTCCACTTGCCGCCGGTGACGGTGACCAGCCCAGAGCGCCCGACGAGGACCACGTGCTCGCGCGAGAGCGACTTGGTGTCGCCACGGTCGGCGTCGGGAGGCTTCACCAGCGGGCGCAGCCCGACCCATACCGAGCGTACGTCGGCGCGTGTTGGCGCCCTGGCAAGGATGCGCGCAGCCTCGTTGAGGATGAAATCGACTTCTTCGGCGAACGGCTCCGGCTCCGCCGCCAAGTCCTGGCGCGGCGTGTCGGTCGTGCCGAGAATGGTCTTGCCGAGCCACGGCACGGCGAACAACACCCGGCCGTCCCGCGTCTTGGGCACGAGGAGGGCGTGATGGCCGGGAAGGAAAGCGCGGTCCACGACCAGGTGCACGCCCTGGCTGGGCGCCACCAGGTCGCCGTGCGTCGCGCCGTCCATGCGTCGCACCGCATCTACCCACACCCCGGCGGCGTTGATGACACAGCGCGTACGCAATGCGAAGCGCCGTCCGGTCTCGCGATCCTCCACTTCGACGCCGGCGATGTGCCCGCCGTCGTGCGCGAAGCCGATGGCGGAACAATGGTTGAGCACCGTGGCGCCGCGCGCAATCGCCGTGCGCGCCAGCGCGAGGGCGAGCCGCGCGTCGTCGAACTGCCCGTCCCAGTAGCGCACCGCGCCCGCGAGGCCCTGCACCCGCAGTCCCTGCGCCAGGCGCAGCGCCTGCGCGGCGCTCAGGAATTCGGTGCGGCCCTGGCGTTCCTTGCCGGCGAGCAGGTCATAAAGCAGCAGGCCCGTGCCGTAGAACCACTTGTCGAACCAGAGACCCTTGGCGCCGAACAGTGGCAGCAGGAAGGGCACCGGCTGCGCCAGGTGCGGCGCATTGCGCAGCAGGATCGCGCGCTCGCGCAGCGCCTCGCGCACCAGGCTCAGGTTGCCTTGCGCGAGATAGCGCACCCCGCCGTGCACCAGCTTGGTGGCGCGCGACGAGGTTCCTTTGGCGAAATCCTCCGCCTCGACCAGCGCGACCGAGAGGCCGCGTGCCGCTGCGTCGACCGCGACGCCCAGCCCGGTCGCGCCCCCGCCGATGATGACCAGGTCGCGCGCCGGCGCCTGCGCCAGGCTGCGCAGGAGCTCGGCGCGCGTAGGCTGGGACTGCGCCGCGCTCATGCCGTCTTGGCCGGGGCCTCGCCCGTGGCTTCGCCCGCGAGGTCGACGGCGACGTGGTGCTGCGCGCAGATGCGCTGCAGGCGTGGCGGAGGAGCCGCGTCAGTGACGAAGTGATCGATGTCGGAGATGTGGCCGATGCGTACCGGGGCGGAACGGCCGTACTTCAGGCTGTCGGCGACGAGGATCGCGTGCCGGCTCGACTCGACGATCTTGCGCGACACCTCCACCTCCCGGTAGTCGTAGTCGAGCAGCGTGCCGTCTTCGTCGATCGCCGAAGCGCCGATGACCGCGTAGTCCGCTTTGAATTGGCGCAGGAAGTCCACCGCCGGCTCGCCGACGATGCCGCCGTCCGCGTGGCGCAGCACGCCGCCAGCGACGATCACCTCGATCGCCGGGTAACCGAGGAGGATGTTGGCCACGTTGAGGTTGTTGGTAATCACCATCAACCCCCTGTGGCCGCGCAACGCGGTAGCGACCTGTTCCGTGGTCGTACCGATGTTGATGAGCAGCGAGCAGTCGTTGGGAATCAGTTCCGCCGCCTTCAACCCGATGCGCCGCTTGGCGTCGGTGGCGAGCTGGCGGCGCGCCTCATACGCAAGATTGACGACGCCGGAAGGCAGCATCGCGCCGCCGTGATAGCGCTGTAGCAGCCCTTCGTCGCACAGTTCGTTCAGGTCCTTGCGGATCGTCTGCGGCGTGACCGAGAAGTGGGCCGCCAGCGCGTCCACGTCCAGACGCCCGGTGTCACGGGCGAGCGCCAGGATGTCCGACTGTCTGGGGGTCAGTGGAGGCATTCGCGGACGATTCTAGCAATATTGCTTTCATATCATTTCGAAATGCTGCGTCGCCACAATCGTTTTATTTCTATTGACACATATTTGCGTTCACTTCTAGGATGGCTCTGCTGCCCGACAAAGGAGAGGAAACATGAGGAAGCACAGGCTCTACATGGCGACGCTCGCGTTCGCGGTCGCCGCTGCGTTCGCGCCCGGCGGCTTCGCCGGCACGAACGAGGCGAAGCAGTGGATCGAGAAGGAATTCCAGCCTTCGACGCTGAGCAAAGCTCAGCAGTTGAAGGAGATGGAATGGTTCATCAACGCTGCCAAGCCCTTCAAGGGCCTGGAAATCAACGTGCTGTCGGAAACGATCCCGACGCACGAGTACGAATCGAAGACCCTCACCAAGGCGTTCTTCGAGATTACCGGCATCAAGGTCAATCACCAGCTGCTTGGCGAGGGCGAGGTGGTGCAGGCGGTGCAGACGCAGATGCAGACCAACCGCAACCTGTACGACGCCTACATTAACGACTCCGACCTGATCGGCACGCATTCGCGCCTGCAGTCGGCGGTGAACCTGACCGACTGGATGCAGGGCGAGGGCAAGGACGTCACGCTGCCGACGCTGGACGTCAAGGACTTCATCGGCATCTCCTTCACCACGGGCCCGGACGGCAAGATCTGGCAGCTTCCAGACCAGCAGTTCGCCAACCTCTACTGGTTCCGCTACGACTGGTTCAAGCGCCCGGACCTGCGCAAGGCGTTCAAGGATCGCTACGGCTACGAGCTGGGCGTGCCAGCCAACTGGTCCGCCTACGAGGACATCGCCGAGTTCTTCTCGGTACACGTCAAGCAGATCGACGGCAAGCGCATCTATGGCCACATGGACTACGGCAAGCGCGCGCCCGACTTGGGCTGGCGCATGACGGATGCCTGGCTCTCGATGGCAGGCGCGAGCTCCAAGGGCCTGCCCAACGGCCGGCCGATCGACGAGTGGGGCATCCGCATGGAGCCGAACTCCTGCAATCCCGCCGGCGCATCCGTGTCGCGCGGCGGCGAAGCCAATGGCCCGGCCGCGGTGTACGCGGTGGCCAAGTGGGACGAGTGGCTGCGCAAGTACGCGCCGCCCGGGGCCGCCGACTATGACTTCTACCAGTCCCTGCCGGCGCTCGCGCAAGGCAACGTGGCGCAGCAGATCTTCTGGTACACCGCGTTCACCGCGTCGATGGTCGCGCCGAAGAAGGACGGCAACAACACCGTGGACGACGCGGGCAACCCGCTGTGGCGCATGGCGCCTTCGCCCAAGGGGCCGTACTGGGAAGACGGCATGAAGCTGGGCTACCAGGACGCGGGCTCGTGGACGCTGTTCAAGTCGACGCCGCTCAACCGCCGCAAGGCGGCCTGGCTGTACGCGCAGTTCGTGGTGTCTAAGACTGTGGATGTGAAGAAGAGCCACGTCGGCCTGACTTTCGTACGCGACAGCACGGTCAATCACAAGTCCTTCAGCGACCGCGCTCCCAAGCTCGGCGGCCTGGTCGAGTTCTACCGCTCGCCCGACCGCGTGATGTGGACGCCGACCGGGGTCAACGTGCCGGACTACCCCAAGCTCGCGCAGCTCTGGTGGCAGCAGATCGGCGACGTGAACTCCGGCGCCTTCACGCCGCAGCAGGCGATGGACCGCCTCGCCAAGGAAATGGACCAGGTGATGGCGCGCATGGAAGAGGCGGACAAGAAGGACAAGGTGTATGGCGGCTGCGGTCCGCGCCTGAACCCGGAGAAGCCGGCGGCCGAGTGGCTCGGCAAGCCGAACGGCCCGAAGGCAAAGCTCGCCAACGAGAAGCCGAAGGGCGTCACGGTCGACTACGACGAGCTGGTGAAGCGCTGGGCAAAGCGCTGAACCGCGCGGCCGTACTTGCGCGTCAACGCACGGACGGGAGGCAGTCTGCCTCCCGTCCGTGTTAGTTTTCAGCCACTGCCATGCTCGAGCTGCGAGAGGTCGCGCGGCGCGTCGGCGCCCAGACCCACATCCACCCGACCAGCCTGGCGCTGCGCCAGGGCGAGTTCAACGTCCTGCTCGGCACCACGCTGGCCGGCAAGACCACCCTGATGCAGCTGATGGCGGGCCTCGTGCCGCCGAGCGCAGGCGCGGTCTGGTTCGGCGGGCGCGACGTGACGCGCGTGCCAGTGCAGCAGCGCAAGGTGGCGATGGTGTTCCAGCAGTTCATCAACTATCCAAACCAGACGGTGTTCGAGAACATCGCTTCGCCGCTGCGCGTGGCGCGCACGGCGGAAGCCGAGGTGCGCTCCCGTGTCGGACACATCGCCGAGCTGCTGCAACTCGGCCCGTTCCTCGCGCGCCGGCCGGCGGAGCTCTCAGGCGGGCAGCAGCAGCGCACCGCGCTGGCGCGCGCGCTGGTGAAGGACGCCGACCTCGTGCTGCTCGACGAGCCGTTGGCCAACCTCGATTACAAGCTGCGCGAGGGCCTGCGCGAGGAACTGCCGCGCCTGTTCGCCGGCCGCGCCTGCACCGTGGTCTACGCAACCACCGAGCCCAGCGAGGCGCTGCTGCTCGGCGGCTACACGGCGACCGTGCACGAGGGGCGCATCACGCAGTACGGCCCAAACGGTGTGGTCTACCGCGAGCCCGCCGACCTGGTCACCGCGAAGGTGTTCTCCGATCCGCCGATCAATGTCGCGCAGGTGACCAAGTCCGGGCGGCGTTTCCACCTTTCGGCGCAGGTGAGCTGGCCCGCCGAAGGCAGGCTGGGCGAACTGCCCGACGGCCCCTACACCGTGGGCCTGCGGCCACACAACGTGCTGCGCGCGGCGGGCAAGGACGGCGGGGTGCCGGTGGATTGCCGGGTGCTGATCGCGGAGATCAGCGGCTCGGAGAGCGTGGTGCACTTCGATCTGGGCGGCATGGCCTGGGTATCCCAGTCGCACGGCGTTCACGGCTTCAAGGTGGGCGCGATGGCGCGCTTCGAGCTGGACGTGTCGCGCTGCCTGTACTTCGCGCCGGACGGCGCGCGCGTCGGCGGCTAGGCGATGGCGCGCATCCGGCTGGAAAAGCTCCGCCACAGCTACGTCGCTGCGCCGGCGCGCGACGCCGACTGGGCGCTGAAGGACCTCGACGTGCAATGGGACGACGGCGGCGCCTACGCGCTGCTCGGCCCGTCCGGCTGTGGCAAGACCACGCTTCTCAACATCGTCTCCGGCCTGCTGCGGCCGACCTCGGGACGCGTGCGCTTCGGCGACGAAGACGTCACCGACAGGGCGCCGGACCAGCGCAACATCGCGCAGGTGTTCCAGTTCCCTGTGGTCTACGACACGATGAGCGTGTACGACAACCTCGCGTTCCCGCTACGCAACCGCGGCGTGCCCGAGGCTGAAGTGGACCCGCGCGTGCGCGAGATCGCCGCGCTGCTCGACCTGGACGCCATGCTGGCGCAACGTGCCGCCGGACTGACGGCGGACGGCAAGCAGAAGATCTCGCTCGGCCGCGGCCTGGTGCGCTCGGACGTGAACGTCATCATGTTCGACGAGCCGCTGACCGTGATTGACCCGCACCTCAAGTGGCGCCTGCGCTCGAAGTTGAAGGAACTGCACCAGCGCATCGGCCTCACCATGATCTACGTGACGCATGACCAGACCGAGGCCATGACCTTCGCCGACCAGGTGGTGGTGATGCACGAGGGTGCGGTGGTGCAGATCGGCTCGCCGGTGGAGCTGTTCGAGCGGCCGCGGCACACCTTCGTCGGCCATTTCATCGGTTCGCCGGGCATGAACATCCTGCCCTGCGAGGTCAGGGACGGGGTGGCGCGCTTTGCCGGCATGGCGGTGCCGACTGCCAACCGCGCGGCGGGTGTGGCGAGCGGCGCGCGCACGGAAATCGGCGTGCGCCCGGAGTTCGTGCGCTTCGCTGACCAGGGCATCCCGGTGCGCGTGGTGCGCGTGGCCGACGCCGGGCGGCACAGGATCGTCGAGACGCGGCACAGCGACAGCGTGATCCGCGTGCTGCTCGGCGAGCACCAGGCGGTGCCCGCGCACACGGCGCACCTTGCTTTCGATCCAGCGTTCACGCAGCTCTATGCCGACGGCTGGCTGGCAGGGGAGGCGCGGTGAGCGCGAAGACGGTGAACCAGAGGGCCTGGTGGCTGGTGCTGCCGGTGGTGGTGCTGGTCGGCTTCAACGCCGTCATCCCGTTGATGACGGTGGTCAACTATTCGGTGCAGGAGACCTTCGGCAACAACCGCTTCTTCTTCGAGGGCGTGAAGTGGTTCAGCGAGGTGGTGCATTCGGGGCGCTTCCACGACTCGCTGAAGCGCCAGCTGATCTTCACCGCCATCATCCTCGCCATCGAGATCCCGCTCGGTGTGGCGATCGCGCTCGCCATGCCGCGCAAGGGCTTCTGGGCCTCCGTGTGCCTGGTGCTGATGTCCATGCCGCTGCTCATCCCCTGGAACGTGGTGGGCGCGATGTGGAACATCTTCGCGCTCCCCGACATCGGGCTGCTGGGCTGGACCCTGAACAAGCTGGGCCTGGACTACAACTACACGCGGCAGCCCTTCGCCGCGTGGGTAACGCTCATCGCCATGGACGTCTGGCACTGGACGTCGCTCGTCGCGCTGCTCGCCTACGCCGGCCTGTCCGCGATTCCCGACGCCTACTACCAGGCGGCGAAGATCGACGGGGCCTCAGGCTGGGCGGTATTGCGCTACGTGCAGCTGCCCAAGCTGAAGCACGTGCTCACGATCGCCGTACTGCTGCGCTTCATGGACAGCTTCATGATCTACACGGAACCCGTGGTACTCACCGGCGGCGGACCGGGAAACGCCACCACGCTGCTGTCCATCGACCTGGTGAAGGTCGCGCTCGGCCAGTTCGACCTGGGCCCGGCGGCAGCCATGTCGCTCATCTACTTTCTCATCATCCTGCTGCTGTCGTGGCTGTTCTACCGCGTGATGACGCTGGGCGAGGAGGACTGATGCACAGGCTCAAGTGGCTGGTGCCAGCGCTTTACGTGGCTTTTCTCATGCTGCCGATCTACTGGCTGCTCGCCATGTCGTTCAAGACCACCAACGAGATCCTCGGCGGCTTCACGCTTTGGCCGCAGAACTTCACGCTGGAGAACTACCGCAAGATCTTCACCGACAAGACGTGGTACATGGGCTACGTCAACTCGCTCACCTACGTGGTAATGAACACGGTGCTGTCGATCACGGTAGCGCTGCCCGCGGCCTACGCCTTCTCGCGCTACCGCTTCCTCGGCGACAAGCACCTGTTTTTCTGGCTGCTCAGCAACCGCATGGCGCCGGCGGCGGTGTTCGCGCTGCCCTTCTTCCAGCTGTACTCGGCGATCGGCCTGTTCGACACGCATATCGCAGTAGCGCTGGCGCATTGCCTGTTCAACATCCCGCTGGCGGTGTGGATCCTCGAAGGCTTCATGTCGGGCGTGCCGAAGGAGCTTGACGAGCTTGCGTTCATCGACGGCTATCCGTTCTGGAAGTTCTTCCTCAGGATCTTCCTGCCGGCCATTGCCGCCGGCGTGGGCGTCGCGGCGTTCTTCTGCTTCATGTTCTCGTGGGTCGAGCTGCTGCTCGCCAAGACGCTCACCTCCGTGGAGGCCAAGCCGATCGCCGCGACCATGACCCGCACCGCAAGTACCTCGGGCTACGAACTCGGCCTGCTTGCCGCGGCGGGCGCGCTCACTATGGTGCCCGGCGCCTTCGTCATCTACTTTGTACGCAACTACATCGCGAAAGGATTCTCGCTTGGTCGCGTCTAGGCCGCCGGGGCGTCGCCCATGGACCTGAGCTGGATGGCCTGGACCTGGCAGACCGCCGTGTTCTTCGCGGTGATTGCGCTCTTGCTCGTCGGCATGAGCGTCTGGGAATGGCGCGCGCCGGGCGGGGCGCCGCGGCGCGGCATCCTCGGCATGGTCACCACGCGCGGCGATCGCTTGTTCATCTCTCTGTTGCTGGCCGCCTACATCCACCTTGGCTGGCTTGCGTGGACGCGCCTGCCGCTCTGGGGTGCGACAGTGGTCGCCTTGATCGCCGCGGTGCTCGTCTTCCGCAAGGTCTAGCCGGTCCGGGGTCTCCTCCCTGCAGCGGGGTATCCGGCGAAGGCGCGGATGGCACGCGCACCGCGGTAACCGCTTGGCGCCGCAGTGCGACGTGAG
>DASWBP010000209.1:0-1729 GCA_036390555.1 Burkholderiales bacterium | reverse complement strand
GGCCGCGATACTAGATCTTTTCGGCAGGCTCGAGGCCGAAAACCTGCCGCAGGTAGCGCAGGTAACCCGGGTCCTTGCTGATCGTCTTGCCGGGCGAGTCCGACACCTTGGCGACCGGCTGGCCGTTGCACTCGGTCATCTTGATGACGATGTTGATCGGCTCGACGCCGAGGTCGTTGGTGAGGTTGGTGCCGATGCCGAAGGAAGTGCGCGCGCGGCCGTGGAAGCGGCGCGCGATCTCGATCGCCAGCGGGAACGACAGCTGATCGGAGAAGATCAGCGTCTTGGTGTGCGGGTCGACGCGGTTCTTCTGGTAGTGCGCGATCAGCTTCTCGCCCCACGCGAAGGGATCGCCCGAGTCATGGCGCGCGCCGTCGAACAGCTTGCAGAAGTACATGTCGAAGTCGCGCAGGAAGGCGTCCATGCCGTAGGTGTCGGAGATGGCGATGCCGAGGTCGCCACGGTATTCCTGCGCCCACTTGTCGAAGGCAAAGGCCTGCGCATCGCGCAGCCGCGGCCCGAGCGCCTGGCAGGCCTGCATGTACTCGTGCGCCATGGTGCCGAGCGGCGTGACGCCGTGGCGCATCGCCAGCCAGACGTTCGAGGTGCCGGCGAAATACTGCGGCACCTCGCGCTTGAGCGTGGCGATGATCTCCTCGTGCCACGCGAGCGAGAAGCGCCGCCGCGTGCCGAAGTCGGAGATCTTGAAGTCCAGCGCCGGCTCCACGTGGCGCAGCAGCGCGATCTTGGCGGCGAGCCGCCGGCGCCCTTCTGCCAGGTCGGCGCCCGGCTGCGTGCGCGCCAGGTAGACCTCCGAGACGATCGCCAGCACCGGGATCTCGTAGAGGATGGTGTGCAGCCAGGGTCCGCGTATGGTGATCGCAAGCTCGCCGGGCGCCGAGCCCTTGCCGACCTGGATGTACTTGTCGTTGAACTGGAACAAGCCGAGGAAATCGACGAAATCGGACTTCATGAAGCGCAGGCTGCGCAGGTAGGCGAGCTCCTCGTCCTGGAAGCGCAGCTTGCACAGGTCGGCCACCGCCTGCGCGATCGCGTCCAGGTGCGGCCCGAAATCCACGCCGGGGGTGCGGCACCTGAATTGGTATTCGACCTGCGCGCCGGGGAAGTGATGCAGCACCACCTGCATCATGGTGAACTTGTACAGGTCGGTGTCGAGCAGCGACTTGATGATCATGCGGGGATTCTACCGGCGGCGAAATGCGCCGTGACTGCGGCGTCGCCGCTGCGCCGCCAGGCATGCGGCATCGCTTCGGTGCCGTGCACTGCGGCGAGGCTGCCGTGCGCATCGAGGGCGATGGCGCCGATCGGCGCACCGAAGCGCCGGGCCATGTCGTCGAGCGCCGCGCGCAGCGCCGCCTCGGGTGCGCCGCCGCGTGCGATGCGCTCGGCGACGTCGCGCGCGGTCACGTAGCGCAGCATGTGCTCGCCCCAGCCGGTGGCGGACACGGCTGCGTGCGCGTTGGCGTAGTTGCCGGCGCCGGGGATCGGCGAGTCGCCGACTCGGCCGGCGCGCTTGCCTGCGCGCCCGCCCGTGGAGGTAGCCGCGGCGAGGCGCCCGGCCGCGTCGAGCGCCACGGCGCCCACCGTGCCCGGGCCCTCCGCCGCGCGTCGCGCGCGCGGCAGCCCGGGATCGTGATCGCCGAAACCCTGTTCGCGCGCGAAAGCGGTCGCCGGGGGCCCGGCGAGCAGCACGCAGTCGGTCGCCTCC
>DASWBP010000208.1:0-5892 GCA_036390555.1 Burkholderiales bacterium | reverse complement strand
TCGGCGTCTTCGTGGACAAGGTCGTGTTCCGCACCGAGCGCGGCGTCGGCCCCGGCTTCTACATCACGGTGGTGGTCTGCGAGATCGTCTTTGGCATCCTTGCCTCGATGATCGTCGCCTGGTTCTCGCGCCAGCGCGAGTTCCGCGCCGACGCGGCCTCCGCCGACCTGCTCGGCTCGCCGCGCCCGATGATCCACGCGCTCGCGCGCCTCGGCGGCCTGGAGCCTGGCGCGCTGCCGCCGGCGATCCAGACCGCGGGCATAACCAACAAGCCCTCCGGAATCATGGCGCTCTTCTCGACGCACCCGCCGGTCGAGCAGCGCATCGCCGCTCTGCAGTCGCGGGCGCCCGGCCAAGTCTGATCGGTATCGCCTCGTAGGGTGGGCCTCGGCCCACCCTGCATGTCTGCCCGCGCTTGCCGCGAACCTGGCGGCGGTGCGTCAGCCCCCACCTGCTACGATGCCGGTCATGAAGATCGGCATCGTCGGGGTGAGCGGCTACGGCGGCAGCGAGCTGCTGCGGCTCGTCGCCGGCCATCCCTCCTTCGAGATCAGCTACGTCGGCGGTGAATCCACTGCCGGGCAGTCGCTCGCTCAGCGCTTTCCGGCGCTGGCCGGCCATCCTGCCGGCAAGCTCGTCATCCAGGCCTTCGAGCCCGAGAAGATCGCGGGCATCGATCTCCTGTTCGCGTCGCTGCCCACGGGCAAGTCGCGCGAGCCACTGGCGCGCATCGCGAAGAGCATCAAGGTGGTGGATGTCGGCGGCGACCACCGCTTCGTAGAAGGCTGGACCTACGGCCTGACCGAGCTCCCCGGCCAGCGCGAGAGGATCCGCAAGGCTTCGCGCCTCGCCAACCCGGGCTGCTACCCGGCCGCGGCGCTGCTGGCGCTCGCGCCGCTGGTGAAGGAAGGACTCGTGGAGTCCGAAGGGATCGTGATTGACGCGAAGAGCGGCGTCACCGGCACCGGCCGCGGCGGCTCGAGCGACTTCGGCTACGCGGAGACGAACGAGGACCTTTTCGCCTACGGGCTGGAAGCGCACCCGCACGTGCCCGAGATGGAGACTGCGCTCGCGCAAGTCGGCGGCAGGAAGGCAACGATCGCCTTTACGCCGCACCTCGTGCCGATGACGCGCGGCATCCTCGCCACCTGCTATGCGCGCCCGAGGGGCGGCGCGGACGCGAAGCGCCTCTATGAAGCCGCTGCCGTCATGTACCAGGGCGAGCCGTTCATCAAGGTGGTGCCCACGGAAAAGGGCCGCAGCGCGCACACCGGCTGGGCGACGGGCTCGAACCTGGCGTTCCTCTCCTACGCAGTCAACGCGCGCACCGGCCTCGTGGTGGCGCTCGGCGCCATCGACAACCTCGGCAAGGGCGCATCCGCGCAGGCGCTGCAGAACGCCAACCTGATGACCGGGCAGCCGGAGACCGCCGGCCTCGCCGGCCTGCCGCTCTGGCCGTAGACGGCCCGGCTTCCGGCGCATTCTCGCGCCGCTGGGTGGACACCCTGCTGGCGTGGTACTTCGTCTCGGTCTGGGGCTCGGGCTACCTCGCCACCAAGGTCGGCATCCAGTACGCGGCGCCCTTCACGTTCCTCTCGCTGCGCTACGCCTTCGGCCTCATGTGCCTCGTGCCGGTGCTGCTCTGGCTGCGTCCGCCGTGGCCCGCCTCGCCGCGCGAGCTGGCGCACGTCGTGGTCGCCGGGCTGCTGATGCACGGCATACAGCTCTCGGGCAGCCATTACGCCCAGTATCTGGGGCTCTCGGCCGGCATCGTCGCGCTGATCCTCGCGGCGCAGCCGCTGCTCACGGCCGTAGTCGCGCGGCACTGGCTCCACGAGCGTCTGGCGCCACGGCAGTGGACGGGCGTCGCATTGGGGCTCGCGGGGGTGCTGCTCGTCGTCTGGCACAAGATCGACGTGCGCGAGATGACCCTCGGCGCCCTGCTCGCCGTCACCGTCTCGCTCGCGGGGGTCACCGCCGGCACGCTCTACCAGCGGGTGTTCTGCCCGAGCGTGAACCTCTACAGCGCGGCCTGGGTGCAATTCGCGGCCTCGCTGGTGCTGCTCGCGCCGCTCGCCTTCGCCGTCGAGGGCGCGAAAGTCACCTGGACCTGGGCGCTCTTTGGCTCGATCGCCTTCCTCGTCATCCTCGCCTCGATCTTCGCCGTGAACGCGCTGCACACGCTGATGCGCCACGGCCAGGCGACCAAGGTGACGAGCATCCTCTACCTGACGCCGATCTTTGCGGTGGTGCTCGAATACCTGATGTTCGGCGTGGTGCCGAGCGCGCTCACCTTTGCGGGCATCGCCGTCACCTGCCTGGGCGTCGCGATGGTGACCGCCGGCCGGTTGCGGGAGTCCCTGGCGTGACGCGCGCGGCGACATCGGCCAAGACGCGGCGAGAGTCCGAGGCGTGACGCTCACGCTCGCGATCGTGCTGACGGTGCTGACCCACGTCGCCTTCGTGGGCAGCCGCATGACGATCGCGCTGTACGGCATCAAGCTCGGCGCGACGCCCTTCACCGTAGGCGTGCTGATGGCCCTCTACGCCTTCCTGCCGATGCTGCTCGCGGTGTATGCGGGGCGGCAGACCGACCGCATCGGCGCGCGGCGGCCCATGCTGTACAGCTCGCTGGGCCTGGTGGCGAGCGTCGCGCTGCCTGCGCTCTGGCCAAGCCTCGCCGCTCTGCACCTCGCGGCGATGGCGATCGGCACGAGCTTTCTCTTCTATCACGTGGCGCTCAACAACGTGATCGGCCAGCTCGGCACGCCCGCGGACCGCACGGTGAACTTCAGCTGGCTGGCGCTGGGTTTCTCCATCAGCGGCTTCTGCGGGCCGCTGCTCGCCGGCTTCGCCATCGACGGCGCCGGGCATCGCGCCGCCTTCCTCGTGCTGGCGGCATTCCCCGCGCTTGCCGCGCTGCTGCTCTACGCCCGTCGCCGCGGCGTGCCGGGCCCGGCGCACGCGCAACACCTGGGCGGGGAGCGGCACGTCAAGGACCTGCTGCGCGAGCCGCAGCTGCGCAGCGCCTTCATCGCCAGCGCGGTGCTGGCGATGGGCTGGGACCTCTACACCTTCGTCATGCCCGTCTACGGCTCGAGCCTCGGGCTCTCGGCCTCGACCATCGGCATCATCATGGGCACCTTCGCCGCCGCCACCTTTACGGTGCGGCTTGCCATGCCTGCGTTCTCGCGCCGCCTCAAGGAGTGGCCGATGGTGATCGCCGCCATGTCGGTCGCGGGCCTGTCCTACGCGCTCTTCCCGCTGGCGCAGAGCGTGGCGCTGCTGATGGCGCTCTCGTTCCTGCTCGGCATCGGCCTGGGCTGCGCACAGCCTTTCATCATGACGCTGCTCTACGCGGCCTCGCCGCCGGGGCGGCAGGGCGAGGTGATCGGCGTGCGCACCACGATGTTGAACGGCAGCCACACTTTCCTGCCGCTCGCCATGGGAGCGCTCGGCACGGCGCTCGGCATGGGGCCGGTGTTCTGGTCCATGGCGGCGTTCCTCGTCTCGGGCGCGGGACTGGCCTGGCGGCGGGTAAAATGAGCGCCGCCATGTCGCGTAGCGTCCGCCGCGTCACCCTTACCCAGTTCCTCATCCAGCGCCAGCA
Source organism: Burkholderiales bacterium (assembly GCA_036390555.1). Lineage (GTDB taxonomy): Bacteria > Pseudomonadota > Gammaproteobacteria > Burkholderiales > SG8-39 > JAABQT01. The sequence continues at coordinate 2,282 of DASWBP010000208.1, read as the reverse complement.
CGCCGGCAAGATCAACGCGGACCTGCGGCTGCTCATCGAGACCGTGGCGCGCGCCTGCAAGGCGATCAGCACGCGCGTCAACAAGGGCGCGCTCGCCGACGGCCACGGCTCGGCGGGCACCGAGAACGTGCAGGGCGAGGTGCAGAAGAAGCTCGACGTGCTCTCCAACGAGATCCTGCTCGAGGCGAACGAATGGGGCGGCAACCTCGCCGCGCTCGCCTCCGAGGAGATGGAGCTGCCGCGGCCGATCCCGACCCACTATCCCAAGGGCGAATACCTGCTGCTGTTCGACCCCCTGGACGGCTCTTCCAACATCGACGTCAACATCTCGGTGGGCACCATCTTCTCGGCGTTGCGCTGCCCGCGCACGGCGAGCGGCACGCTGTGCGAGGCCGAGGAGGCTGCCTTCCTGCAGCCCGGCCGCAGGCAGGTGGCGGCCGGCTTCGCCGTCTACGGCCCCACCACCGTGTTCGTGCTGACGGTCGGCGACGGCGCGCACGGCTTCACGCTCGATCGCGAGTCCTTCGGCTTCGTGCTCACGCACCCGGACATCCGCATCCCCGAGGACACCGCGGAGTTCGCCATCAACATGTCGAACCAGCGGCGCTGGGAGGCGCCGGTGAAGCGCTACATCGACGAGTGCCTCGCCGGCAAGGACGGCCCGCGCGGCAAGGACTTCAACATGCGCTGGGTGGCGTCGATGGTGGCCGACGTGTTCCGCGTGCTCTCGCGCGGCGGCATCTTCATGTACCCGCGCGACGCGAAATACACGGAAGGACGCCTGCGCCTGATGTACGAGGCGAACCCGATGTCGTTCATCGTCGAGCAGGCGGGCGGCGCCGCCACCGACGGCAGCACGCCGATCCTCGACCTGCAGCCCAAGGCACTGCACCAGCGCGTCGCGGTGATCCTCGGGTCGAAGAACGAAGTGGACAGGGTCACGGGCTACCACCGGTAATTCAGGGTCAGGAAAATTGGGGTCAGACCCCAATATCCGCCTCCAATGGAAATTGGGGTCTGACCCCAATTTTCCGGTTTGACCCCAATAAAAAAGCCGGGAGGCGCGAGCCTCCCGGCTTCTTTGTTCTCCCCTGAACCGGTTACTTCAGGTGCTTGTTGACCAGCTTGGTCATCTCGAACATCGAGACCTGGCCCTTGCCACCAAACACCGCCTTCAGCTTGTCGTCGGCGTTGATCATGCGACGGTTCTTCTTGTCCTGCAGGCTGTTGCGCTTGATGTAGCCCCAGATCTTCTTGGTTACTTCAGTGCGCGGCATGGCGCTCGAGCCGATAACCGCCGCGAGCGACGCGCTCGGGGTCATCGCCTTCATGAACGCCGCATTTGGCTTGCGCTTCTTGCCCGCCTTCTTCGCCTTCTTCTTCGCCATCGTGATTCTCCTCTGAACGAAACGGAACTCTAGAGATCCGGATTTTTTGCCCGCCGCGGAGCAGCGGTGGGCGAAAGATGCCGAATCCAGAGGAGCATGTCAATCGCCCAGAGCGGGAATCGCGGCAAATTTGCGGCTTGACCGCGCGCGCACGCTCGGGGCGCAGCGCCGCGCCACACCGGTGCGCGCGCGCGGCTCACCTGCACGAATCGCTCAACTGCGCCCGGCAACCCGCTGATTTGCACCTTCATTCTTATAGAATCCTCCCTATGAACATCGCGCACCTGCGGCAGGAGTACATGCGCGCGGGGCTCTCCGAGGCGCACGCGCTCGCCGATCCCCTGGCCCAGTTCCAGCGCTGGTTCGAGGAGGCGCAGGCCGCCGAATTGCCGCTGATCAACGCCATGACGCTCGCCACCGTCGGCGAGGACGGCGCGCCCGCCGCGCGCGTGGTGCTGCTCAAGGGCCTCGAGGGCGGGGGCTTCGTGTTCTACACCAACTACGCGGGGCGCAAGGGGCGCGAGCTGGCAGCGGAGCCGCGGGCGTGCCTGGTGTTCCTCTGGTCCGAGCTCGAGCGGCAGGTGCGCATCGAGGGCCGCACGGAGAAGGTCGCGGCGGCAGACTCGGACGCCTATTTCGCCACGCGCCCGCTCGGCGCGCGCCTCTCGGCGTGGGCCTCGGCGCAGAGCGAGCGCGTCGCGGACCGCGCCACGCTCGAGCGCGCGCTCGACGGCATGAAGCACAAGTACGGCGCGCACCCGCCGCGCCCGCCGCACTGGGGCGGCTACCGCGTGCTTCCCGACTGGCTCGAGTTCTGGCAGGGCCGGCAGAGCCGCCTGCACGACCGCATCGCGTACACGCGCGAGGCGGGCGGCTGGAAGATCTCGCGCCTTT
>DASWBP010000207.1:0-10581 GCA_036390555.1 Burkholderiales bacterium | reverse complement strand
CCTTCCATGCCCTTCTCGCGGTGGCCGGCCATGAAGGGCAGCTTCTTGCTGCAGTAGATCGGGTACTTGCCGACGGCGGTCGGCTTGAAGGCAATCTTCTTCGGCTCGGTACCGAGATCCTCTTCGACCTTGAGCCCCGCCTCGGGCGCCTGGATCAGCAGGTTGTGCGGCGTGATGCCGGACTCGCGGCTCGCCAGCAGCTCGACCGGCACGTTCACCTTCACCACGATGTGGCCCGGCTTGAAGAAGTAGCTGCCGCCGACGATGCGCGCGCGCTGCACGCCGTCCGCATCGAGGTTCGCCACGACCTTCTCCTTCTCGCCCTGCGCGAGCGCCGTCGCCGCGGCGAGGCACAGGCCCAGTGCAACTGCGAGCTTGCGAAGCATGATGACCTCCTATTCCGGCCAGAGCAGGCCGGCAATTGTCTTAACGTCGGTGATGCGCCCGTCGCGCACCATCGCGCGCGCCTCGGCGAGCGGCAGCGCGATCACTTCGAGGAACTCGCCCGGTTCGAGCCTCTGCCCGCGGAACTCGAGTCCGCTCGCCTGCCACAGCTCGATGCCCTCGTCGCTGTAGCCGATGGCGTTGTGCACCAGGCCGAGCCGCTTCCATTGCGCCGCGACGTAGCCCGTCTCCTCCAGCAGCTCGCGCTTTGCGGTCTCGAGGTGCGACTCGCCGTGGTCGAGCTTGCCCGCGGGAATCTCGATGAACTCGCGCCGCAGCGGATAGCGGAACTGGCGCTCCAGCAGCACGCGTCCGTCGTCGAGCAATGCCACGATCGCCACCGCGCCAGGATGGCGGATGTACTCGCGCACCGTTTGCTCGCCGTCGGGCAGGCGCACCACATCGCGCTGCACGCGCAGCAGCTTGCCGGCGTAGACCTCCTCCCCGGCGATGCAATGCTCGGTGAGGTCCTTGTGCGCCAAGGGGCTAGAGGGACTTGATGGCGAAGTAGCAGGCCGCCATCAGCGGCTGCGGCAGGATGCCCAGCAGCAGCACCGCGAGGCTGTTGACGGTGAGCAGCGCGCGCGCGGGCCCCGGGCCATCGGCAGCGAATGCCGCCGTCCCGCCGCCCGCACCCGCGGGCACCGCCGGGTCGTCGAAGTACATGAGCTTGACGATGCGCAGGTAGTAGAAGGCGCCGATGAGCGACATGATCACCGCCACCACCGCGAGCCAGATCTGGCCCGCCCCCACCGCGGCCGAGAGCACCGCGAACTTGGCGTAGAAGCCGGCCGTCGGCGGGATGCCGGCAAGCGAGAACATCAGCACCAGCATCAGGAACGCAGCCCAGGGATCGGTGCGGTTCAGGCCCTTCATGTCCTCCAGGCGCTCGCACTCCAGGCCCGCGCGCGAGCGGTGCACCAGCATGCCGAAGGCGCCGAGCGACATGAGCACGTAGATCAGCGTGTAGAACATCGCCGCGCTGTAGGCGTCGACGGCGTTGAGGCGGTTGCCGCCCACCACGCCCGAGAGCAGCCCGAGCAGCATGAAGCCCATGTGCGCGATGGTCGAGTAGGCGAGCATGCGCTTGAGGTTCGTCTGCGCGATGGCGGCGAGGTTGCCGATCGCCATGGACAGCACCGCGAGGATCGCCAGCATCTGCTGCCAGTCGACGGCCAGGTCGAGCAGCCCGTTCACCAGCAGGCGGATCGCCATGGCGAAGGCGGCGATCTTGGGCGCCGTGCCGATCACCAGCGTCACCGCGGTGGGCGCGCCCTGGTAGACATCGGGGATCCACATGTGGAACGGCACCACGCCGAGCTTGAAGGCGAGGCCCGCCACCACGAACACCAGGCCGAACACCAGCAGCGTGCGCGCGCTGCTGCCCGAGGCGGTGAGCCCGCGCACGTGCGCCGCGACGTCGCCGAGATTGAGCGTCCCGGTGGCGCCGTAGATCATCGACATGCCGTAGAGCAGCAGGCCCGAGGCGAGCGCACCGAGCACGAAGTACTTCATCGCCGCCTCGGTGGAGGCGGCCGAGTCCCGGTTGAGCGCCACCATGGCGTACAGCGACAGCGACAGCAGCTCCAGGCCCAGGTACACCGCGAGCAGGCTGTTGGCGCTGATCATGACCATGATGCCGAGCAGCGCAAACAGCAGCAGAGTGAGGAACTCGCCGCGCAGCAGGCCGCGGTCCTGCAGGTACTGGCGCGAATAGCCGAGCGCCGCCGAGACCGCCACGTAGGCCGCGAGCTTGAGGACGTTGGACATCGCGTCCGAGACGAACATCCGGTCGAACAGGTACAGGCGCGTGCCGCCGTTCACCCACAGGATGAACAGCGTCACCGCCGCGCAGGAGGCGAGCAGCAACTGCGCGAGCCCGAGCGTCAGGCCGCGGCGCTCGTCCTTGACGTAAAGGTCCACGATCATCAGCGCGCAGGCGCCGAACAGCAGCAGCACCTCGGGCAGCACCGGGATGTGGTTGACGAGGACGAGCGGGCTCATAGCTTGGTCTGCGCCACGTGGCGCAGGAGCTCCGCGACGGAGGCGTGCATCACGTCGGTGAAGGGCTGCGGCCAGATGCCCATGGCGAGGACGGCGACGGCGAGCGCGCCGAGGGTGAGCTTCTCGCGCGGGTTGAGGTCGGTGAGCGCCGCGACATGGTCGTTCGCCACGGCGCCGAAGATCACGCGCTTGTACATCCACAGCGTGTAGGCGGCGCCGAACACCAGCGTGGTGCCGGCGGCGAAGGCGAGCCAGAAACTCTTCTGCATGGCGCCCATGATCACCATGAACTCGCCGACGAAGCCGCTGGTGCCCGGCAGCCCGCAGTTGGCCATGGCGAACAGCATCATCAGCGCGGCGAACTTGGGCATGGTGTTCACCACCCCGCCGTAGTCCGCGATCATGCGGCTGTGCATGCGGTCGTAGAGCACGCCGACGCAGAGGAACATCGCCGCCGAGACGAAGCCGTGCGAGATCATCTGCACCAGCGCGCCTTCCACGCCCCAGGCGTTGAAGATGAAGAAGCCCAGGGTGACGAAGCCCATGTGCGAGATGGACGAGTAGGCGATCAGCTTCTTCATGTCGGTCTGCACCAGCGCCACCAGGCCGATGTAGACCACCGCGATGAGCGACAGCGCGATCATCAGCCAGGCGAGCTCGCGCGAGGCGTCCGGCAGGATCGGCAGCGTGAAGCGCACGAAGCCGTAGGCGCCGAGCTTGAGCATGATCGCTGCCAGCACCACCGAGCCGCCGGTGGGCGCCTCGACGTGCGCGTCCGGGAGCCACGTGTGCACCGGCCACATCGGCACCTTCACCGCGAAGGCGAGCAGCATGCCGAAGAACAGCCAGGTCTGGGCGGCGAGCGACAGCGGCAGCTTGTGCCAGTCGAGGATGGCGAAGCTGCCCGACTTGCCGTAGAGGTACAGCAGCGCCACCAGCATCAAGAGCGACCCCAGCAGCGTGTAGAGGAAGAACTTGACCGCCGCGTAGACGCGGTTCGGCCCGCCCCAGACGCCGATGATGATGAACATCGGGATCAGCGTCGCCTCGAAGAACACGTAGAACAGCACCCCGTCGAGCGCAGAGAACACGCCGTTCATCACGCCCGACAGCGCGAGGAACGAGGCGTAGTACTGCCCCACCCGGCTCTCGATCACCGTCCAGCCGGCGATCACCACCAGCACGGTGATGAAGGAGTTGAGCAGCACGAACAGCACCGAGATGCCGTCCACGCCAAGGTGGTAGTTGACGTTGAAGGCCTTGATCCAGGGGACCAGCTCGACGAACTGCATGCCGGGCAGCGCCGGGTTGAAGCCCGCGTAAATGGGGATGGTGACCACGAACCCCGCCACTGCGCCCACCAGCGCCAGCAGGCGCTGCAGCGGCGCGTTGCGGTCGCCGCCCGCGGCGAGCACCAGCAGCGCGGCGGCGATCGGGACCCAGATGGCAAGCGAAAGGAGCGGCATCAGCGTTCCGGGCCTAGGTGCGCGCGAACCACAAGGTCAGGAGCAAGAACACCCCGAGGATCATGGTGAAGGCGTACTGGTTCATCAGGCCCGTCTGGAACAGGCGCACCACGGAGGAGAACCAGCCCACCACGCGCGCCGAGCCGTTCACCGCAAGGCCGTCGATGACGGTCTGGTCGCCGCCCTTCCACAGGCCCGTGCCCAGCACGCGCGCACCCGCGCCGAACAGCCACGCATAGAGCTCGTCGAAGCCGTACTTGCGCTCGACCACCGCGTAGAGCACGCCCAGGCGCATGGCGATCTTCTTCGGCAGGTCGGTGCGCACTCGATAGAGCCACCAGGCGGTGGCGATGCCGGCGAGCGCGAGCCAGAAAGGCGGCGCCGAGACGCCGTGCAGCGTGAAGGCCCACAGGCCGTGCCAGTCCACGCCCGGGTTGCGGAGGAAGTCGCTGTAGACCACGCTGCCGATCCACCAGCCCGAGCCGAACGACGGGATCGCGAGCAGCACGAGCGGCACGGTGACCACCTTGGGCGACTCGTGCGGTGCGTGCGCGGCGTCGAATCTCGGCTCGCCGTGGAACGCCATGAACACCATGCGGAAGGTGTAGGCAGCGGTGACGAACACGCAGGCGAGCACGCAGGCGTAGGCGAAGCCCGCCCCCGGCGTGGTCGACAGTCGCGCCGCCTCGATGATCGCGTCCTTGGAGTAGAAGCCGGCGAAAGGCGGGATGCCGGCGGAAGCGATCGCGCCGACGAGCACCGTCCAGTAGGTGATGGGCATGAACTTCTTCAGCCCGCCCATGCGGCGCATGTCCTGCTCGTGGTGCAGCGCGATGATCACCGAGCCCGCGCCGAGGAACAGCACCGCCTTGAAGAAGGCGTGCGTCATCAGGTGGAAGATCGCTGCCGAGTAGGCCGACGCCCCGAGCGCCACCGTCATGTAGCCGAGCTGCGAAAGGGTCGAGTAGGCCACCACGCGCTTGATGTCGAACTGCGTGAGCGCCACCAGTCCCATGAACAGCGCCGTGATGGCGCCGATCACCAGCACCACAGAGCGCGCCGTCGGCGAGAGCTCGTAGAGCGGCGCCATGCGCGCCACCATGAAGATGCCTGCCGTCACCATCGTGGCCGCGTGGATCAGCGCGGAGATCGGCGTCGGGCCTTCCATCGAGTCGGGCAGCCAGACGTGCAAGGGGAACTGCGCGCTCTTGCCCATCGCCCCGACGAAGAGGCACAGGCAAATCAGTGTCAGGGGTGCGGCGAGCGTGGGCGCCTTGCCGAAGACCTCCACGTAATCAAGGCTGCCGAAATAGGCGAGCACCAGGCCGATGCCGAGGATGAAGCCGAAGTCCCCCACACGGTTGACGAGGAAGGCCTTCAGGTTGGCGTGGATGGCGCTGGGACGCGTGTACCAGAAGCCGATCAGCAGGTAGGACACCAGGCCGACCGCCTCCCAGCCGAAGAACAGCTGCAGGAAGTTGTTCGCCATCACCAGCATCAGCATCGAGAAGGTGAACAGCGAGATGTAGGAGAAGAACCTCTGGTAGCCGGGGTCCTCCGCCATGTAGCCGATGGTGTAGATGTGCACCATCAGCGACACGAAGGTGACCACCACCATCATCAGCACCGTGAGCCGGTCGATGAGGAAGCCGATCTCGAGCTTCACGCCGCCGCTCGTCAGCCAGGTGTAGACGCTGCCGTTGAAGGTGTTGCCCTGCATCACGTCGGCGAAGATCCAGCACGACGCGACGAACGAAACGAGCACGCCGAGGATCGTCACCGTGTGCGCGCCGGCGCGGCCGATCGCGCGGCCGAAGAGCCCCGCGACGATCGCCCCGACCAGGGGCGCGAACGGCACCAGCAGGTAGGCGGTCTTCACGCGGCTAGCCCTTCAGCGAGTCCAGGTCCTCGACGTTGATCGTCGAGAGGTTGCGGAACAGCACCACCAGGATCGCCAGGCCGATCGCCGACTCGGCGGCGGCCACCGTGAGGATGAAGAACACGAACACCTGGCCGGCCATGTCGCCGAGGAAGTGCGAGAAGGCGATGAAGTTGAGGTTGACGGCGAGCAGCATCAGCTCGATCGCCATCAGCAGCACGATGAGGTTGCGGCGGTTGAGGAAGATGCCGACCACGCTGATGGCGAACAGCAGCGCCCCCAGCACCAGGAAGTGGTTGAGCGTGAGCGGGCCCATCAGCGGTCCTTCTCCGCCGGCATCGAGACCAGGCGCACGCGCTCCTTGGGCCGCGCCGCGAGCTGCTCGGCGATGTCCTGCCCCTTGGTGTCCTTGCGCCGGCGCAAGGTGAGCGCGATCGCGGCGACGATGGCCACCAGCAGGATCACCGCGGCGATCTCGAAGGCGTAGGCGTACTGCGTGTACAGGACCTTGCCCAGCTCCTTGGTGTTGCTGTAGTCCGCCGGCTGGGGACGCGTGCGCGGCGCGGCGCCGATGTAGCGCTGCGCGAGCACCGCCACCATCTCGAAGGCCATCACGCCGCCCACCACGATGGCGAGCGGCAGGTTCTTCCAGAAGCCCTCGCGCAGGCGCTCGAGGTTGATGTCGAGCATCATCACCACGAACAGGAACAGCACCATCACCGCGCCGACGTAGACCACCACCAGCGTGATGGCGAGGAACTCGGCGCGCAGCAGCAGCCAGATGGCCGCCGCCGTGAAGAAGGCGAGCACCAGGTACATCGCGCAGTGCACCGGGTTGCGCGCGGTGATCACGCGCAGCGCCGAGAGCAGCAGGATCGCGGCAAAGACGTAGAAAACTGCGGTTTCGACCATTCCCTGAGCGTTGTTGTTGAGTGCGTTGTTCTTGTGCCGGCGGTCAGCGGTAGGCGGCGTCCGCGGCTCGATCCTTGGCGATCTGCTCCTCGTAGCGGTCCCCCACCGCGAGCAGCATCGGCTTGGTGTAGTACAGGTCGCCGCGCTTCTCGCCGTGGTACTCGAGGATGCGCGTCTCGACGATGGCGTCCACCGGGCAGGCCTCCTCGCAGAAGCCGCAGAAGATGCACTTCACCAGGTCGATGTCGTAGCGCGTGGTGCGGCGCGTGCCGTCGGCGCGCTGCTCCGATTCGATGTGGATGGCGAGCGCCGGGCACACCGCCTCGCACAGCTTGCAGGCGATGCAGCGCTCTTCGCCGTTCGGGTAGCGGCGCAGCGCGTGCAGCCCGCGGAAACGCGGGCTCTGCGGCGTCTTCTCCTCGGGAAACTGCACCGTGATCTTGCGCGCGAACAGGTGCCGCCCGGTGAGCTGCAGGCCGCGCAGCAGCTCGAGCAGCAGGAACGAGCGCAGGAAGTCGGCGAGACGCGTGATCATTTCCACAGGCTCCAGGGCGTCTGCATCCACAGGCCCACCACCACGATCCACACCAGCGTCAGCGGGATGAACACCTTCCAGCCCAGGCGCATGATCTGGTCATAGCGGTAGCGCGGGAAGGTGGCGCGGATCCACAGGAACATCGAGACGATGACGAAGGTCTTGCCGAGCAGCCAGAAATACGGCGGCACCCAGTCGAACAGCGGGCTGGAGATCGGCGCCTGCCAGCCGCCGAAGAACATGATCGCGGTGAGCGCCGAGATCAGGATCATGTTCATGTATTCGGCGAGGAAGAACAGGGCAAAGGCCATGCCGGAATACTCGATCAGGTGGCCGGCGACGATCTCGGATTCGCCCTCCACCACGTCGAAGGGCGCGCGGTTGGTCTCGGCGACGCCGGAGACGAAGTACACCAGCAGCATCGGCAGCAGCGGCAGCCAGTTCCAGGAAAGGAAGTTGAGGCCCATGTCGGCGAAGCGGCCCCTGCCCTGCCCCTCGACGATGTCGGACAGGTTGAGGCTGCCTGAAACCATCAGCACCACCACCAGCGCGAAGCCCATCGCCAATTCATAGGACACCATCTGCGCCGCCGAGCGCATCGCGCCGAGGAACGCATACTTCGAGTTCGACGCCCAGCCCGCGATGATCACGCCGTAGACGCCGAGCGAACTCAGCGCCAGCACGTAGAGCAGCCCGGCGTTGATGTCGGCAAGCACCATCTCCGGGGCGAACGGGATCACGGCCCAGGCGGCCAGCGCGGGCATCAGCATCATCACCGGCGCAAGGAGGTAGAGGCCCTTGTCGGCGTTCGCCGGGAAGATCACTTCCTTGAACAAGAGCTTCACGCCGTCCGCGATCGGCTGCGCCCAGCCGCCGAGCCAGCGGATGCCGAAGAAGGTGACGCGGTTGGGCCCCAGCCGGATCTGCATCCAGCCGATGAGCTTGCGCTCCCAGAGCGTCAGGTAGGCAACCGCGACGAACAGCGGCGCGACGATCGCGACGATGCCCGCGAGGTTCCAGGCCGTACTGATCAGCGCGGCTTGCCAGTCGATCACGCGACCTTCTCCACGGGAGCCTTTTCGAGGCTGAGTGCGCCGAACATCGGGCCGAGGTCGGCAGTGGACTCATGCGCCGCCGCGATGCGCACGCAATCATCCGGCAGCTTGTCGTCCAGCGCAGCCTTGAGCCTCGCGGGCCCCGCCTGCATGCGCGCGAGCACCGCCTGGCCGTCCGCGAGCCCGAGCTTCTTCAGCAGCCTGCCGTTCATCCACGCGCGGGGCGGTTGCGCGTCGCGCGTCTTCTGCAGCGCGGGCGCGCGGCGCACGAGCGGGTCGGCGAAATAGATCGGCACGTCGGCGATGCGCTGCAGGCCGCTTGCCGCCGGGGCCGCCGCGGCGCCACCCTGGATGCCGTTATCGAGGAGCGAGGCGACGTCGCGCCCGCCGAGGCAGGCCGCGCGCACTTCCTCCACCGTATCGAAGGCGAAGCCCTGCTTGCCGAGCATCGTGCCGAGCACGCGCAGCACCTTCCATGCCGGGCGCGCCTCGCCAAGCGGCGGCACCGCTCCCTGGAAGCCCTGCACCCTGCCTTCGGTGCTGATGAAGGTACCCGCCGTCTCGGTGAAGGGCGAGACCGGCAGCAGCACGTCGCCCACCTCCGACTTCCATGAGGTGAGATTGACGATGAAGCCGGCGTTCCCGGCGGCGAGCGGGTCCGCGCAATCCAGGCGCGGCTCCACGTTGAGGAGCAGCAGCGCCTTCTTCTGGCGCGCCGCGGGCAGGCCGCCGCCCGTGGGCAGGCCCGCGACGTACCCGCCAACCGAGTTCGCCGCCTCGCCAAGGAACCCGAGCTTCACGCCGAGCGCCTGCGCCGCGGCATGGATCGCCGCGGCCTGGGGATGCTGCTGGGCAAAGTTGCCGAGCAGCACCGCCGCGTTCTTTGCGCCCTCGAGCTTCGGCTTGAGCGCCGCAATGGCGCCGGGAATCGCCGAGGGCGGCACGATGGTCTTGCTCGCGACGGGCATCAGCCAGTCGTCGTCCGCCGAGTGCAGCACGTGGATCTGCGCGCCGCGCTTGGCCGCCTGGCGCAGGCGCTGCGCGATGAGCGGATGGTCCTTGCGCAGGAACGAGCCCACCACCAGCACGCGGTCGAGGTTGCCCAGCTCCGCGATCGGCATGCCGAGCCACGGGATGCCCGCGCGCTTGCCGTCGGCGGAGAAATCGCTGTGGCGCAGCCGGAAGTCCGCCGCGCCGAGCCTGCCGGCGAGGAACAGCTCTTCCAGCGTCGCGTGCGGCGAGGCGAGCACGCCCGCGTCCAGCAAGCCGGCCGCGGCGCGCTCCAGCGCCGTCTCCCAATCCGTTTCCTCGAGCCTGCCGCCCTTCCTCACCATCGGGCGCGTCAAGCGGTCCGGCGCGTTCAGGCCCTCGTAGGAGAAGCGGTCCTTGTCCGAGAGCCAGCACTCGTTCACCGCTTCGTTCTCGAGCGGCAGCACGCGCATCACCCGGCCCTGCTTCACCTGCACCACGAGGTTGGCGCCCAGGCCGTCATGCGGCGAGACGCTCTTGCGGCGGGCGAGCTCCCAGGTGCGCGCGCTGTAGCGGAAGGGCTTCGAGGTCAGCGCACCGACCGGGCAGAGGTCGATCATGTTCCCGGAGAGCTCGGAATCCACTGACTTGCCGACGAAGGCGACGATCTCGGAATGCTCGCCGCGGCCGATCATGCCGAGCTCCATCACGCCGGCCACTTCCTGGCCGAAGCGCACGCAGCGCGTGCACTGGATGCAGCGGCTCATCTCCTCGGCGGCCACCAGCGGCCCCACGTCCTTCGCCAGCACGACGCGCTTTTCTTCCTGGTAGCGCGAGGCCGAGCCGCCGTAGCCCACCGCGAGGTCCTGCAGCTGGCACTCGCCGCCCTGGTCGCAGATCGGGCAGTCGAGCGGGTGATTGATGAGCAGGAACTCCATCACCCCGTTCTGCGCCTTCTGCGCGGTGGCCGAGTGCGTCTGCACCTTCATCCCCTCGGCGACGGGGGTGGCGCAGGCGGGCATGGGCTTCGGGGCCTTCTCGATCTCCACCAGGCACATGCGGCAGTTGGCGGCGATGGAGAGCTTCTTGTGATAGCAGAAGTGCGGCACGTAGATGCCGAGCTTGTTGGCGGCATCCATCACCGTGGCGCCGTTTGGCACCTCGACTTCGCGGCCGTCTACGATCAGCTTGGGCATCTAGGCGGCTTCCTTGACCGCGTGGATGGCGTGCGCGCCCGAGCGGCCCCACTTTGGCTCGGAGTCCGCGACCTGCACGAGGCAGCGCTTCTCGCGGATGTGGTGCTCGAACTCGGCGCGG
>DASWBP010000206.1:0-2989 GCA_036390555.1 Burkholderiales bacterium | reverse complement strand
GAGTGCGCACTGCACGACGAAGACCGCCGCGACCACGTGGCCGAGGCGCGCCTTGTCGTGCGGCACCACGCCATGCGTGCGCCCGAGCACCCAGGCGAAGGCTGCGGCGAGCGCGAGGCCGCCGAGCAGGTTCCCCAGCGCTGCGAGCGGCGGCGGCTTCTGCCCGGCGAGAATGCCCAGGACGGAAAGGAAGATGGTCAGCGCGGCGACGGCAAGCGAACGGCGCCACGCGAGCCACGCCAGCGCGATCGCGGCGAGCACCTCGGCCGAGGCCGACACGCGGTGCACGCCGCGCAGCGCGCGCATCAGGCCCGCCCCGGCGCTGTCCTCGCCGATGCGGATCGCGACGCTGAAGACGATCACGATGAGGACGAGCCCCAGCCCGGCCCAGGCAGCCTTGGTGATGCGCGCTTCGCGCGGGCCGGCGCGCAATCAGGGACCCCTGCGCGCGGCGTCAGGCCGGCGCGCGCGCACGCGCCTCCCCGGGTGCAAGGCGCGCATGCGCGTGGACCAGCGCGACGGCGAGGAGCAGCACCGCGCCCGCCTGGTGCAGGACCGCGAGCACGATGGGCACGCCGAGCAGCAGCGTGGCAATGCCCAGCGCCGCCTGCAGGGCGAAGGCGGCAAGCAGCGCGAGCGCGCTCGCGCGAGCGCGCGCACGCCACCACGCGAGCGGCACGAGCACCAGCAGCAGCCAGAAGAAGGCGCGGTGCACGAGCTGCACGGTGGCCAAGTTGTATTCGAAGTTGCGCCACCAGGGCTGGAGCGAAAAGCTCTCGGGCGGTATGAGGTAGCCGTTCATGAGCGGAAAGGTGTTGTACGCATAGCCCGCGCGCAGGCCTGCCACCATCGCGCCGCTAAGTGCCATCACGAACACCACCCCCGCGACGGCAATCGCAAAGCGGCTGCGCGCCCCCGTTGCCGGACGCAGGAGGTCGAGCGCGATCCAGAGCTGCGCAGCGGCGATGGCGAGAGCCACCCCCAGGTGCGCGGTAAGGCGAAAGTGGCTGACCTTCGGGTCGTCCACGAGGCCCGACTTCACCATGAACCAGCCGAGCGCCCCCTGGAAGGCGCCGAGCGCGAACACGCCCCAGAGCTTCCAGACGAGCGGCCGCTCGAGCCGCCGCCGCGCGAGAAACCAGAGGAAGGGCAGCAGGTAGACCAGGCCCACGAGGCGCCCGAGCAGGCGGTGGATCCATTCCCACCAGAAGATGCGCTTGAAGCCCGCGAGGTCCATGCCGACGTTTACCTGCCTGTATTCGGGCGTCTCGCGGTACTTGGCGAAGAGCTCCTCCCAGTGCGCTTCCGACATGGGCGGCAGCGCGCCGACGAGGGGCTGCCATTCGACGATGGACAGGCCCGAGCGCGTCAGGCGCGTAATACCCCCGACGACGACGATGGCGCACACCATTGCAGCGCACAAAAGCAGCCAAGCGGCAACGGCGCGGCGGTCGCGGTCGGTCATGAGGAGCGCAGTCTGCCCGGGATCGCCCGGAATTTCTTGATGCATCTCAAATCGCGCTGCCCCCCTCGCCTGATCTACTGCCCGGGGTCGCCAACCAACAAGGAGGTCGCAATGGCCACCGAACGCATGGACGACGAGGTGCTGGAGGAACCGGTGCCCGTGATGCAGCAGCTGCTCGACAACCCGTTCCTGCTGCTTTTCCTGGGCATCGCCATGCCCACCGTGCTGTACATCGTCTGGGGCGTGATGGAAATCGTGTCCCTGCCCATCGCCAAATAGGGGAATGCAATGAGCGCAATCCTGCCGCCGCCCGAACGCGTCTGGTGGAAGCAACCGCTCGACCGGGTCGAGCTGATCTGGATCGTGGTGGCGCTGATCTGGTGCCTGATCATGTTCTTCATGATGCCGTTCTGGCACATCTACGGCCAGCAGAACCTCGCCAACGAGGCCTACCGGGCGAACCCGGGCGACTTCATGAAGAAGGCCGAGGACATGGTCGCCAAGTACAAGGTGCGCGAGGAAGGCCCGGACAACATGAAGGTGCCCGTGGTCAAGCCGCCCGCCGGCGCCGACGTCTACCTCGTCGCGCGCCTCTGGAGCTGGTACCCGATGCTCGAGCTGGAGGCAGGCAAGTCCTACCGGATCCATCTCATGTCCATGGACTGGCTGCACGGCTTCTCGCTGCAGCCCGAGAACATCAACATCCAGGTGCACCCGGGCTATGAGCACGTGCTGACGGTCACCCCGACCGCGCCCGGCACCTTCGCGATCATCTGCAACGAGTATTGCGGCATCAACCATCACACGATGGCCAGCCGCCTGTACGTGAAGTAAGGGAGAGGAGAACCCCGCCATGGCCGTCAACCGCATGTTCCGCACCTGCCCCGCCTCGGGGCTGGTGTTCCATGAGCCCGCCGAGAAGCTGATGCGCTGGAACGCCGTCGCCGCGGTGGTGTCGCTGCTGGTCGGCGGCATCCTCGCCATCGGCGTGGTGCTCACGCGCTGGCAGGCGGTGCACCTGTTGCCGCCGGACCTCTTCTACCAGGTGCTCACGGCGCACGGGCTCAACATGCTCGTGTTCTGGATCATCTTCTTCGAGATCGCGGTGCTGTACTTCGCCGGCTCGACGCTGCTGAAGGCCCGATTGGCGACGCCGGGCATGGCCTGGCTGGGCTTCTGGCTGATGGTGGTCGGCGCGCTGGTCAACAACTACGCCGTGTTCCGCGGCGACTCGAGCGTGATGTTCACCTCCTACGCGCCGATGGGCGCGCACCCGACCTTCTACCTCGGCCTGATCCTGTTCGCCGTGGGCGCGCTGATCGCCTGTTTCGTGTTCTTCGGCACGCTGGTGGTGGCGAAGGCCGAGCGCACCTACCAGGGCTCGGTGCCGCTCGTGACCTTCGGCGCCATCACCGCGGGCATCATCGCGGTGTTCACCATCGCCGCGGGCGCGATCATCCTGATCCCGACCTTCCTCTGGTCGGTGGGGCTGGTGGACCACATCGACTCGCTCATGTACCGCAC
>DASWBP010000205.1:0-9084 GCA_036390555.1 Burkholderiales bacterium | reverse complement strand
TGATGACGCGCCCGGAAGTCGATCTGTGCGTGATGGAGCCGGGCTTCGACGTCGACGTCTACGTCGACGCGGATCTCGCGACGCTCTCCCGCGTGTGGCTGGGGGACGAGGCGCTCGCGCACGCGTTGCGCGCCGGAACGGTAAAGGTTGGCGGAGACCCGCGCCTCGCGCGCGCGTTTCCGTCCTGGCTGATGCTGAGCACGCTCGCCGCGGTCCCGCGGCTTGACGAACAAGTTCAAAGGAGAGTGGCATGAACGCAGCGATTCTGAAGCCGAACGCCGTGCCGGCGGGCGCCGGCGACTGGCGCGACCAGGTGGGCAAGCTGTCGGCGACCTTCGCCGCACGCATCGCGCAGCTCGACGAGCGCGACGAGTTCGTCGCCGAGAACTATGTGGACCTCAAGGCGAGCGGTCTAATCGCCGCTGGCGTGCCCGGGGAGCATGGCGGGCTCGGGCTCGAGCTCGCGGAGTTGTGCGACATGCTGCGCACGCTGGCGCACGGCTGCTCGAGCACGGCGCTTGCGTTCTCCATGCACACGCACCAGGTCGCGGTCAACGCCTGGCGCTGGAAGCACCAGAAGGCGCCGGTCGCGCCGATGCTCGAGCGCGTGGCGCGCGAGCGCATCATCCTGGTCTCGACGGGCGGCGGCGACTGGCTCGAGAGCTCCGGCGAGGCCGTGCCGGCCGAGGGCGGCTACCGCGTGAAGGGGCGCAAGGCATTCTCCAGCGGCTCGCCCGCCGGCGACGTGCTGTCCACCTCCGCGGTGCTGGGCGACGAAGTCATCCACTTCGCGGTGCCCATGTCCGCCAAGGGCCTGCGCATCGAGCCCACCTGGCGCACGATGGGCATGCGCGCCACCGCCTCGCACGACCTGATCCTCGAGGACGTGTTCGTCCCCGAGGCCGCGGTGGCCATGCGCCGGCCGCGGGGCAAGTGGCACCCGCTGTTCCATCTGCTGACCATGATCGCGCTGCCGCTTGTCTACTCCGTGTACCTCGGCGTAGCCGAGGCCGCGCGCGAGCGCGCGCTGGCGTTGGTGCGGCGTCGCCGGTCTGACAGTCACCTGCTGCAGCTGGTCGGTGAGCTGGAGAACCGCCTGACGGCGGCGCGTGTGGCGCATCGCGCGTGGGTTTCGCTCGGCGAGACCGCGCAGCCCGGGCCTCAGGCCACCGCCGAGGCGCTGACCTACCGCACGCTCGTCGGCGAGGCGGTACTGGATGCGGCCAGCGCGGCGATGGACGTGGCGGGCGGCGCGGCGTTCTTCCGCGCCAACGGCCTGGAGCGGCTGTTCCGCGACGCGCAGGGTGCGCGATACCACCCGCTGCAGGAAGTCCTGCAGAAGGACTTTACCGCGCGCGTCGCGCTCGGCGTGGAGATCTGATGCGGAGGCGGTGCCGTATCATCGCCGGGTGGACATCCAGCCCGGACTGAGCGGCACCGCGCAACTCGTCGTAGGCGAGGAGCACACCGCGCCGCGCGTGGGCAGCGGGCGCGTGCACGTGCTCGCCACACCGGTGATGATCAACCTGATCGAGGCGGCGGCCCTCGACGCCATCGAGCGCCTGCTGCCTGCCGGACACCAGAGCCTCGGGACGCTCCTCAACGTGCGCCACATCGCTGCGACGCCGGTCGGCATGCGCGTCACCGCACGCGCGGAGGTCGTCGGGATGGAAGGCAGGACTGTGCGCTTTCGCGTCGAGGCTCGCGACGAAAGGGAGCTGATCGGCGACGGCACCCACGAGCGTGTCGTGGTCAACGTCGCCAAGTTCGACCAGCGCGTCCAGCGGAAATTGGGGTCAGACCCCAATTAGGTCGAAATTGGGGTCTGACCCCAATTCACGGGGCGGGGCGCCAGAAGCGCGGCGCCGAGGCGAAGCCGCGCCATCCGGTCGGCAGCATGGCGATGAGCTCGCGCTCGCGCCGGCCAGGCGCGCGGCGCGCGCCGGTGCCGCGCAGCTCCCGGAGCAGACGGCGGGTCACCTCCATGTCGTTGAGCTCGCCCAGAAGGTCCTGCAGGTGCTTGAGCGCGTGCACCAGCGGCTCGCTGTCGCGCCCCGGGAACGCGCCGCTCAGGAACTCGCTCGCGTAGCGTAGCCGCCGCAAACGGACGCGCAGGGCGTGGCGCCTGTGGGGACGCGACCAGTCCATGTCCCGGCCCCGGCGCAGCGCCTTGTGCTCCAGATCTTCGAGGATCTCTCCGGCAAAGGTCGGCAAGTCGGGGTGCGAGGCTGCCAGCCCGCGCGGCAGCATCCAGAGCTGCATGGCGCCGAGCACGCGCCGCAGGCGCTCGTGCGCGGCACGCTGCCGACGCACGGCGGCGGGGCGCAACGCCGCCGGCAGACGTCGCAGGTTGACGTCCCAGTCGCGCGCGGGCCCAGTCACCTTGGCGAGCGCGCGCAACGTGCGCTCCAGCGCTCGCTCCTCGGCCCTGCGCATCGTTCCGCGGAACACGCGCAGTGCCGCCCGCAGCCGTCGCGTGCCCACACGCAGCTGGTGCAGGTATTCCGGGTCCTTGCCGGCGAGCGCGCCGGACACGTTGGCGAGGACCTGGTCGAGCGCCTCGCGCAGCACCGCGCGCCGCGCAGCGGCGACTCCCATTGAGGCGTCAAGTGCGACCCGCTTGGCGTGGCGCGGACCGCCGCCCTGCTGGCGGCCGCGCGGCGCTAGTACGCGCGCATCCCGAACAGCCACGCGTGGAAGTAGAGCAGCACGCCGAACAGCGCAAGGCCGATCGCGGGATTGCGCCAGCCGATCTCGCGCCAGGAGAGGACGTTGCGGCCTTGCGCGATGGCGGCGAAGGGGAGGTTCGAGGTGCGCGCGGCAAAGCGCTGCCAGTCGTCGCCCAATTGCGCCGCCTTGCGCGCGTCCTGCAGCGTCGTGCCGGCGGCGGCGAGCAGGAACAGGCCGCCGAAGAAGATCACCGACTTGAGCGAGCCCATGGCGAAGAGGTGCGCGGCGCCCCACAGCATGATCGCCCACATGATGGGGTGGCGCGTGACGCGCAGGATGCCGCGCGCCGCCTCCGGATGCTTGAGCACGCCTGCCTGGCCCGAGAGCGTGGGATTGCGCGCCAGCAGTCCGCAGGCGAGCAGCACGAAGGCAAAGGGCGTGACAAAGAGCGGCAGCAGGTGCAGCCCGGGCCACAGCGCGAAGAACGGCGCCTGCTTGTAGGCGTAGGCCATCCAGGCGAGGCCGGCGAGCGAGGCGAGGGAGAACAGCCCGAGGTAGGGGCCTTCGCCGATCAGCCCGACGGCGCGGCGCCGCAGCGGCGTACTCGGCAGGACGTGAATGCCGAGGAAGGCCACGGTGGCGAGGAGCAGGTGAAGCGTGCCGTCCACGGGATCCGGGATTGCGTTGGGATGCCGCGATTCTCGGCCATGCCGTGCTGCCGAGTCAAAGCGGGGCGCCGCAGCGATGCCGCGGCGGCAGGCTCAGGCGAGGTCGATGATGAACAGCCGGATCAGGTCTTCCAGCGACTCGCGCGAGCTGAGCACCCGGCAGCCCACGCGGCTCACCGGCTTGCCGTTCGGCAGGGTGACGCGCGTGACGTGGCGCACCTCGAGGTCCACGAGGAAGGGGTCGGCCTGCGCGTGGCGGATGCGCGCCCGCTCCAGGCGCGTGCCCTCGCAGATCGGGATCGTGGGGTCGGTGATCAGCGCCCCGATGCCGTCCAGGCTCACGTCCACCAGCCGCGAGGCGAACACCTGCAATCCCATGCGCAGGTCGCAGCGCACCATCGCCTGTGCCGGCACCTGGATGCGGCCGAGGTTGCGGCGCTGCTGCATGCCCAGCATGGCGGTGGGCATGCCGCACTGGATGCAGGGGTGGCCGGCGTACAGCGTGTGGCGCGGCTTGTCACCCGCGAATGCGAACTGCGCGCCGCGGTGGTTGCAGCGGAGCACCAGAGAGCGCGCAGCCAACGCTGCGGTGTTGGCCGGCTTGTGGTCGGAATAGGCGAGCAGGATGGTGCCGTTCGCCGGCTCCACGCGCACCAGCTTGGAGAGGAGCATGAGCTGCGGGGGGACGCTCGCCGTCACGGTGTCGCCGTCTTCGAGCATCGAATCGAGCAGCCGGCCGATCTCGATTCCCGAGCGCACGAGGAGCTGGCCGGTGTTCGCCAGCCTTGAAGCGATATTGGTCGAGTTCAACGCTGCACACAATGCCAGCCTGCGCGCAGCGCTCAAGGGAGAAATGCGCAGTGACCTGACCAAGATGGTCACCGGTGTGACGATTCTTGCAGGTGATGGCGGACGCCGGCTGTCGCGCCAGCCCGACGCACGCTGCGTTTAGCTCAATGTCTCAGTGCAAACCACGCGGCGGTGATTGCCAGCGTGGCGAGCGTCACGGGCAGGCCGGTGCGCGCGTGGCTGCGCCAGTCGATTGCGATGCCGCGACGGCGCGCGGCATCCACCACGATGATGTTGGCGATCGAGCCGACGATGAACAGGTTCCCGGCGAGCGTGCTCACCAGCGCGAGCATCGGGCCGGAGAAGGGCTCGGTTGCCGCAGGCAGCAGCAGCATCACCGCGGGCACGTTCGACACCACGTTGGAGAGCACGAGCGTCGCGACAAATAGCGGGCCGCTCTGGGCAAGCGGCACCCCGGCCTCTGCAAGCGCCGCCACCGCCTGCTGCGTGAGGCCGGTCTGCGCGAGGGCGTGGTTCACGACGAACAGACCGATGAAGAGGATCAGCAGCTCCCAGTCCACCAGCCCGAGCATCTTGTTCGAGTGCAGCCGCCGGCTCATCAGCAGCAGGCCCGCTCCGGTGAGCGCGACCACTTCGCGCGGCAGGTCGGTGAGCAGGAACGCGCCGATGAGGGCGATCGCCACGACGAGGCCCTTGCCCGTCTGCCAGCGGTCGTAGGAGGCGAAGTCCTGCCGCCGCTCCGGCGGCGGATCGTCGAGCACCGTGCGCCAGCGGCCGTGCGTCTGCCAGACGAGGATGCCCCAGGTTGCCGCAAGCCCCAGCAGCACCGGCACGATGGCCTCGAGGAAGTAGCCGGCGAAGGACAGCCCGAGCACCTGGCCGATCAGCATGTTCTGCGGATTGCCGATGAGCGTCGCCGCCGAGCCCACGTTCGCCGCGCAGGCCAGGCCGAGCAGGTAGGGCACGGGATCCAGGCGCCGCACGAGGCAGGCGTCGGCCAGCACCGGCGCGACCGCGAGGCAGATGACGTCGTTGCTGAAGACCGCCGAGAGCACGCCGACCACCGCGATCACCGCGGCCAGCAGCGCGGGCGGGGAAACGCGCAGGTCGGCGATCGCCAGCGTGACGTGCGTGTAGAAGCCGCCCAGGCGCATCTGCGCGGAGATCACCATGAAGGAGAAGAGCAGCAGCAGCGTCGGCAGGTGGATGGACTGCGCGGCCTCCTCAGGCGAGAGCACGCCCAGGCCGACGATGGCGATGGCGCCGAGCAGCGCGACGCCCGTGCGGTCGAGCTGCAGGAACGGCAACCCGCCGAGGATCATCCCCAGGTACACGACCGCGAAGATTGCGACCACGGTCGTGGACATGTCCACGGGCGCTCCTGTCCTAGCCGAGCGCCTTGGTGACGATCTCGGCGACGTCGCGCGAGAGGCCCTGCGCGTCGCGGATGCGCTCGAGCGCCGCCCGCGCCTTGGCCTGGCGCGTGGCGTCGAACTTGCGCCAGCGGTCGAAGCCGCGCGCCATGCGCGCCGCCACCTGCGGGTTGAGCGCGTCCAGCGCAATCACGCGGTCGGCGAGGAAGTCGTAGCCCGCGCCGTCGGCGGTGTGGAAGCGCACGTGGTTGGCGCTGAAGCCGCGGATGAGGGCATAGACCTTGTTGGGCACCTTGAGGTCGAAGGCCGGGTGCCCGAGCAGCTCCTTCACGCGCGCCAGCGTGCCCGGCAGGCGCGAGCCCGCCTGCACGGCGAGCCACTTGTCCACGACGAGCGGCTCGTCCTTCCAGCGCGCATAGAACTCGTCCAGCGCCAGCGGGCGCTCCTCGCAATCCAGGTTGGCGAGGGCGACGAGCGCGGCCATCGCGTCGGTCATGTTGTCCGCGCCCTTGAACTGCTCGTAGCAGAGCGCGCGCATGCCCACCTCCGAGAGGTAGGAGAGGCACAGGTTCCGCAGCGCGCGCCGGCCCGCGGAGGCGGCGTCCGGCGCATACGGCCCCTTGGGCGCGAGCGTGCGGTAGCGCGCGGCGAACTCGGCGGCGAGCGCCTTGGCAAGCGCCTTGCGCAGGCCGTTGCGCGCCGCGTGCAGCGCATCGGGGTCCACGACCTCGAGCTGCTCGGCGAGGAAGGCTTCGGCAGGGAGCGTCAGCGCCTCTGCGGCAAAGGCCGGGTCCGGGTCGAGGAGCACGTTCTTCGCCGCCTGCAGGAAGCCTTCCGAGGGCGCGCCGCGCTTCTTCAGCACGATGTCGGTGGCGAGCCGTTGGGCCGCCTCCCAGCGGCTGAACGGGTCGTCGTCGTGCGCCATGAGGTACAGCAGGTCGTCCTCGGTGTAGGGATAGTTGAGGATCACGGGCGCCGAGAAGCCGCGCAGCAGCGAGGGCACGGGCTTTTCCCGCGCCGGGAAGCGGAACGTCTCCTCGGCCTTCCTCACCGAGAGCACGTCCTCGCGCCCCGCGATCTTCACGGCGAGCGGGATGTGAAACGGCGGATTCATCGACTGCTTCACCGAGAGGGTGAAGGTGCCGTCCCGGAAGTCTCCCGCGCAATCGAGCACCGGCGTGCCGGCGACGTCATACCAGCGCCGGAACTGGGAGAGGTCCACGCCGGAGGCGTCCTGCATTGCCTGGACGAAGTCGTCGCAGGTCACCGCCTGGCCGTCGTGGCGCTTGAAATACAGGCGCATGCCCGCCTGGAACCTCTCTTCGCCGAGCAGCGTGTGCTGCATGCGCACCACTTCCGCGCCCTTCTCGTACACGGTCATGGTGTAGAAGTTGCGGATTTCCATGTAGGACTGCGGCCGCACCGGGTGCTGCATCGGCCCGGCGTCCTCCGGGAACTGCCCGGCGCGCAGCATGCGCACGTTCTGGATGCGCTCCACGCCGCGCGAGTAGAGGTCCGCGCTGTATTCCTGGTCGCGGAACACAGTCAGGCCCTCCTTCAGCGAAAGCTGGAACCAGTCGCGGCAGGTGACGCGGTCGCCGGTCCAGTTGTGGAAGTATTCGTGCGCCACCACCGAGTCGATCGCCTGGTAGTCGGCGTCGGTGGCGGTATCGGGGCGCGCGAGCACGTACTTGGTGTTGAAGATGTTGAGGCCCTTGTTCTCCATCGCGCCGGAGTTGAAGTCGCCGACCGCCACGATCTTGTACTGGTCGAGATCGAGCTCCAGCCCAAAGCGCTCCTCGTCCCACTTCATGGCGCGCTTGAGGCAATCCATCGCCCAGCCGGCCTGGTCGAGCTTGCCCGGCTCGACGTACACGCCGAGCTTCGCCTTCCTGCCGGAGCGGGTGGTGAACCAATCCTCGAGCAGCTCGAGGTTCGCGGCGACGAGCGCAAAGAGATAGGAAGGCTTCGGGAACGGGTCGTCGAAGCGCGCCCAGTGCCGGCCGCCCGGCTCCTCGCCCGAGCCGACGAGGTTGCCGTTGGAGAGCAGCACCGGGTACTTCGCCTTGTCGGCGTGCACGGTAACGACGTAGCGCGCCATGTTGTCGGGGCGGTCCACGAACCAGGTGATGCGCCGGAACCCCTCCGCCTCGCACTGGGTGACGAAGCCGTGCTTCGTCGCGTAGAGGCCTTCGAGCTTGGTGTTCCTTTGCGGCACGATGCGCGCCACGGTCTCGAGCTGGAACGCATCGGGCACGCCATCCACCGTCAGCTTCTCCGGCGTCACGCTGTGCGCCGCGGGCTTGCCGTCGAGCGTCACCGAGACGAGCTGCAGCTCGTCGCCGTCCAGCACCAGCGGGCCGCTGCCCTGGTTGCGCTTCACCTGCAGCCGGGCGCGCACCAGCGCGTGGTCCTCGCGGATGTCCACGTCGAGCTCGACGTGGCCGATGAGGAAGGCGGGCGGGGTGTAGTCCTTGAGGTGGATCGTCTTCGGGGTGGGTTCGCGCATGGCGCGCAAGTTTAACCGAGCGTGTGTAAGCTTGAGCCATGCCGCAGGCCGCGCTGCGCGAACTCCTCGCGCTCGGAGGATTGCAGGGCGAAGTGCAGATTTCCGGCGCCGACCCGGTGCTGCGCACGCCATTCCGCGTGGGCGCCGCCGGCGCCGCGGCGCTTGGCGCGGTGGGCCTTGCGGCGGCCGAGCTCTGGCGGCTGCGCACCGGGCGCCATCAGCAGGTGGCAGTGGACCTGCGCGCTGCTGCGGCGTCGCTGCGGAGCGGCTATTACCTGCGCATCGACGGCAAGCCGCCGCCCGCCCCGTGGGACCCGATGAGCGGCTTCTACCGGGTGAAAGACGGCCGCTGGGTCAGCATCCACTGCAATTTCGCCAACCACCGCGCGGCTGCGCTCAGGGTGCTCGGCACGGCCGAGGACCGCGAGAAGGCCAACGAAGCGAGCAAGTCCTGGGATGGCCAGGCGTTGGAGGACGCCATCCACGCCGCGGGCGGCTGCGCGGGCCTCGCGCGCACCGCGCAGGAATGGGCCTCGCACCCGCACGCGGCGGCGGTGGCGGAGCAGCCGCTGCTGGAGATCCTGCGCATAGGCGATGCGCCGCCGCAGCCGCTGCTGCCGCTCGGCGACCAGCCGCTTGCGGGCATGCGCGTGCTCGATCTGACGCGCGTTCTTGCCGGGCCGACCTGCGCGAAGACGCTCGCCGAGCACGGCGCCGATGTCCTGAAGATCACGGCGGCGCACCTGCCGGATTCCGGCGCCATCGAGCTCGACACCGGCATCGGCAAGCTCGCGGCGCACCTCGACCTGCGGACCACCGAGGGCGCAGCGACGCTGCGCGCGCTCATCGGCGGCGCGGATGTCTTCTCGCAGTCCTATCGCCCTGGCGCACTCGCCGGCCGCGGCTTTTCGCCGGAAGAGGTCGCGCGACTTCGCCCGGGGATCGTCTACGTGTCGCTCAACGCCTGGGGCCAGGCCGGGCCGTGGAAGGAGCGCCGCGGCTTCGACAGCATCGTGCAGACGGTGAGCGGCATGGCCTACGCGCAGGGCGATGC
>DASWBP010000204.1:0-7772 GCA_036390555.1 Burkholderiales bacterium | reverse complement strand
CTTCCGCGCCGGCCGGGACGCCGGAGCCGCGCGAGCGCCGCGCGGATGCGGCGCGCCTGATGGCCGAGCTGATGTCGGGCAGGCATCCGATCGGCGCGCCGTTCGCGCTGCGCGATCCCGACGGCCGTCGCGTCACGCTCGCCGACTTCCGCGGCAAGCTCGTGCTGCTTTATTTCGGCTACGCCACCTGCCCGGACGTGTGCCCCACCGACCTCGCGCAGGTCGGGCTCGCGGTGCGCGGCCTGGGCGCCGCGGACGCGCAGGTGCAGCCGGTCTTCGTGACGCTCGATCCGCTGCGCGACACCCCGGCCGTGCTGCGCGAGTACGCCACGGTGTTCCATCCGCGCTTCGTGTCGCTCACCGGCACGGAAGACGAGGTGCGGCGCGTCGCCACGGACTACAAGGTGTTCTTCGAGAAGGTGCCGCTGCCGGGCGGCGGCTACGCGATCGACCACACGGCCTACACCTTCCTGCTCGACCGCGAAGGAAAGTTCGTGATCCTGTTTCCGCCCGGCACCGAGGCGGACCGCATGGGGGAGATGCTGCGCGAGCAGCTCGCAGCGACGGCCGGCCGCTGAGCGTGACGGAATGCGCGCAAATTTGGTCACCGGTGTCGCCGGCGCGCGACGCGTAAAAGCCTGCACTCACCGGCTCGTTGAGTGTTGCGTGAGAAGTTTCGTTGTGCGCGCCCGACGGTGCGCAGCGCGGCCCCATTGCTAACGCGTTGTTTGGCTTGGCCTGTGCCCTTGGGCGCGGGGATTGCAATAGAAGGTCATCAGGCTGCGCCGGCCCGAGACCCGACATCCGGCGCAGGGGGAGGACGCCGGATGAACTTCGTGACGTATTCCCGCCGCGCCTTGCTCGCGGCGGTTCTCGGCTCGACGGCGCTGCTGCTGGGCGCCTGCAGCGGTGGCGGCGACGACGCGCCGCCCCAGTCGTCGGCGAGCGTCTACGTGAGCGCCGTCACGCCAGAGCCCGTGGCGCAGGCGGACGCGTCGCGCTTCCTCGCGCAGGCGAGCTTCGGCGCGAGCATGAGCGCGATCGACGAAGTCAGCGCGGACGGCTACGCGCGCTGGATGGACGAGCAGTTCGCGATGCCCGCCGGCTCGCCGCACCAGAACTACCTCGTTGCCGTGGCGGCGAGCCTGCCCGCCGGCGAGTCGCCCCAGGACGCGCACGTGATGCACGCGTTCTGGAAGCAGGCGGCCACGGCGCCCGACCAGCTGCGCCGGCGCGTGGGCTTCGCGCTGTCGCAGATCTTCGTCGTCTCGCTCACCAACGACGCGGTCGCGGAGCACAAGCGCGGCGTCGCGTCCTACCTCGACATGCTCGGCCGCGAGGCGTTCGGCAACTACCGCGACCTGCTCGAGGCGGTGACCCTGCACCCGATGATGGGCCTCTTCCTGTCGCACCTGCGCAACCAGAAGGAATCCGGCAACCGCATCCCGGACCAGAACTACGCGCGCGAGGTGATGCAGCTCTTCTCCATCGGGCTGCACGAGCTCAACCCGGACGGCACGCCGGTGCTCGCGGGCGGCCAGCCGGTCGAGACCTACGGCCAGGAGGACATCGTCGGCCTGTCGCGCGTGTTCACGGGCTTCAGCTGGGCCGGCCCGGACACGCAGAACGGGCGCTTCTTCGGCTCGTCCAATCCCGCCCCCGACCCGAACCGCGACGTGCTGCCGATGCAGGCGTACCCGCAGTTCCATTCGACCCTGCCGAAGACCTTCCTCGGCACCACCATTCCGAGCCAGGGCTCGGCCGACCCGCGCGCGAGCCTGCGCATCGCGCTCGACACCCTCGCCGCCCACCCGAACGTGGCGCCGTTCTTCGGCCGCCAGCTTATCCAGCGGTTGGTGACCAGCAACCCGAGCCCGGCCTACGTGGCGCGCGTGTCGCAGGCGTTCAATGCCGGCCGCTACACCCGCAGGGACTTCACTGCCGGCACGGGACGGCGCGGCGACCTGCGCGCGACGATCGCCGCAGTGCTCCTCGACGAGGAGGCGCGCGACCGCGCCAAGACCGCCGATCCCGCCTTCGGCAAGGTGCGCGAGCCGGTGCTGCGCCTTGCCGCCTGGATGCGCGCCTTCAACTCGCGCTCGGCGAGCGGCAACTACCTGCTCGGCGTCACCGACGATGCGGCGACCTCGCTCGGCCAGTCGGCGATGCGCGCGGCCTCGGTGTTCAACTTCTACCGGCCGGGCTACGTGCCGCCCAACACCGCGATCGCCGCGGCCAACCTGGTGGCCCCGGAATTCCAGATCATCCACGAGGTGTCCGTGGCGGGCTACGCGAACTTCATGCGCTCCATCGTGCAATCGGGAGCCGGCTCGAACAGCCCGCGCGACATCCAGGCGGACTACGCCGCGGAGCTCGCGCTGGCGAGCGACCCCGCGCGCCTGATCGACCGCATCGACCTGCTGCTCACCTACGGCACGCTCTCCGCCGAGACGCGCAGCGCGATGCTCGAGGCGGTCAATTCGGTGCCCATCAATGCCTCGAATCCCAACCCCGGCCGGCAGAACCGCGTCTACCTCGCAGCGCTGTTCGCGCTGTCGGCGCCCGAATTCCTGGTGCAGAAATAGGAGCGTCGCCATGACGAGCAGACTGTCCCGCCGCGAATTCGTCAAGCGCGCCTCGGCCCTGTCCTTCATGGGCGCGGGCGCGCCCTTCGCGCTCAACCTCGCGTCGATCGGCGCCGCCAGCGCGCAGGCGGCCCCCGGCTACCGCGCGATCGTGTGCCTCTTCCTCTTCGGCGGCAACGACCACACCAACACGATCATTCCCTACGACCCCGCGGAGCACACCGAGTATGCGAACGCGCGGCAGTCCATCGCTTTCGCGCGCGATGCGCTGACGCCCACCGCGACGGCGCCGGTCGCCTCGCAGGGCAACCGGCCCTTCGCCTTCCACCCGGCGCTCACGGCGTTCAAGTCGCTCTACGACCAGGGCCGGCTTGCCGTGGTGGCCAACGTGGGGCCGCTGGTGGTGCCGACGACGCTCGCGCAGTACCGCGCCCGCTCGGTGCCGCTGCCGCCGAAGCTGTTCTCGCACAACGACCAGCAGTCGGTGTGGCAGGCGAACCAGCCCGTGGGCGAAGGCGCGCGCCTGGGCTGGGGCGGCCGCCTCGGGGACCTGCTCGCGGCGCAGAACGGCCAGACCATCTTCACCTGCATCTCCGCGGCCGGCAATGCGGTATTCATGTCCGGCCAGGAAGTGCTCCAGTACCAGGTCGGCTCGAACGGCTCGATCGCCTTCAACGCGCTCACCGGCAGCCTCTACGGCTCATCGAGCGCGGGCAACGCCTACCGGCGCGTGATCACGCGCGCGAGCGGGCACCTCTTCGAGAACCAGCTTGGGCAGGTGGTGTCGCGCTCGATCAGCGCCAACGCCACGCTCGCCGCGAGCCTGCCGCCGGCAAGCTCCTTCACGCTGCCGATCCCCGCCAACAACGGCCTCGCCAGTCAGCTCAACGTGGTGGCGCGCATCATCGCCGCGCGGGGAGGCCTGGGCACCACCCGGCAGGTGTTCTTCGTGAGCGCGGGCGGCTACGACAACCACGACTTCCTGCTGGACGAGCACAACCGGCGCCTCGCCGGGGTGAACGCCGCGGTGGACGCCTTCTGGCAGTGGCTGCAGCAATTGCAGATGGAGTCGAGCGTCACGCTGTTCACCGCTTCCGACTTCGGCCGCACGCTCACCAGCAACGGCGACGGTTCGGACCACGGCTGGGGCGCGCACCATTTCGTCATCGGCGGGGCGGTGCAGGGCGGCACCATCTACGGCACCTTCCCGCAGGTGCGGTTTGGCACGCCCGAGGACGTCGGGCAGGGCAACCTCCTGCCGACGACGTCAGTCGACCAGTACGCGGCGACGCTCGGGCGCTGGCTGGGCGTCGCGGACACGGTGATGCCGGACGTGCTGCCGAACGTTGTCAACTTCGGCGCCTCGCGCTACCTGGGTTTCCTGGCCTGACCCCTGCGTAATTTCGCGCGGCCGCCGGCGACCAACGGTCAATGTCCCGGGAGGCTGCCACATGACCTGCAGACTGCTGCTCCTTGCTGCGGCGCTCGCCGTTGCCCCGCCCGCGCTCGCGCAGAAGGCGGAGGTCTATTCGCCGTGGCTCGGCGCGGCGATCCGCGGCACCGACCCGGTCGCTTACTTCACCGAGGGCAAGCCGGTGGAGGGCTCGCGCAAGTTCACGCATCAGTGGAAAGGCGCGACCTGGCGCTTCGCCAGCGCGGCCAACCGCGACGCGTTCGCCGCCGCGCCGGAGAAGTACGCCCCGCAATACGGCGGCTACTGCGCCTATGGCGTGGCCAACGGCTACACGGTCTCCACGGTGCCCGAGGCCTGGAGCATCGTGGAGGGCAAGCTCTACCTCAACTACAGCCTCGACGTGCGCGCCGACTGGCTGAAGGACGTTCCCGGCTACATCCGCAAGGGCAGCGCGAACTGGCCGAAGGCGCTCGAGCGCTAGCCGCCTGCGCGGGCGCGGGGGGAGTGGTACTGTAGCCGCCGCAGCAGCCCCAGCCCAATCACCTTGAGGAAGGGAGGCCTTCATGAAGCCCGAAATCATGTATCTCGCCTGGTCCGTCCTGCTCGCGATCGTGCACATGCTCATTACCGTCGTCGCCCTGGTGCAGCACTCCGGGATGGCGGTGGCGCTCGGCAACCGCGCCAACCTGCCGGAGCTTCCCGGCTGGGGCGGGCGTGCGGGGCGCGCCAACGACAACATGGCGCAGAATCTGGTGCTGTTCGCCGCCGTGGTGCTCGCGGTGGTGGTCACCGGCACGACGAACGCGACGACGCTGCTCGGCGCGCAGCTCTTCTTCTGGGGGCGCGTGGCGTACGCCGTGTGCTACATCGGCGGCATTACCTGGCTGCGCACCTTGAGCTGGCTGGTGTCGATCGCCGGCGTGGTGATGGTGGTCTGGCAGTTGACCTAGCGAGGTTCCCCGCTCGCCTCGCGGCGACAGGCCGCCGCGCGCCCTGCGCCCGACACATGTACAAGTACACCTTCAAGATCCGCGCGCGCACCGGCATCATCGTCGAGAACCTGACGGTGCACGCGCGCGACCGGCTGGAGGCCGAGAAGAAGCTCGCGCAGATCTACCGCGATTGCGAGTTCCTCGAGTGCCGCGAGGTGGCGGCGCCGGCGGTGAGCGAAGGGGTGGACTTCGAGAGCGTGCTCTCGGCGATCAACAAGCAGCAGCAGTAGGCGCGTTGCCGCGCGCGCAGGGCGCGCCGCCCTAGCGTATGAAGCCGCTGGCGGTCAGCTCCTCGAGCAGCGCCGCGTAGTCGGCCGCGCCGCGGCTCTCGGGGGCGTGCGCGAACACGTCCTTCTGGTGCGCGGGGCTCTCGGCGATGGCGACGTTCTCGGCGATGCGCGTGCGGCAGACGTCGTCGCCGAGGCGCTCGCGCAGCTTCGCCTCGACGTCGAACGACATCTTGCGGCGCGCGTCGAACCGGGTAAGCACGTAGCGGCGCTCGACGCGCTTCTTCAGCACGTGCTCGAGCGCGCGCAAGGTGCGGTCCATCTGCATCGCGCCGTTCACCGCGAGGTAGTCGGTGGAGATCGGCACCAGCACGCGGTCGGCGGCGAACACGCCGTTCAGCGACAGCACGCCCAGCATCGGGCAGGCGTCGAACAGGATCGGGCGGTCGGTATTGAGGTTCTCCTTGGCGATGCCGGCGGCGAGGCGGTTGAGCGCCTGCGGCCCCTTGCCGAGCTGCGCGTCCACCTTGGAGAGATCCAGGTGCGACGGGATGATCTTCAGATTGCCCGGCGTGAACTTGATCAGCCCGGCGAGGGTGGCGCCGCGGCTGTAGAAGCCGTAGAGGCTGCGTTCGGACGCGTCGACCGTCGCCTTGCAGATGCCGGTAAGGTGCGCCTGCGGGTCGAGGTCGATGACCAACGGGTCGGCGCCCTTTTGCGCGAGGAGCGCCGCAAGGTTCAGCGTCGTCGTTGTCTTGCCGACGCCGCCTTTCTGGTTGAACACCGCGATGCGTGCCATGCGAGCCAAGCCGCCGGGAGGGGCGCACAGATTAGTCCGCGCCCTCGGGGCTTGGCAAGCGAGCAGTGCCGCTCCACGGCCACGTCCGCGAAATTCGTCACGCCACGGGCTGCGCGGACGCTTCGGCCGCGCCATTGCGCTGCGTGAGGCGGTACCAGTCCAGGCGCCGCGTCGCGAGCATGGCCGAGGCGAGCAGCGCAAAGAGCAGCAGCGCGCCGCCGAGCAGGGCGTAGTCCTCCGACCGGACAAGCAGATACAGGGCGCCGAACAGGCCGGCGAGCGCCGCGCCGAATCCGGCGCCGAGCGCGCGGTCCTGCAGCACGCGTGCAAGGTAATAGGCGAGCAGTCCCGTGCAGGCGAACGTGGCGATGGCGTAGGCAAGCCCGAAGGCGAGGTGCTCGGCGAGCGCCGTGAGCAGCAGGAAGAAGATCGCGAGCGCGAAGCCGACGAGGGCGTACTGGATCGGGTGGATGGCCACGCGCCGCAGCAGCTCGAAGAGGAAGAACGCGATGAAGGTGAGGCCGACGAAGAGGAAGCCGTATTTCGAGGCGCGCTCGAGCTGCTGGTAGAGGCTCACCGGCTCGATGAAGGAGACCGCGAGCTCGGGCGCTGCGAGCACGGGGCAGGGCTCGCGCCTGCACGCGGCGAGGCGCTCGGCGCCCTGCGCCGCGTACCACGAGACCTGCCAGTGCGCGCTGAAGCCGTCGGCGCGCAGCTCGCTCTTCGCCGGCAGGAACACGCCCTGGAACGAGGGGTGCGCCCAATCCGAGCGCATCGCCACGGTGGTCTGGCGCGCGAGCGGCACGACGGCGAATTCCTCGGAGCCGGCGAGCTCGAGCGTGAAGCGGAACGCAAGGCGCCGCGCCGCGGCGGGCAGCGCGAGGTCGAGCGGCGCGTGCACGCCCGCGGCGATCATGCGGTCGCCCGCGCCTGGCAGGAACTCGTGCGTCGCGCCCTCCAGCGTCAGCGCCGAGACGCTGCGCAGGCCGCGTGGGTCCGCCACGCCGAGCGCGAAGCGCGGCTTGCCCCAGCGGACGCGCGCGTCCAGCTCGGCCACGCCCAGGTTGGCGGGAATCGCGAGCGTGCCCTGCGCGCGGATGCGCGCCACGTAAAGGCGCGCCTTGTGGATGCCGCGCGACTTCTCGCTGGTGGCGGCCTCCACCTGCCAGTCGAGCGCCTCGGCCGGGATGCGCGCGACCAGCGATTCGCTCCTCTCGATGCGCCGCACGCGCTCCTTGCCGTCCACCGTGTCGCGCTGGATCTCCGTCCAGCTGCGCTCGTAGGGCACGGCGAGATACGGGCCAGCGAGCACCTGGCGCCGGCCCCAGCCCTCGGCGATGCCCTGCACTGCCTCGTGGCGGCGCGCCTGGCGCTCGCCGATCAGGTCGCGGATCATCGCCACCGGCACGAGCAGGACCAGCGCGAGGCCCGCGATGACGAGGGTTTTCAGGAACTGGGCGCGATCCATGGCTCCTCCGCGAGATGGCTGATGCGGACAGCCTGCGGCCCGAAGCTGCAGGCGGCATGGATCGAACGTGGCAAAGCGCTGCCGGATTCGGGCAGCGCGGGGACCGGCTTACGCGTGCGGTACGGCCGCGCGCCTTAGCCGCTGCCCGGTTCCGCTTTCGCGAGGACTTCCGGCCCGGCTTGCGCGTCAGGCCTGCGCTTGCGCGACCAGAGGCGCACGGCGTCCGCGGCCAGCCAGGCAAGCGCCGCGGCGATGCCGAGGAAGGCGTGCATCAGGACTACGCCGCG
>DASWBP010000203.1:0-13233 GCA_036390555.1 Burkholderiales bacterium | reverse complement strand
AGGCGATCGAAGTGCCCTTCAGACGTTCCGCAGCCTGCGCCAGATAAGGAAACGGCACGCAGACTGCGCACTCCACCCCTTGTACGCCGGCCACGACCGCTTCGAGCAGCGCGCGGTTCGCCGCAAGGCTGCCGTGCATCTTCCAGTTACCGGCAACCAAGCGCGGGCGCATCATCCGGGGACGGGGGTAAGCCGCTGAATGTTACCGCATTTGCACTCTTTGTGCGACGCGGCACACGGCTCGCTGCAAAGGGAAACGGGGCGTTCTCTCGGGCCAGCGTGGCACACTGCGCCGCGCCTTGACCTGCGTCAACGCGCGCGCAATTGCCCGTCGCGACGCCCGGAAGGCGGGCCGCCGCGCAGCCCAGGAGGGAGACGGAAGCGAGGCCCTAGTCGGGCGGTGAGCGCCGAGAGGCCTCGAGCCGCGCGGCGGCCTCGAGAATCGCGGCCAGCGCGCCGTACGCGCGCGCCGCGTGTACTTGCGCCGACGCCGCCTGCAGCGCGCCGGCGAATGCCGGGATCCATGGAAGGACGAGCGTCTCGAGAAACTCCCCCGCACGCGCTTCGCTGGCTGCGTCGCCTTCGGCGGCGCGCGCGAACATGGTCGCGACGTATTCCAGCTGCATGGCGACGTGGTCGGGAAGATCGCGGAAGCTCTCGTCCGGCGCGAGCCCCGCTTGCGCGTAGCGTTCCAGCATCGCTTGCGTGGCCCTGCCGAGAAGTCCCCCGTCGAGATACAGGCCGGCGTTGAGCGGCACCTTCACGGGCGGCACGAGGAACAGCCCGCTGTAGCCCTGAAGCAGGCTGCCCTCCGCTTCCCGCGCGGCTGCGGCGAAGCGCTCCACAAGCGGCCCAAGCGCATAGCCCGCCTCGTCCGCCAGCGCCGCGAGGTCCTCGGGCAGCTCGCGCGCAAAGGACGCGCGCGCCCGCGCCGTCGCCAGCGGCCTGAAGGCGCGCGACAGGCAGATGTAGAACTCCGCCTTCGCGCTCGCCGCGCTACCTGGCGGGCTCGTCGGACAGGCCGAGATTGCGCTCGCCGTAAGCATGGATCGCATTGGCGAGGAAGATCGCCGTAAGGAACAGCATCCACTCCGTCATCGAAGGGCGGTAGGCCAGCAGGTCCGGCGCCCAGCTGCCCTTGAAAAGCGGCACCATTTGCCCGCCGATGATGTAGTCGTAGCGCGAGATGAGCAGCGACACCATCACGAGCGCGGAGGCGATCACCTGCGCGCCGCCCGAGCGACGCGTGCCCTCCATCATCATCAGCACCAGCGGCAGCAACAGCCCCAGCCAGACCTCGAGGTGGAACAGGGGGCTGCGCACGATGTGCTCCCAGACCTGCAGCCCTTCGGCGTTGCCGTAAAGGCCCGTCACCGTACGCGCGCCGACGAACAGCGCGTGCCCGACGATCGCCATCGCGAAGATCGGCGGAAGGTCGGTCGTGAACAGCGACTTCAGCCGGGGGGTCATCTTGTCGAGGCTGAAGCCGTTGGCGAGGTAGGTGAAGAACATGATGAACGCGATGCCACCGAGCATGGATTCGGCGAGGAACGCGACCGGCACGTCGCCGCTCGACCAGAACGGCCGCATGGTCATCGTGCCGTACACGCCGCCGGCGAGCACGGTGACGCCGAGCGCGGCGATCAGCGCCAGCAGCGCCGTGCCGCGCACCGACTCCGTCGTCCAGCCGGGACGGGAGAGCTTCGCGAACAGCGCAAGCAGCAGGATCACGTGCGCCGCCACGAAGATCACCTTCCAGAACAGCGGCGAGGCTGTCTGGAGGTTGAGCGGGATGGCGTAGATCGCGCGCAGCGGGTGCCCCAGCTCCAGCGCGAGCACCGCTACGCCGCCCGCCAGGCCGGCGAGCGCGAGCCAGACGCAGCGCTTGGCCACCACGGCGAAATCGCGAGCGCCGAATACCAGCGCGAGCGAGGCCACCATGGCGAGCCCCGTGGAGGTGAGCAGGAACAGGTCGTAGACGACGATCGGCAGGCCCCAGTACAGGCCCAGGCTGTTGGTGTTGAGCGCGGCGTGTCCCTTGCCCATCAGCCCGCTCAAGGCGAGCCCGCCGGCGACCAGCAGGCCGACGACGGCGACGATGAGCACGGTGTTGGGTCTGGTCGCGGTTGCGGTAGTCATTTGAGTTCCTCCTTCAGGCCTTCGCCTTGCTGGCGCGCTTGCCGGGGACCGAGGCGGCGGCGCCGCCCGACAGGTAGTAGACCTGCGGCTTGTTGCCGGTCTCGTCCATCAGCCGCACGCCGTTCTTGTCGGCGATCAGCCGGTTCACCTTGCTCGCCGGGTTGTCGAGGTCGCCGAAGTAGCGCGCCTTGGGCGCGCAAGTGCGCACGCACGCGGGCACGAACTCCTTCATCTCGGGCACGTCCTCGTCGAGGTCCGCCGCGCCCTTGGGCGCCTTGCTGACCTTGTGGTAGCAGAACGTGCACTTGGAGACGACGCCGTGCGGCTGCACGCCGACGCCGTGCGCCGGATCATCCTGCGGCGCCTGGTACGGCGGGCTCCACTGCCGGCCGTTCTTGCCGGCGAACACGGAGCGGATGTCGGGCTCGACCACCGCTCTCTCGTCGGTGTAGAAGCGCACGCCGTACGGGCACGCGACCATGCAGTACTTGCAGCCGATGCACTTGTCCCAGTTCACCAGCACGAAGCCGCCTTCCTTCTCCTTGTAGGTCGCGCCCGTCGGGCAGACCTCCACGCAGGACGGGTTCTCGCATTGCATGCACGGGCGCGGGAACCACATCAACTTCACGTTCGGGTAGGTGCCCTCGTGGTAGAAGAGCACGTCCTGCCAGTTCTCGCCCGGCAGGCGCGTGTTTTCCATCGCGCAGGCCGTGGTGCAGGCCTGGCAGCCGGTGCACTTGTCGAGATCGATGACCATTCCCCACTTAGCCATGGCTTTGCCTCCTTGATCGCGCGGTTCAGGCTTTCTCGACCGTCACCTTGGTGGTGTAGTAGTTGCACTGGCCCGTGATCCGGTCGGACTGGTTCACGGTGACCTCGCCGCAATGGCCCGGCGCCCTGCCCTTCGCCCAGCGGCCGTGCGCCCAGTGGCCGTGCTCCATCGGGAAGACCAGCGTGTCGGGCCGCACGCCCTCGTAGTACTTGCAGCGCCCCTCGATCGTGCCCACCGAGGACTTGAGGCGCACGCGGTCGCCATCGGCGATGCCTCTCGCCCTCGCGGTCTTCGGGTTGATCTCGATGTAGACCTGGTCGCGGCCGCCGAGCGTCGGCTGCAGCTGGGCGATCGCGATCGGCAGGTTGCCGCCGCGGCCTTCGGCGTGCAGCGCGACCTTGGGCGTCACCACGTAGAGGTCGCCGCCGCCGGGGTGCTTGGGCTCTTCCCAGTGCGGGAACATGAGCTTCGCCTTGTCGCGCCCGGTCCTGGCCGCGATCCAGTCCGCGTTCTTCTCCAGGTAGCCCGAGCGGAACTCGAACTTGCCCGAGGGCGTCGGCATCAGCTTCGCCTTGACGTCCTCCGCCTTCATCGGTCTGGCGTAGGCCTTGCCGTCCCACTCGAAGAACTCGCCGTTGCGCTGCTGCCAGAGGTAGGGCTTCCTGTACCAGACGCCCTTCGCCTTCCAGCTCTCGAAGTCCTTCACGCCGTTGTCGCCTGGATTGGCCTCGAAGCCCTTGGCAAGGTGGCGGATGACGTTCTCCGAGCTGCCGAGCGCCTTGTAGTAGTCGGCCATCGGGCCCTTCATGCGCTTGCCGATCTCGATGAGCGTGTCGCCGAAATACCTGGTGTCGTACAGCGGCTTCACTGCCGGCGTGCGCAGCTGCGCCATCGGGAAGCCCTGGAACGGATAGGTCGGCGCGTCCTGCAGCCGCTCTAGGAAGGTGTGGTCGGGCAGCACCAGGTCGGCGAACATCGCCGTCTCGCTCGGGAAGGGCGAGGTCTCGATCACGAACACCTCGGCGAGCGCCTTCTCCCATTCCTGCCCGTTGGGCGCAGTCCAGATCGGGTTGGTGAGGTAGAACATCACTGTGTCGAGCTTGTAGGGCTTGCCCTTCACGTGGTTGGGGCCGACTTCCTGCAGCATGTTCTTCGCCAGCAGGTAGCCGTCCTCATGCCCCTTGAGGTCGATGCGCGGCTGCTTCTTCCAGGGCCCGCTCTTCGCATACTCGTCCTTGAAGTCGTCGGCCTTGACCGGCATCGGCCCGTAGGACGGCCCCATCTGGTACGCCATGCCGCCCTTGGCAAAGAGCGAGCCGACCAGCGCGTTCAGCGAGTGGATCGCCATGCCGTTGTAGATGCCGTTGGAATGCGCATGCGCGCCGCGCTCGAAAAGCGCGATGGCGGGCCGCGTGGTGCCGAACTCGCGCGCGGTGTCCACGATCTCGCGCTGCAGGATGGTGGTCACCTCTGCCGCCCAGGCCGGCGTGCGGTCCTTCAGCTCGAGGTTCCACCACTCGACGAGGCCTTTCACCCACTTCTCGCTGAAGCTCGCCGGATCCACCGCCTGCCCGGACTTGAAGCGGTTGGCGCCGTCCTTGAAGTCGCCGACGAAGCCGCGGTCCCAGAGACCTTCCGTGAGGATCACGTGCGCGATCGCCAGCGCGAGCGCGCCGTCGGTGCCCGGCTTGATGAGCAGCGCGCGGTCCGAGCCCGCGAGCGTGGTGTTGATGTGCACGTCCACCGCGGTGATGCGCGTCTTGGGCGACTTGTCGCCGCGGATGTAGCCCCACACCTGCATGTTGTTGTTGTAGGGGCGGAACGCCTCGAGGAAGCCCACGCCGAACATCAGCAGGTAGTTGGCGTTGCGGTAGTCGTAGGAGCTGTAGGAGGCATTGCCGTCGGTGCACTGCTTGGTCAGCACGCTGCCATCGGAGCACATCGATGAGTGCCCTATCGGCACGTTGGGGGAGCCGTACAGCTCGCCGAAGGTGCCCAGCAGCCCCGCGCAGGATGCGCCCCAGCCGCGCCCGAAGCACAGCGCAAAGCGGTGCGATTCGCCCTTGTCGCGCAGCCCGCCGAGGCGGTCGGCCACGGTCTTGAGGGCCTCGTCCCAGGAGATCGGCACGAATTTCGGGTCCTCATTCCTGCCCTTCTTCGGGTTGGTGCGCTTCATCGGCCCCTTGAAGCGGTCGGGGTCGTAGAGGATGTAAGTGCCGAGCGGCCCCTTCGGGCAGAGCTTGCCGTTCGAGATCGGGTGCTCGGCGCTGCCGTAGATGGCGTGCACGCGGCCGTCCGTCGTGTAGACGTCGATGCCGCAGCGCGCGGGGCACTGGTGGCAAATGCTCTTGGTGATCGTGGTCGCGCCCGCCGGTTTCGCCTGCGCCTGCACTTCGCGCAGCGTCGAGACGCCGCCCGCGGCCGCGCCGGCGGCACCCGCCGCTGCGGTCGCCTGCAGGAATCGCCTGCGGCTGACCGGGGCCTTGAAGATGCTGTCCAGGATTCCCATGCCGACCTCCTATTGAGTTTCGCTCCGCCTCATTGCCGCGCCGCGCGCCACAGGGCGGCGCCGCTGCGCAGGAATTTCCGTGTCTTGCGGCACGACAGGCACAGCCCGTCGTCCGCCTCCTTCGCCGAATACGTCTCTGCGCAGCTCGCGCAGCGCTGCTGGCGATGCAGCGCAACGATGCGCCGGCCGCGCCGGCCGCCATGCGCATCGAGCGACAGCGCGTGCTCGGGGCATGCGCGCTCGCAGGCGCCGCAGGCGATGCAGGTCTCGGCATCGAACTCGAGCGCGGCGCGGCCGTCCACCGCGTTCACTGTCAGCGCACCCGTGGGGCAGGCGCCGGTGCAGATGCGGTGGTCGGCACACGCGCCGCTGTTCGCCACGCGGGGAAAGAGTTCTTCGGGCAGCACGGCGCCGCGCTCCTCGGCAATCGCTGCGAGGGCATTCAGCGTGCGCCGGCGCTCCGCGGACTCGTGCCGCTTGCCGGCCGGAAACGCCGGCGCGCCCGCTCCGCCCACCGGCACGGGCGCGCTGATCGAGCGCAGGAACTGGCGCCGGG
The DNA here is from genome assembly GCA_036390555.1 of Burkholderiales bacterium. Taxonomy (GTDB): domain Bacteria; phylum Pseudomonadota; class Gammaproteobacteria; order Burkholderiales; family SG8-39; genus JAABQT01. The sequence goes on along the minus strand of DASWBP010000203.1, from coordinate 7,257 downwards.
AGATGGGCCGCACGCTCTCGGGCGCGGGGATCTCCGCGGCCATCTCCTTCGCGGGCAGCGGCCGCTGGACGAGCCTCGCCTGCCGGCGCTTTTCCACGCCCAGCGCTTCCAGCCAGAGGTTCGCAGCATCGAGCGCGCGCTGCGCCGGATGGCAATCGCCACCGCCCGCGCTGCAGGCGCCGCACCAACCGCGGTCCATCAGCTCGAGTCCCGCTTCGCCGGCCGCCTGCCACAGCTCGAGCACGCGGCCGGTACTCAGGGCGCCCAGGCAGGGAAGCCGGGCGGCATTGCGGGTGGCTCGCGAGGGATCCACCTTCCAGCACTCCACTGTGAGGGCGCCCTCGCCAGCCTGCGCGCTCACCGCCATGCCATGGCCTTCGAGCGAGAGCGCCTCGTTGGGACAAGCGGCCGAGCAGCGGCCGCAGCGCAGGCATCCGCCGGCGAGCTCCACTGCCGCCGGCGTCACCTTGAGGACGCCGGCCGGACACGCCGATGCGCAGGCCGTGCAGCGGCCGAACCTGCTGCGCAATGGCAGACATGCGCCCTCCTCCAGCCTGAGCGGCGCGTTCTCTCGCAACGGACGTAGCGAATCCAGCAACCGGCCTCCTTGGGTGCTCCTTCATTCACGATTCGTGCCAAGGCAGATCTGAGGCAGGACCGTGCGAATCGTTACCGTGCGGTAACGTGCTCTGCACTGATCGTTACGCCGAAGTAACCTGCGATGCAAAGCATTCGCATTTGCCTGTGCACAGCACTCTGCTCACCATTTTGCGGCGCGCTCGCAGGCATAGAATCGCTCTCGAAGATCTCCTCATGCACAAGCGCAGGCGGCTGCTGACGGCACTCGCGCTCGCGCCCCTCGCGGCGCACGCGCAGTCGCTTGCGCGCGCGCCGCTGCGGGTCGGGCTCACGAAGGTCTTCCTCGACGACCAGATGGCGTTCGTGCGCGCCTGGCGCGGCTACGTCGAGGCTCGCCTGAAGCGCCCCGTCGACTTCGTGCAGCGCCAGACCTATCGCGAGATCGTCGACCCCCTGCGCGAGGGGCGCCTGGACTTCGCCTGGATCTGCGGGTACCCCTATGTGCGGCATCAGGCCCAGCTGAAGCTCGTGGCGGTGCCGCTTTGGGAAGCGCAGCCCTTGTACCGCTCCTACCTGATCGTGTCGGCCTCGGATTCCGCCACCCGCTCGCTGGACGATCTGCGTGGCAAGGTGTTCGCCTTCTCCGACCCCGACTCGAACTCTGGCCACCTGTACACGCGCTACGAGCTGCATCGCCGCAACACGACGCCTTCGGCTTTCTTCTCGCGCACGTTCTTCACGCTCGCGCACCGCAAGGTGGTCGAGGCAGTGGCCGCGGGGGTTGCCCAGGGCGGCGCAGTGGACGGCTACGTCTGGGAAACGCTCGCGCGCCTGCATCCGCAACTGACGGGGCGCACGCGCGTGGCCGAAAAGTCACCCCAGTTCGGCCACCCGCCGTTCGTCGCCGCGGCAGCTACGCCGCCGGCAACGGTGGACGCCATGCGCTCCGTGCTGCTCGGCATGGGTGCAAGCGACGAGGGCAACGCGCTGCTGCGGCAGCTCAACCTGGACGGCTTCGTGCGCGGCGAGCCGGCGCTTTACGACAGCATCGCCAGCATGATGCGGGCGGTGGACCGGGCCTGAGCGCCATGCAACTGCGCGACCTGAGCCTCAAGTACAAGATTCCGCTGCGCGGCAGCGTGCTGATCATCGTCACCGCCGCGGCCGTGTCTGCGGCGCTGGTGGCGCGCGAGTACGACGACTTCAAGCGCGACCTGGTGGAGACCGCCGACTCGATGGGGCGCGTGCTCGCGCACACGCTCGTCGCGCCGCTGGTGCACGACGACGTCTGGCGCGCCTACGAGATCATCAGCTCGCCGGGGCGCACGGGGATTCGCGCCGATTCGCCGCTCGCCGCCGAGTGGCTCGCCATCGTCGATCCGCAATTGCGCATCTACGTCTCGAGCCGCGCCGACCGGTTCCCCGTGCTTGCCGACGTGACCGTGGCGATCCCGGACGCGCAGCCGCTGGTGGAGGAGCTGCGCGGCCCGGCGCGCAACTTGCCTCGCCTGGTGGACCGGGACGAAGCGAAGCACCTCTACAGCCTCACGCCGATCATCGCCGACGGCGTGCTGCTCGGCACGCTGGTCGCCGCCTACTCGCGCGACATCTTCGTGCCGCGCCTGCGCAGCATCGTCGAACGGGCAGCGCTCGTCACGCTGGTGGTGCTGGCGATCGTCATCGCGGCCAGCTGGTTCTGGGCGCAGCGCTTCGCCGCACCGCTGGTGGACCTCGCCGAGCGCATGAGCCGCGTGGGGCACACCGAGTCGCGCGAGGAAGAGCTCCAGCTGGAGGAGTCCAAGGACGAGATCGGCCGCCTGGCGACGGCCTTCCGCGAGATGCTCGCCGGCCTGCGCGACAAGGAGGAATTCGAGAAGCGCATCATCAGCTCGGAGCGCCTCGCGGCGCTCGGCAGGCTGTCCGCCGGCATCGCGCACGAGATCAACAATCCCCTGGGCGGCATGCTGAACGCCATCGACACGTTCCGGCGCCACGGCAGCGGCGACCCGATGACGCTGAAGACCATGGCGCTGCTCGAGCGCGGGCTGCTGCAGATCAAGGAGACGGTGGCGGCACTGCTGGTGGAGGCGCGCGTCGCGGCGCACCCGCTCGCGCCGCAGGATGTCGAAGACGTGAAGACGCTGGTGCTTGCCGATGCGCACCGCAAGCAGGCGCGCCTGGAGTGGGACAACCGTCTCGCCGAAAGCATCTCCCTGCCGTCCACCGCTGTGCGCCAGATTCTCATCAACCTGCTGCTCAATGCCCTGCGCGCCGTCGATGCCGGGGGCTGCGTCTCCTGCGCCGTGGAGCGCGCCAACGGGACGCTGCGCATCGTCGTCGGCAACGACGGCGCCCATATCCCGGCGGAGCGCCTCGACCACCTGTTCGAGCCCTTCGCGCACGCCGACGGCGAAGGTCACGGCCTGGGCCTCTGGGTCACCTACCAGATCGTGCAGCAACTCGGCGGCCGCATTGCGGCGCAGAGCTTCCCCGGGGATACGCGCTTCGAGGTCGGCCTGCCGCTTGGAGGCGCCGCATGAAGGCGCGCGAGACGCCGCGCATCTGCCTCGTCGAGGACGACGCCATCATGGGCGAGTCGCTCTGCGACCGCTTCCGCCTGGAAGGCTTCGCCGTGGACTGGCTGCGCGACGCGGAAACCGCGCGCCGTTCGCTGGAGCAACGCGATTACGCCGCGGTGATCAGCGACATCCTGCTGCCCGACCGCACCGGCGAGCAGCTCTACCGCGAGCTACTGGCGCTCGGCCGGCCCCTGCCGCCGTTCGTGTTCATCACCGGCTACGGCACCATCGACGGCGCCGTCGCGCTGCTCAAGCTCGGTGCCGCGGACTACGTCACCAAGCCCTTCGACCTCGAGCAGCTGGTCGGCAAAGTGCGCGCGCTGAGCGCCTCCTCCTGCGAGGCGCACGGCCACGATTTCGGCGTCTCGGCGGCGATGCGCGGCCTCGAGGAGCAGCTGCCGCGCATCGCCGCGCAGGCCGGAACGTTGCTCATCTCGGGCGAATCGGGAGTCGGCAAGGAGCGCATCGCGCGCGCCTTCCACGACCTCGCGCACCGCGAGCCGGGCCGGCCCTTCGTCGCCGTGAACTGCGGCGCGATCGCCGAGTCGCTGATCGAGTCGGAGCTCTTCGGGCACGACAAGGGCGCCTTCACCGGCGCCATCCGCGCCAAGCGCGGCTACTTCGAGCAGGCGCACGGCGGCACGCTGTTCCTCGACGAGATCGGCGACATGCCGCTCGCCATGCAGTCGAAGCTCCTGCGCGCCATCCAGGAGCATGCGATCGTGCGCGTGGGCGGCGAGCGCAGCGTCGCCGTCGAGTTCCGGCTGGTGCTCGCCACGCATCGCGACCTGAAGAAGCTGGTCGAGTCCGGCCAGTTCCGCGAGGACCTGTACTACCGCGTCAACGTCATCCACCTCAGGGTGCCGCCGCTGCGCGAGCGGCGCGAGGATGTCCTGTGCTTCGCGCAGCGCTTCCTGCGCGAGTGGCTGCAGGCGCACCCCGGCGAGCAGCGCCACCTGCATCCGCTCACCGAGCGCGCGCTCCTCGCCTATCCGTGGCCCGGCAATGTGCGCGAGCTCAAGCACTGCATCGAGCGCGCCTGCATCCTCTCGCGCGCCGCCTCCATCCTGCCGGAGGCCTGCTTCGAGGCGAGCGTGAACCCGCAGACCGCCGAGTCCGCGATCCGCGGCAACCTCGGCGAGTACCTGCAGGAATGCGAGCGGCGCTACATCGCGGCGGAGCTGGAGCGGCAGAACGGCCAGATGACGCGCACCGCCGAAGTGCTCGGCATCAGCCGCAAGAACCTTTGGGAAAAGATGCGCAAGCTCGGCTTGCGAGCCGCCGAAGAAGCCGTCCCGGCCCAGGCGAGCGGCTCCGAGCCGCGCACACCCTAGCGCAGCGCAGGACTAGCGCTTCGCGCCGAAGGACTTCACCATCGTGTCGCGCTCGGACTGCTGCCGCGCGCGCAGGGTACGCAGGTCCTTCTCGTAGCGGTCCTCCAGCGAGCGCAGCTCCCCGATGTGCTTGTCCTCGAGCTTGCGCAGCGTCATGCGGTCCTCGGCGCGCAGGTTCATCTGCGGCTCGAGCCGGTAGGGCACCTGCTCGAAGGAACCGATGTCGGAAATACCGTTGGCCGGCACCGTCGAGGGTGGCGAGGTTCTGGCGGGCTGCTGCGGTTTCACAGGCTGCTGGGCGTGCGCGGCGCCGGCGAAGCCGACGAGAGCGGCCGCCGCCAGGCCGATAACACGATGTTGCATTCTCATGGTGCCTCCCCGTTCAGTGCGGCGCCGGGGCACGGGCATCGCCCAGCCGCAGCAGCCAGTCGCCTGCGCCGTAGAGGAACAGGAACACGCCTGCGCCCAACGGCACCAGCATCCATTCGGTGAGCGACGGCCAGTAGTCCGTGTAGCCCGCCCAGTAGCCCTTGAACAGCGGCACTTCCTGGCCGACGATCAGCAGCTCCAGGCGCGCCGAGAAGATGCCGACCATGAACAGCACCGAGGCGAGGAACTGCATGCCGGGCGCCGCGCGCCAGGCGGCCTTCGCCATCAGCACCAGCGGCAGCACGAAGCCGATCCAGATCTCTACGTGGAACAGCGGGTGGCTGATGGCGCGCCAGTGCGCCTCCATGCCCTCGTAGTTGCTCCACAGGCCAGTGAGGATCTGCCCGAAGCGCATCGCCACCACTGCGAGCAGCGCCACCCAGAACAGGCGCGGCATCACCGCGTCGTAGAGGAAGCGCACGTTCTCGGACATGCCCGGGCCACGCACTGCCAGGCTGCCGATGAACAGCACGATCGCCGCCGCAGTCGCGAAACCCGTCAAGATGAAGTACATCGGCATTACCGGGCTGTACCAGGCTGGCCGCATGGCCATCATGCCGAACACCAGGCCGAGCGTGCCAGCCGCCAGGATGCAGACGACGAATGACGCAATCGACACGCGGTGCGTGCGCTTCGAGTTCCACTCCCCGGCATGCAGCAGATAGAACTTGACCAGCAGCAGCACGAGGTCGATCGTGTAGAGCACGCCCATCCACCACATCGGCGAATGCACCTGCAGCGCGGTCGGCATCGCCCAGAGCATGCGGAACGGATGGCCCAGCTCGAGCGCCAGCAGCCCGAATCCGGTGATCAGCGTGATGATCGCCAGCCAGACGCAGCGCTTGGCGATCGGATAGAACACTTTCACGCCGAATACCGTGTCGAGCGACGCGATGATCGAGAGGCCCGACGAGGCGAGCAGGAAGAAGAGGTAATACGCGATCGGCGCGCCCCAAGCCACGTCGCTCGAGGTGTTGAACGCGGCGTGCCCTTGCGTGAACAGCATGTAGAACACGACCGCGAACGAGAGCGCCCCGACCACGCCGCCGAGCAGCATCAGGGTGGCGGCGAGGGGGCTCGCCTTGGTGTCAAAGTCGAGCAGCGGAAGCCGCCCGCCGGATGTCATGACGGTGCTCATGTCGGATCTCCTCTAGCCTTGCTGCTTGCGGACCGACCGGGTCTCGGGAATCGCCGAGGCCTCGCCCGCGAGGTAGTACACCTGCGGCCGGTTGCCGGTGTGGTCGTTCAGGCGCGTGCCGCGCTTCTCGGCGATCAGCTTGCGCACCTGGCTGCGCGGGTTGTCCAGGTCGCCGAAGTAGCGCGCGCTGGGCGCGCAGACCGTCACGCAGGCCGGCGTGTACTCGCGCGTCTTCGGATCGTTCGGATCGAGGTCCGGCGTCCCTTTCGGCGCCTGGCTGATCTTGTGGTAGCAGAACGTGCACTTGGAGACCACGTTCTTCGGCTGCACGCCGATGCCCTGCTTTGCGTTCTGCTGGTGCTTGGGCATAGCCCAGGGCGGATTCCAGATCTTGCCCTCGTCGCTGGGCCAGACCTTGCGCACGTCGGGCTGCGTCTTCTGCTTTTCCTCGGCGTAGAAGCGCACGCCGTAGGGGCAGGCGATCATGCAGTACTTGCAGCCGATGCAGCGGTCCCAGTTGACCAGCACCACGCCGTCCTCGGTCTTGTAGGTGGCCTTGGTCGGGCACACCGCCACGCACGAGGGGTTCTCGCATTGCATGCACGGGCGCGGCAGCCACGAAAGCTTGCCGCTCGGGTACTCGCCCTCGTTGTAGAACAGCACGTCCTGCCATTGCTCTCCCGGCAGGCGCGTGTTCTCCAGCTGGCAGGCCGTCGTGCAGGCCTGGCAGCCGGTGCATCTTTCCAGGTCGATCACCATTCCCCAGCGTGCCATGGTCAGGCTCCTTGATTCACTGTTCGTGTTTTCATCGCCGTCACGCCTTCTCGACGCGCACCGTTACCGCATGAACCAGCGCGGCATTGGAGACGGGCTCGGAAACGTTGGGCAGGATCTCGTTGACGTTGCCGCTCTTGCGGCTCGACGCCCAGCGCCCGTGAGCGAAGTGGCCGAAGCCGTAGGGCAGCACGACCGTGTCCGGCCGCTGCGCCGGGAAGATGTGCGCCCGCGCATGGATCGCACCCAGCTCGTTCGAGATCTTGACGCGGTCGCCGTTGCGGATGCCGCGCTTCTTCGCCGTCTCCGGATGGATCTCCAGAAACAGCTCGTTCCTGCCTCCCGCAACCGGCTGGTAGATCGAGATCGCCACCGGGACGTTGGCCGTGCGCCCCTCGCCGTGCACCGGGGTCTTGGTGGCGAT
>DASWBP010000202.1:0-2242 GCA_036390555.1 Burkholderiales bacterium | reverse complement strand
TGCGCGCAGGCGAGGGCGCTCGAGCCGGCAAGGACGACTGCAAGGAGGCGGGGCAGGATGAAGCTTGGCTGCATGATGGCGGAAGCCTTTCCAGGGGATGAGAAGTGGTGCGGTGTGCGGTGCGGCCGGAGGGCTACTTGCCCGTCCACTGCGGCGGGCGCTTCTCGACGAAGGCGCGCACGCCTTCCTTGAAGTCGGCGCTCGCGTAGGTCTTCGCGACCAGGTCGTCGCCGTCGGGGATCGTGCGCGCGGCCTGGAGGCGGCGGATCGCTTCCTTGGTGACGGCGAGTGTGATCGGCGCGTGCGAGGCGACCTGCTGCGCGATCTCCTTCACCCTCGCCTCGATCTCGGCGGCCGGGACGATCTCGTGCACGAAGCCCGCGGCGAGCGCCTCCTGCGCCGAAAGCAGGCGCGCGCGCAGCATCATCTCCTTCAGGCGCGAGGCGCCGAGCACGTCCATGAACTTCGCGTAGTTGCCCATCGAGAGGCAGTTGCCGAGCGTGCGCGCCATCGGCAGGCCGAAGCGCGCCTCGGGCGTGGCGATGCGGATGTCGGCGCCCGCGCAGATGCCGAAGCCGCCGCCCACCGCCGGGCCCTCGACCTGCGCGATGACGGGCTTGGTGACGCGGCCGATGCGTCCGGTGCGCTTGTCGCCCTCGCGCTCGTAGCGCAGGCCGTCTTCCGCCCCCTTGAATTCCAGGAACTGGCTGATGTCGGTGCCCGCGATGAAGGCCTTGCCGCCCGCGCCCTTCAGCACCAGCACGCGGATCGAGTCGTCGCCGTCCACCTCCTCGCAGTGCTCGTAGAGGCGCTCGTACATGTTCCAGGTCATCGCGTTGCGCGCCTCGGGGCGGTTGAAGGTGAGCGTGAGGATCGGCCCGTCGCGAGCGACGAGCACCTCGGAGGCGGCAGCGGTCTTGTCCACGGGAAAGTTTCCTTGCGGGATCCGGCTGCGGCGATGTTACACCGGCGCCGGGGCGCTCAGGGCCCCCAAGGCACGCAGCCGCCGTGCTACAGTGAAACGCAACCAAGAACGCCCGCCGCGAAGGGCGTCGGCAAGTCTGACAAGGAGAGGAGGGAATTCCATGCAACTCGCTCGCGTCCTGGCCGCGTCGCTCGCGGCCGCCAGCCTGCTCGCGCCCGCCGCGCAGGCGCAGAACTACCCCGCGCGGCAGGTCGAAGTCGTGGTGCCCTACGCCCCCGGCGGCGGCACCGACAACCTGATGCGCATGATTACCGGCATCATCGACGAGAACAAGTGGTCGCCGGTGCCGCTGAACGTCAACAACCGCGCGGGCGGCAGCGGCGCGGTGGGCTTCAACTACATCATCAACAAGAAGGGCGACGCCAATACCATCGGCGGCGCGACGCCGATGATCGTCTCCGGCAAGATCGAGGGCCGCCTGCCGGGCAACCACCGCGACGGCTTCACGGTGCTGATGATCGTCGCGATCGACGAGCTGATGCTCTCGGTGCGCAGCGAGTCGCCGTACAAGACGATTGATGACTTCGTCAAGGCGGCGCGCGCCAGGCCGGGGATGCTCACCGTGGGCGGCACTGCCACCTTCAGCGAGGACCACATCTTCACCTACCTCTTCGAGCAGGCGGCCGGCATCAAGGTGAAGTACGTGCCGTTCAACTCCGGCGGCGAGGTGACTACCGCGTTGATGGGCGGCCACATCGACGCCGCGGCGATGAACCCGAACGAGGTGCAGGCGCAGGTCGAGGCGGGCAAGGCAAAGAACCTTGCCGTCGCCGCGAAGGCGCGCTTGAAGGACGCGGCCGACGTGCCCACTTTCGCCGAGCGCGGCTACGAGTTCTACTGGGAGCAGATGCGGGGCGTGGTCGGCCCGGCCAACATGCCGGCCGAGGCCGTGAAGTGGTGGCAGGACACGCTGCGCAAGGTGGTCGGCACGAAGAAGTGGCAGGAGCAGTACATCAAGCGCAACCTCCTCACGCCCACCGACTGGACGGGTGAGGAAGCCAACAAGTACCTCGACGGCCTGAACGGCAAGTACGAGAAGGCGCTGGGCGCGCTGGGCGCGATCAAGAAGTAAGCGCGCCGCCGGGGCCGCGCGCGTGCGCAACGCCGACCGCATCAGCGCGGCCCTGCTTCTCGCGGGCGCCGTGGCCTTTTCGGCTGCGGCGCTCAAGTTCTACGCGTACTCGAGCCCGGAGGGGCCGGGGCCGGGCTTCCTGCCGTTCTGGCTGGGGCTATCCATGGCGATCCTCGCCGGCGGCA
>DASWBP010000201.1:0-3249 GCA_036390555.1 Burkholderiales bacterium | reverse complement strand
GCTCGAGGCGGCGCTGCTCACGGCGGATTGCGGCCTCGAGGCGAGCGGCGCGCTCATCCAGCGCCTGCGCGAGCGCGCGCGCGCCGGGCGCATTGCGGAACCGCAGGCGCTCAAGCGCGCCTTGCAGGAGGAGCTGCGCCTGTTGCTCGCGCCGCTGGAGAAGCCGCTGCTGCTCGAGCGCGCCAAGCCCCTGGTCATCATGGTCGCGGGGGTCAACGGCTCCGGCAAGACCACCTCGATCGGCAAGCTCGCCAAGTGGCTGCAGGGGCAGGGCAAGAGCGTGCTGCTCGCCGCGGGCGACACCTTCCGCGCGGCGGCGCGCGAGCAGCTCGCCGCCTGGGGCGAGCGAAACAACGTGGGCGTCATCGCGCAGCAGGGCGGCGACGCGGCCGCCGTGGTTTTCGATGCGGTGGCCGCCGCGCGCGCGCGCGCGATCGACGTGCTGATCGCCGACACCGCCGGGCGGCTGCCGACGCAGCTGCACCTGATGGAGGAGATCAAGAAGGTGAAGCGCGTGCTCGGCAAGGCGCTGCCGGGCGCGCCGCACGAGGTGCTGCTGGTGCTCGACGCCAACACGGGGCAGAACGGTCTCGCGCAGGTGAAGGCTTTCGACGAGGCGCTCGGCCTCACGGGGCTGGTGCTCACCAAGCTCGACGGCACCGCCAAGGGCGGCGTGGTCTGCGCGATCGCCAAGCAGCGGCCGGTGCCGCTGTACTTCGTGGGGGTCGGCGAGGGCATCGACGACCTGCGGCCGTTCGCGGCCGCGGAGTTCTGCGAGGCGCTGCTTGATTAGCTTTTCCGCGGTCGCCAAGCGCTACCCGGGCGGCGAGGAAGCGCTGCGCGGCGTATCGTTTGCGCTCGCCGCCGGCGAGTTCGCCTTCGTCACCGGCCCCTCGGGCGCGGGGAAATCCACGCTTCTCAAGCTCATCCCGGCGATCGAGCGGCCCACCGCCGGCAGCGTGATCGTCAACGGCCAGAACGTGGGCGCGCTCAAGCGCGGCGCGATCCCGTACCTGCGGCGCAACCTCGGGCTGGTCTTCCAGGACCAGAAGCTGCTCTACGACCGCACGGTCTACGACAACGTCATGCTGCCGCTTTCCTTCAGCGGGCAACCGCCGCGCGAGGCCGCGCGCCGCGTGCGCGCGGCGCTGGACAAGGTGGGGCTGCTCGCACGCGAGCGCGCCAATCCCAACCAGCTCTCGGGCGGCGAGCAGCAGCGCCTGGCGATCGCGCGCGCCGTGGTGAACCGCCCCGCGGTGCTGGTGGCCGACGAGCCTACGGCCAACCTCGATGCGGATTCCGCCGCGCGCATCCTGGACATCTTCGTCGCGTTCCACCAGGTGGGCGTGACGCTGCTGGTGGCCACGCACGACCAGGCGCTGATTTCGCGCTACGGCAAGCGCGTCCTGCGCCTCGCCGCGGGCAGACTGGAGGGCGCTTGATCAGTTGGCTGCGGCAGCATCGCGAGGCGTTCGGCCGCGCGCTCGGCAAGCTCCTCGCGCAGCGCGGCGCCAGCGTGCTGAACGCGCTGGTGATCGGCGTGACGCTGTCACTTCCGGCGGGCGGCTATACCCTGCTTGCCAACCTGCAGGGCGCCGCGCCGCGCTTCACGGTCGAGCCGCAGCTCTCGCTCTTCCTGCGGCAGGATGCGCGGCGCGCCGACCTCGAGCCGCGGCTGAAGGCCGATGCGCGCATCGCGCAGGCACGCTTCGTGTCGCGCGACGAAGCGCTGCGCGAGTTGCGCCAGGCCGAGGGACTTGCGGACGTGGTGGCGGCGCTGGAACGCAATCCGCTGCCCGACGCCTTCGTGCTGCGCGCCCGCGACTCGAGCGCCGCCGCGCTGGAGTCCCTCGCCACCGACCTGCGCGCGTTGCCCGGGGTCGCGCGCGTGCAGGTGGATTCCGCCTGGGCGCAGCGCCTCGGGGCGCTCGCGCGCATCGGCAGGCTCGCGCTCGCCTTCCTTGCCGGACTGCTTGGCGTAGGCCTCATCGCGGTGACCTTCAACACGATCCGCCTGCAGATCCTCACGCTGCGCGAGGAAATCGAGGTGTCGCGGCTGCTCGGCGCGACCGACGCCTTCGTGCGCCGGCCGTTCCTCTACCTCGGCGTGCTGCAGGGCCTCGCGGGCGGGGTAATCGGGCTCGCGGTGCTGTGGGCCGGGGTCGCCACCCTGAATCGCCCGGTCCGGGACCTTGCGCAGACCTATGGGTCTGACTTCCAGCTCGCGCTCCTGCCCTGGCCCGAAACGGCCGCCCTCCTGGCGATTGCAGCCCTTCTCGGGTGGTTCGGCGCGATACTATCAGTGAGCAAATACTTACGTTAAATCACCTACAATACATAGGATACTCGCCTTCGCCTTCGGGAACCCGAAACGCCCCTTAGCACTCTAATTGCTCGAGTGCTAACATCTTTGCAAGGAGGCGAATCGATGCAAGCCGTGCAATCCCTGCCGATGGCGGTGCCCATGCCGATGCTGGCGGGCAGCTTGGAGAGCTACATCCAGAGCGTCAACCGCATTCCCCTGCTCAGCCTCGAGCAGGAGCAGGAGTACGGGCGGCGCTGGCGCGACCAGGACGACGTCGAAGCCGCGCGCCAGTTGGTGCTCTCGCACCTGCGCCTGGTGGTGGCGGTGGCCCGGGGCTATCTCGGCTATGGCCTGCCGCACGCCGACCTGATCCAGGAAGGCAATGTCGGTTTGATGAAGGCCGTAAAGCGCTTCGATCCGGCGCGCGGCGTGCGCCTCGTGTCCTTCGCCATTCACTGGATCAAGGCCGAGATCCACGAATACATCCTGCGCAACTGGCGGCTGGTGAAAGTGGCCACCACCAAGGCGCAGAGGAAGCTCTTCTTCAACCTGCGCTCGATGAAGCAGGGGCTCGCCCCGCTCGGCGCGGCCGAGATCGAGCGCGTGGCGGCCGAGCTCAACGTCAAGCCCGAGGAAGTCTCGGAAATGGAGACGCGGCTCGCCGGGCGCGAGGTCGCGTTCGAAGCCGATGAGGGCGACGAGGAAGCCTATGCGCCGATCCAGTACCTGGCGGCCGATCCCGAGGACGAACCCTCGCGCGTGCTCGAAGCGCACGAAGAAGAGAGGGTTGCCAGCGCGGGCCTGAAGGCCGCGCTCGCGTCGCTCGATCCGCGCAGCCGGCGCATCGTCGAGGCGCGCTGGCTGCGGGAGAAGAACGCGGCGACGCTGCACGACCTTGCCGCCGAGTTCAAGGTGTCGGCCGAGCGCATCCGCCAGATCGAGGC
>DASWBP010000200.1:0-3267 GCA_036390555.1 Burkholderiales bacterium | reverse complement strand
CTCGCGCTCTTCGGCCTGGTGCTCGCGCTGGACATCATCGGCACGCTCGAGGCGATGGCGGGGCGCTGGGCGGAGATCGGCGCGGGCGTGAGCTGGGCCCTCGGGTCGGCAGTGTCCTTCGCCAGCGTACTGTTCCTCACCACGAGGCACCTGAAGGAGGTGGATGGGCGCATGCGCACGCTTCTCACCATGGGGACGACGGCGCTGGTGGTGGGAAGCGCGGGCGCGGCGGCAGGCACGCTCGCGCTGCCCGCCGATGCCACGGGCTGGCTCGGCCTGGCGCTCCTCACGCTGCTCTACGGCAGCGCGATCACCGCGATGTTCACTCTCGTGCCGCGCATCGGTGCGGCGAGCAACACGGCGGCGCTCAATTTCGAGCCGATCGCTGCCCTGATCCTCGGCTGGCTGATCCTCGGCCAGGGGATGGCGGCGCGCCAGATCGTCGGCGCGCTCATCGTGATCAGCGCGGTGATCCTCGTGGGCGTCAAGCGGCACTAGGGGCCGCGTCGCCCTCAAGCGGGACGCAGGCGCGCCACGCGGGCGACGCGCAGCGCGCCGGCCGGCGTTCCATGCGCTACTGCAGCTTCACGTACTCGTACTCGACGGGCAGGTTGTTGATGCCGCGCTCGGGCGGCGCGACCCAGCCCGCCATCTTGCCGGGCTCGGCGACACGCTGCATGAGCGAGCGCACGTAGGCCTTGTCGGCTTCCGAGGGAATCCAGTCGTAGAGGTGCTTGTCGTACTCCTCGCGCGAGATCATCTTGCCCTCGGGCGTGACCGGCACGTTGACCCAGGAGCCGATCGAGCGGCGGAAGTGCGGGGAGGGCAGCGCGAGGCGGAAGGCGTAGCCCGCGCGCTCGATCTGGCGGTTCCAGCGCTTCAGGCCGATCTCGCAGTCCTTGAGGTAGGACTCGCGCATCACCTCGTTCAGCGCGTTGAGCATCGGCACGTCCTGCACGCCTTCGGGCGTCTCCAGCTTGAAGTGAGCGGCGCGCAGCACGTGATCTTCATACTGCGACTCATCCGGCCGGCCCTTCAGGCCGTTGGCGAAGCTGGCCGCCGCGTTGGAGGAGTTCTCCGAGCCGAAAAGGTCGAGGGACGACGAGCACCAGAAATTGAGGTCCTTCTGCAGCAGCAGCAGGTCCACCGCGCCGTGCGCGCGGATGCGGGCCGGGTCTTCGGTGCCCAGCTCCTTCATCACCTCGAGCGTGCGCTTCACCACGCGCCCGATGCCCGTCTCGCCCACGAACATGTGGTGCGCCTCCTCGGTCAGCATGAAGCGGCAGGTGCGCGAGAGCGGATCGAAGGCGGACTCGGCGAGGCTCTTCAGCTGGTATTTGCCGTCGCGGTCCGTGAAGTAGGTGAAGCAGTAGAACGAGAGCCAGTCGCTGATCGGCTCGTTGAACGTGGTGAGGATGCGCGGCTTGTCGGCGTCGCCGGAGTGGCGTGCGAGCAGCTCTTCGGCCTCCTCGCGGCCGTCGCGGCCGAAGTAGGCGTGCAGCAGGTACACCATCGCCCAGAGGTGCCGGCCTTCTTCGACGTTCACCTGGAAGAGATTGCGCAGGTCGTAGAGCGAAGGGCAGGTATGCCCGAGCAGGCGCTGCTGCTCCACCGACGCGGGCTCGGTGTCGCCTTGCGTGACGATGAGGCGGCGCAGGGTGGAGCGGAACTCGCCCGGCACCTGCTGCCAGGCCGGCTGGCCCATGTTGTCGCCGAAGCCGATCTTGCGGTCGGCGACCGGGTCGGCGAGGAAGATGCCCCAGCGGTACTGCGGCATCTTCACCGCGCCGTAGGTCGCCCAGCCGTCCGCATCGACCGAGGTCGCAGTGCGCAGGTAGACATCCGCGTTCTGGAAGTCGCTCGGCCCCAGGTGCTGCCACCAGTCGAGAAAGTGCGGCTGCCAGTGCTCGAGCGCGCGCTGCAGCGTGCGGTCGTTCGCCAGGTTGACGTTGTTGGGGATCTTGTCGCTGTAGTTGATCGCGGCCATCAGACTCTTTCCTTGTTGAATTTCGCCTTGGCGCCGGTGCCATAGACCTTCAGCGCCCCTTGCTCGCCGACCGCGTTGGGCCGGATGAAGATCCAGTTCTGCCAGGCCGACAGGCGACCGAAGACGCGCGTCAGCATGTTCTCCTTGCCGGTGAAGCGCAGGCTCGCCTCCATGCCGGTGAGCGCGTCGGGCGAGAGGCTCGCGCGCTCCTCGATGGCGATGCGCACCTCGTCCTCCCAGTCGATGTCATCGGGCGTGGAAGTGACGAGGCCGGCCTTGCCGGCCTCCGCCGCGGCGTAGGCCTTGCCGCGCTCGAGCACGGGCACCGCGCCGCAGAAGCGGGCGGAAAGGCGAGACTCGCCGTTCACCATCGGATAGGTGCCGAAGTTGAGCGCCGAGAGCGTGAGCGTGGGGCCGTTCTCCGCATCGAGCATGAAGCTGCGGTCGGCGGCGAGGGCGAGCTCGAGGAGCGTGCCGGCGAAGCAGGAGCCCGGCTCGATCACCGCGAAGATGGAGCGCGAGGACACGTCCAGCCGTGCGAGCGTGCGGCGCAGGTAGCCGATCGTCTCGCGCACGAACCAGTCGCCCGCGTTCTTCTCCAGCAGCGCGTCCAGCTCCAGCACCTTTGCCGGGTCGCCCTGGGTCTTGAGGATCCACAGGCCCACCTCGAGCTGGTTGTGGCGCAGGTCGAGGATCGCGCGGTCGAGCTCGCGTGCGAGGCGCAGGGGATACCAGTCGGCGCTGCGCTCCAGCGCCGTCTTGTCCGGGCCGCGCACCGTGATCTCGGCGGTGTTGGTGGCGGTGTCGATCTTCACGTCGACCAGGCGGCTCTCGCCGAGCGGCGTAAGCTTGACGCCCTCGCCGCCGGGGCGGTCGGAACGCTTGGCAAGTTCCAGCGCATGGGCCTTGACGGCCTCGGCGAACTGCTGCGGCTTGGCGACGTGGTCCACCAGCTTCCATTCCTTGGCGCGGTCGGCGCGTACGCCCTCGGCGGTGGTGCAGAAGACGTCGGCGAGGTCGCGGCGGACCTTGCGCTTGTCCACGATGCGCGTCAGGCCGCCCGTGCCAGGCAACACGCCGAGCAATGGCACTTCGGGCAGGCTCACGGTGCTCGAGCGGTCGTCCACCATCAGGATCTCGTCGCAGGCGAGCGCCAGCTCGTAGCCGCCGCCCGCGGTGGTGCCGTTCAGCGCCGCGAGGAACTTGAGGCCCGAGTGCTCGCTGGAGTCTTCCAGCCCGTTGCGCGTCTCGTTGGTGAACTTGCAGAAGTTCACCTTCCA
>DASWBP010000199.1:0-21975 GCA_036390555.1 Burkholderiales bacterium | reverse complement strand
ATGATCATGTCCGCGGCGTCCTCGGGCTGGCCGAAGGCGATCCAGGCCTGCGCATCGCGCGAGCGCGCCTTGGCGATCTGCACCGGGACCTGGCTGGCGGGCGCCGCCTCCGCCGCCGGCGCGTCCATCCCGCTGGCGGTGGCCTTCTCTACGCACTGCGCCGCCGCCTCGCGCGACGCCGGATCGTTCCGCGACACCACGTGCAGGCGGCGGTAGCCGGCAGCCTGCGCCACGGCGAGCGCGCCCGTGCCGTATTCGGCCGCGGGCGCCGGCACCTGGAAGACGTAGCGCGTGCCGGCGCGCTGCGTGCCGCGCGTGATGCCCGTCGCGTTGACGAGGACGCGCCGACGGTGCTCGGCCACGGCGGACGCCGCGAGCGTCGCCGCGCTGCCAAACGGCCCCAGCAGGACGTCTGCCCGTCCCTCGATCAACTGCTCGTAGAGCCGCGCGGAGGCGGAAGCTTCGGAGCGGTCGTCAAGGAGCCGCAGCTCGATGCGCCGCCCGAGGAGCCCACCCTCGGCGTTGCGGGCTTCCTGCCAGAAGAGCAAAGCCTTGCGCATGTCGGCGGCGATGTCCGCGAGCTGCCCGCTCTCCGGCAGCGCCGCGCCGATCACCAGCGGCTGAGCCGCGGCCGGCAGCGCGGCGAGCGCCAGCGCAAGGACGAGCGCGCGCATCAGTATCCGAGGAAGCGCGCGAAGCGCGCGACAGGCTCGCGCTCCGTGACGAGCGTGTTCTCGACGGCGTCGGCGCGCGCGTAGCCGAGCGACATGCCGCACACCACGATCTGCTCCGGCGGGATGTCAAGCTCGCGGCGCAGCACCGGGTGCGCCGAGGCGATCGCTGCCTGCGGGCAGGTATCCAGGCCGTAGGCGCGCGCGGCGAGCATGATCGTCTGCACGAACATGCCCGTGTCCAGCCACGCGCCCACCGGCAGGTCGCGATCCAGCGTGATCACCAGGCCCACCGGCGCATCGAAGAAGAGGTAGTTGCGCGCGTGCTGGCGATGCGTCTTGTCGCGCTCGCCCTTGCCGATCCCCAGCAAGCCGTACAGGTCCCAGCCGAGCTTGCGGCGGCGCGACAGATACGGGTCGCGCCACTTGTCCGGGTAGTACGCGAACTCGCGCTGCCACGCCTGCTCGCCGCGCTCCATGAACTCCGCGTGCATCGCCCGCGTGAGCCGCTCGCGCGCTTCGCCCGCGACCACCACGACGTGCCAGGGCTGGATGTTGGTGCCGGAGGGCGCGCGGCTCGCGAGCGCGAGGATGCGCTCCACCGTCTCGCGCGGCACCGGGTCGGGGCGGAACGCGCGCAGGCTGCGGCGAGAGAGGATCGCTTCCTCGATGGTGCGCGCGGCGTTTCCCGGCCGGAAGGGCAGCGCGCCCCTGGACGGGTCGTGAGAGGAGAAGTCCATCAAGCGATAATACCCAACATGGATACCCGGCTGCGCTCGGCGTTCGCGAACCTCATCGGCGAGAAGCATGTGCTCGATTCGCCGCAGGACACGGCGCCCTACACCACCGACTGGCGCAAGCAGTTCCACGGCGAGGCGCAGTGCGTGCTGCGCCCCGGGAGCACCGCTGAAGTGTCTGCGGTCGTCGCGCTATGCGCGCGCGAGGGCCTCGCCATCGTGCCGCAGGGCGGCAACACGGGCCTTTGCGGCGGCTCGGTGCCGACCGGCGCGCGGCCGCAAGTCGTCCTCTCGCTCTCCCGCCTCAATCGCATCCGCGACGTGGACGCGCTCAACGACACGATGACCGTGGAAGCAGGCTGCGTGCTCGCGGCGATCCAGCAGGCGGCGGAGGCGGCGGGAAGGTTCTTCGCGCTTTCGCTCGCCGCGGAGGGCAGCTGCCAGATCGGCGGCAACCTCTCCACCAACGCGGGCGGCGTGAACGTGCTGCGCTACGGCAACGCGCGCGACCAGGTGCTGGGGCTGGAGGTCGTGCTGCCCGACGGTCGGGTGTGGGACGGGCTGCGCGCCCTGCGCAAGGACAACACCGGGTACGACCTGAAACAGATCTTCATAGGCGCGGAAGGCACGCTCGGCGTGATCACGGCGGCGGTCCTGAAGCTGCACCCCAAGCCCACCGCGCAGGCGACGGCGTGGATCGCGCTCGCCAGTCCCGCGCAGGCGGTGGCACTGCTCGCGGGCCTGCGCGCGCGCCTGGGCGAGCGCGTCAGCGCCTTCGAGCTCGTGTCGCGGCGCTGCCTCGAGGCGGTGCTCAAGCACGCACCGGCGTTGCGCGACCCGCTCCCGCAGCCGCACCCCTGGTACGTGCTCGCGGAATTCGCCGACGCGGGCGAGCAAGCCGCGCTCGCCGCGCAGGTGGAGGAAGCCTTCGCCGCGAGCGGCGGCGCGATCGAGGACGCCGCCCTCGCCTCGAGCGCCGCGCAGTCGCAGGCGCTCTGGCGCATTCGCGAGACGCTCCCGGAAGCGCAGTTCACGAACGTCAAGCACGACATCTCGGTGCCGGTGTCGCGCGTGGCCGAGCTGATCGAGCGCGCGGGGGCGGCGCTGCAAGCCGCCTTTCCCGGCGAGCCGGTCTACGCCTTCGGCCACATTGGCGACGGCAACATCCACTACAACGTGGGCGGCCCGGCGCTGGTCGCGCGCCGCGACGCGGTGAACCGGGTGGTCTACGGGGTGCTGGATGCGCTCGGCGGCTCGATCTCGGCCGAGCACGGCCTCGGGCAACTGAAGCGCGAGGAGATTCGCCGCCACAAGGATCCGCTGGAACTCGAGCTGATGCGCGCGCTCAAGGCGGCGCTCGACCCGCGCGGCCTCATGAACCCCGGGAAGGTAATTTAACGCTCGAAATCGAGGGGCTCGCGCTTGCCGTCGCGCTCGAGGAAGCCGCGCAGACGGTCGCCATCCACCCGGCCGCGATAGGCGTAGCCGGGGCCGGAGAAGTCGAGGTTTGTTCCCCGCAGCGAGGCGTTTTCCACGGGCACCGGCTTGCCCTCGCGCGAGGCTTCGATCTCGACAAGCTGGTAATTCTGCTGGACGCGCAGCCGCCAGCCGCCGGGCGTCGTCCACGTGCCCCGCGCCTGCGCGGGGATCACCCACATATAGATGCGGCTCTCGTCGCCCTGGCCCTCGTGGCGCGCCGAAAGGCGCACCGTCTCCGTGCGGTCCGGTGGCCAGCCCTTGAACGCGAAGGCGTGCGTCACGACGCGCGCACCGGGCTTCAGCTGCGCGAGCAGCCGCGGCTGCAGCTGGTCAAGCAGCGAGGGCAGGAGGTAGATCGTGACCACCGTGGCGCGCGACACGTCAGCCTTGAGCGCGTCGCCGACTTCAAACCGGGCGAGGTGCGCCACACCCGCTGCGCGCGCGTTCTCGCGCGCCTTCTCGACGAGCGCGGGCTCCAGCTCCACGCCCAGCCCGTTGGCCTGGTACTCGCGTGCGGCCGCGATCACGATGCGGCCGTCGCCCGAGCCCAGGTCGATCACGGTGTCGCGCGGGAAGGTGCCCGCGAGCCGCAGCATGCGCGCCACCACCTCCGGCGGCGTGGTGATGAACGGCGCGCGCACCTCGCCCTCCTGCGCAAGCGCCGGCGGCGCGGCGACGACCAGCGCCGCCACGAGAGCGCCGAGACCGCGAAAGCGCGCCCGCATCGGCGCGCGTCGCGCGGGGGTCACGGGGGAACGCTGGCGTTCCCCCGTTCCTATCGCGGCAGCAGCGCGGCGATCTGGCGGCGCACCGGCTCGCGCGACCAATCGAGTTCTCCAATGTGGCTGTAGCGCACGCGGCCATCCGCGCCGACGATGAAGGTGGCGGGCAACATGCGCGCCTTCCACGCCCTGGCTGCCTCGGCGTCGTGGTCCATCAGCACCGGGAAGCTGAGCGGCAGCCTGGCGAGGAAGTCGCGCACGCGCGCCTCCGGCTCGGCCATGTTCACCGCCAGCACGGCGAAGGGCTTGCCCTCGAGCGACTTGCGCAGCCGCTCGATGGAGGGCATCTCCTCCAGGCAGGGCGCGCACCACGTAGCCCAGAAGTTCACCAGCACCACCTTGCCGCGATAGGACTCGAGCGCGTGCTCGCGACCGGCGAGATCCTTCAGCTTCAGCGCCGGGGTCGGCCCGCCAGTCCAGGAGGTCAGGACCTCCTGGGCAAGGCCCGTGGCGGGCCCAAGCAGGAGCGCGCCGGCGAGCAGCGCCGCCGCGGCCTTCATTCCAGCGCGGCGTTCGCGCCGAGGAGCGCCGCGCGGAAGCGGTTCTTGAGGAGCACGCCTTCGCGCGGCGGCAACACGAGCGGCACCTTCTCCGCGGCCACCTTCACCTGCGCGAAGTGCGGGCCCGGGGCCTGGTGGATGAGCGGACGCAGCGCGGCGACGCCCGCCGCGTCGCGCACCAGCGCCGCCGAGGCGAATCCGGCCGCGCGCGCCATCGCCGCGAGGTCCACCCCGCTCGCGGTGTGCGTCGCCTGCATGCCGGTTTCGCCGTAGCGCTCGTTGTCGATGACCACGACCGTGAGGTTCGCGGGCTTCTGCACGCCGATGGTCGCCAGCGAGCCCAGGCCCATCAGCATCTCACCGTCGCCCGTGACGACGAGGACGCGGCGCTTGGGTTGCGCGAGGGCGAGGCCCAGGCCCATCACCGCGGCGCAGCCCATCGCGCCCCAAAGCGGGAACGTGAGGTCGTGGTCGCCTGCTGCGGTGCAATCCCAGGCGGTGGAGCCCAGGCCCGCGACGACCAGCAGCCCGCCGCGCTCGGCGAGCAGGCTCTTCACCACGTCGCGCCGGTGCAGGCTCACTGGTTCGCCTGCTCCTGGAAGCTCTTGATGCCGATCAGGCGCTGGCCGATGAGGACTGCGGCCGCGCAGTAGCTGCCGTGCGCGATGCGCAGCGACGCGTCCACCTGCCCCGCCACGTCGGCAGCGCCGTCCACGCGGTGCACGACGGCGCCCATGGCGCGCAGCACGGCATCGGTCGCCTGCCCCATCGGCACCTGCCAGGGATTGAACTCGCCGTTCTCGCCGCGCATGGTGACGAGGATCGTGAGCGGGAAGCGGCACTCGTGCACCATGCCGAGCGCGTTGATGATGTTGCCCACGCCGCTCGACTGCATCAGCAGCACGCTGCGCACGCCGCCCAGCCAGGCGCCGGCCGCAAGGCCGACGCCCTCCTCCTCGGTGCTCAGCGCGACGCATTTCATGCGCGCCTCCGCCTGGCACAGCTCGATCAGGCGCTTGTGGCCCGCATCCGGCACGTAGCCGACGACGCCGATGCGGTGCTGCAAGAGCAGCTGGTGCACTGCGAGCGGCCAGTCGACGGCGGCGGGGAGCGGGGCGTTCAAGGGCCCGAATTCTAAACGACGCGCGCGGCGACGCGCTGCACCGCATTGTTGCCGAAGCCCGTAACGTCCCACGGCGGCTCGAGCGGCTGCACGTGGCCCGCCGCGTCGGTCGCACGGCAGGCGAGCTCGTGCTCGCCGGGCGCCGCGTCCCAGTCCGCCCGCCAGCCGCGCCAGGCGTGCTCGCCGGCGCTCGCGTCGAGCCGTGCGTCGCGCCATGCGCCGTCCACCGCGAACTCCACGCGCGCAATCGCGGCCTCGCCGGACCAGGCGCGCCCCGCGATCTGCACGGGCCCTGCGCGCAGCACGCGCCGGCGCGTGTAGAAGTCGGGCACGCCGGGCGGCGCCATCAGCGAATTGACGCGCATCAGGCGGCACGGCGTGCCGCGCTCGCCGGGCTCGCTGCGGAAGTGGTAGGAGAGCGCCTGCTGCACGCCGTCGAACGGGCGGTCGATCGCCTCGATGCGCTCGAGCCACTTCACGCTCGCCATGCCGTACCAGCGCGGCACCACCAGGCGCAGGGGAAAGCCGTGGCGCGCGGGCAGCGGCTCGCCGTTCATCGCCCAGGCGAGCAGCACGTCCTCGCGCATCGCCTCGGCGGGTGCAAGGCTCCTCGCGAAGGCGTGCTCGACGTTGCGGTCGATGCCGCGGTCGGCGCCTTCGAAGACGATATCGCGCACCTCTGGGCGCGGCCCGGCCGCCGCCAGCACCTCGGCAAGCGGCACCCCGGTCCACTCGGCGGTGGACACGCCCTCCTCCACCCAGGGTACCGAGGGGTAGCGCGGCGAGACCTGCGCGCGGCCATTGCCCGCGCACTCCATCGTGACGCGCAAGGTGCGCGCGCGCATGCCGCGCAGCTCCTCCAGCGCGAAGGCGCGCGGCCGCTCGACCAGGCCGCCAACCTGCAGCCGCCAGGCGCGCGTATCGACCTGCGGGATGTCGAAGTGGATGAGCGAGTAGTGCAGGCCCGCCGGCGTCACCTCGTGGCGCAGCGCCTCGAGCGGCATGCCGCTGTTGCGGAAACCGAGCGCGACTTCCTCGAGGGTGTAGCGGCCGACGATCGGCGGCCGGCGCGTGGGGCGGGTCATCGGAGCGCTTTCGCCGCCGATTCTATAATGCGCGCGAATCCACCATGGCCCAGGGAACCTGGCTCGAAGTCGCGTTGAACGGCCCGTGGGGCCGCCGCCGGCAACCTGGCATCCCGGTGCGCACCGCCGACATCGTCGACCAGGGCGTGGCCTGCGCCAGGGAGGGCGCAGCCATCGTCCACGTGCACGCCTATGACGAAGCGAGCGGGCGCCAGCGCGAGGATGCCGACGAGTACGCGCGCATCATCGAAGGCATCCGCGCCCGGGTGGACTGCATCGTCTACCCGACGATCCCGTTCGGCGGCGAGCACACGGCGCAGTCGCGCTTTGCCGCCATAGAGGCGCTCGCGCGGCGCGGCCTGCTCGAATGGGCGGTGGTGGATCCGGGGTCGGTGAACCTCGACGAGATGGTCTACGCCAATCCCCACGACCACATCCGCCACGGCCTCGCCCTCGCGGCACGGCATCGCTTTCACCCCGGCTACGCGATCTACGAGCCGGGATTCGTGAGGCTGGGCGCAGCGCTGGCGAGCGAGGCCGCGGCGCCGCAGCCGATCTACCGCTTCATGTTTTCCGAGGGCTTTGCCTTTGGCTTTCCGCCGGCCCCCTATGCGCTCGATGCCTACGAGCGCCTGCTCTGGGAGGAGGCCCCGGATTCGCCGTGGATGGTGGCCGGCCTCGCGGTGGACATCCTGCCGCTCGCCGGGCTCGCCGCGGGGCGTGGCGGCCACGTGCGCGTGGGGCTGGAGGACGCGCCGCTTGGCTCCGCGCGCAGCAATCTCGAGTGGGTGCGCGGGGCTCGCCGCGCCATTGAGGGTGCCCGGTGCCGCCTCGCGTCAGCCAAAGAGGTGCGTCAGGCGTTGAATCCGCAGCAATGAACCTCAAGCAGTTCCGCGCCCTGCTGCCCAAGGGCGACCTCTGGGTATTCGGCTACGGCTCGCTGATGTGGTCGCCGGGGTTCTTCTTTCGCGAGCGCTCGGTCGGCCTGCTGCGCGGCTACCACCGGTCGCTGTGCATCCTGTCCACGCGCTACCGGGGCACGGAGCACCGCCCTGGCCTGGTGATGGGCCTTTGCCGCGGCGGCTCCTGCTGGGGGATCGCGTTTCGCATCCCCGCGGGACATGTGCCCCATGCGCTAGGCCGGCTCTGGCACCGGGAGATGCGCCGCCGGGTCTATTACGCCCGGCTGGTGCCGGTGCGCATCTCGCGCGGCCGCCGCATCCGCGCCCTTGCCTTCATCGCCGATCCGGACCACGCCCAGTACTGCCGCGAGCTGGACCTGCACAGCCGCGCGCAGCTCGTCGCCCAGGGCGTCGGGGAGCGGGGCCGCTGCACCGACTACATCCGCCACACGCTCGAGCACATGTACGCGCTCGGCGTGACCGACCCTCACCTCGCGCGCGTGCTGGAGACGGCGGAGGCCATGCGCGTGAGCGCCGATTCCAGCCGCGCGCGCTGAGTGCCGAAGTTGAGCCGGACGTAGCCCGGCGCGCCGAACTGCTCGCCCGGCGAGAGCGCCACGCCATGCGCGAGAAAATGCGCGGCGGCGTCCTTCAGGCGAAGCGCCGTAGCGTCGATCCACGCCAGGTAAGTGGCTTCGACATGCGCCATCGCGAGGCCCGGCATGGCGGCGACAGCCCGCTCCACCAGGTCACGGTTGCCGCGCAGGTAGTCGAGTTGCGCCGCGAGCCACGCGTCCCCCTCCCGGTAAGCGGCGAGCGCGCCGATGTAGCCGAACACCGAGGCATCGTGCACGGTGGCATGGTGGTCGGCGGACATCGCCTGGCGCAGGGCTGGATCTTCCGCGATCGCCCATGCGCAGCCGGCGCCGGGAAAATTGAAGGCCTTGTTGGGCGAGGCAAGCGTCACCGTGCGCCGCGACACCTCGGGCGCGAGGCTCGCGATCGGCACGTGCGGCTTGCCCTCGTCGAGCAGCAGCTCGGCGTGGATCTCATCCACCACCAGGACAAGGTTGCGGCGCAGCGCGACCTGGGCCAGGCGCTCGAGCTCCGCGCGCGTGAATATCGTGCCGCCCGGATTCTGCGGATTGCACAGGTAAAGCAGCCCGCTCTCCGGACGTAGCGCGGCGGCAAGCCGCTCCTCGTCGAACACCCAGCGTCCCCCGCGCAGCACGAGCGGGACGTCCGTGTGTACGCGCGGCGCGCGCTCCACGGCGCGCTTGAAGTGGTGGTAGACGGGCGAGGGCACGAGCGCGTGGCCGCCGGCTGGCAGCAGGTGGCGCGCGGCGAGGTGCAGGCCCGGGACCACGCCGGGCAGGAACACGATCCAGTCGGGCTCGATCTTCCAGCCGTAGAGGCGCTGCATGCGCGCGACGATCGCCTCGCGCAGCTCCGCCGGCGGCACGGTATAGCCCAGCACGCCGTGGCGCAGGCGCGCCGCCATCGCCTCCAGCACGCAGGGCGGCGCGCGGAAGTCGGCGTCAGCCACCCAGAGCGGAATCACGTCGCGCCCGGCGTAGCGCTGCCAGCGCGAGGACCAGGTGCCCGCGCGCTCCACCGGCGCGTCGAAGTCGAATGGCATGGGCGGAGGTTAAAACAAAAGCGCCGGGCGGGGCCCGGCGCAAGCTTGCGAGGGATCGCTGTCGCCTGTCTACTTCTTCTTGGACAGCGGGTCCTTTTCGAGGTCTTCTTCTGCTTCTGCCTCCCCCTCCTCCTCACCTGTCTTGCCCTCGGCTTCGTCCTGCGCGCCTTTCAGCGGGTCGGACTCCAGGCGGTTCATGCTGTCGTCCACTTCTTCGGTCTTCACCGCGGCCGACTCGGCGCGCATCTGCTCGGGGAACTTGGTGGCGATCGCCGGGAACGCGACGATGAGCGCGATGGCGATCACCTGCAGGATCATGAACTCGAACATGCCCTTGTAGATCGTCCCGAGCGACCACTCCTTCACCACCTGCCTGAGGTAATAGGCGGACATCGCCACCGGCGGCGAGAGGAACGCCGTCTGCAAGACGACGGCCACCGTAGCGCCGAACCACACCATCACCAGGTCCACCGGGATGCCGAGCGAGGCGCCGAGCGGTCCTTTCAGCCCGTCCATCACCGGGTAGAAGATCGGCAGGAAGACGAGGATGATCGCCGGCCACTCGAAGGGCCAGCCAAGCAGGAAGATGAGCACCAGCACGATGATCATCATCAGAACCGGCGAGAACGGCATGGCGAGCATGGTCTCGGTAATCCAGTTCGCCGTGCCCATGCGCGCAAACACCGCGCCGAAGATGTTGGAGGTCACTGCGAGCAGCAGCACCATGCTGGAAGTCGCGGTCGTCGACAGCACCGCGCGCTTCAGGCCCGCGTAGGTGACCTTGCGGTAGGCCACGGCGAGAATCATCGCGCCGAGCGCGCCGATGGCGGAGGCTTCGGTCGGCGTAGCGAGGCCGGCGAGGATCGAGCCGAGCGTCGCCGCGATGAGGCCGACGAGCGGCAGCACGCCGATCAGCACCTCCTTCACGATGACGGCGGCGCTGTGCACGCGCTCTTCCTTGGGCACCGGCGGTCCGAGCCGCGGATTGATGAAGGCGCGGCCCATCAGGTAGGTGAGGTACAGGCCCGCGAGCAGGAATCCCGGCCCGAAGGCCGCGGCGTAGAGGTCGGCCACCGAGACGCCGAGCACCGGGCCCATGACGATCAGCATCACCGAGGGCGGGATCAGGATGCCGAGCGTGCCGCCCGCGGTGATCGCGCCCGCCGCGAGCCGGCCGTCGTAGCCGGTCTTCACCATGATCGGGCTCGCCATGATGCCGAGCACCGTCACCGCCGCGCCGACGATGCCGGTCGCCATGGCAAAGATCGCCGCGGTGAGGATGACCACCGCGAACAGCGAGCCGCGAATCGGCGCGAGCAGGTTGCGCAGCGCGACGAACAGGCGCTCCATCAGGCCCGCCTGCTCGGTGATGAAGCCCATGAAGATGAAGAGCGGCACCGCCGCGAGCAGCTCCTCCTTCATCATGCCGATGGTCTGGAAGTAGGCGAGGCTGAACACCACTTCGCCCAGGCCGAAGTAGCCGAAGGTGAGCGCGAGGAACAGCAGCGTGAATGAGATCGGAAAACCGATGAAGATCGCCCCGATCATCACCAGCAGCATGACCAGGCCGAGCGCCGCGAGACCGGTCATCGGCTAGTCCCCCGCCTTGACGAGGCTGCTCATACTTCCACCTTCTCTTTGTGCTCGAGCTCGATGCCGGTGCGCGCGGCGTACAGGCTCTTGATCACTTCCGAGATGCCCTGGATCAGCAGCAAGAGGCACGTCAGCGGCACCACCATCTTGTAGGGCCACAGGATCGGCCGCCATGGCGTCTGCTCGGACTCCTCGTTGATGGTGAACGCGTACCAGCCCTCGCCCCAGCTGACCAGCAGGAACACGAAGATCGAGGGGAAGAAGAACACGAGGTAGGCGACGGAATCGATCACGCCCTTGGTGCGGATCGACCACTTCTCGAAGAAGAAGTCGGTGCGGATGTGCGCGCCCTTGTGCAGCGCGTAGGCCGAGCCGAGCATGAAGATCGTGCCGTACAGCATGTAGGTCAGGTCGAAAGACCAGATCGTCGGCTTGTCGAACGCATAGCGCAGGATCACTTCGTAGCTCACGATGCCGACCAGCGGCAGGTTGAGCCACGCCACCCAGGTGCCGGTGGTATCGGTGAACTTGTCGATGATCCGCACCACGCGGATGTGCAGCGGTACCGCTTCAGCCATGCGTAACGCCTCTGCCGTTTGCCGTCAGCGCGCGTTCAGCTTCGCGCGCCCATAAACGAAAAACGGGGGCGGATCTCCGCCCCCGTGTCTTGCCTGCTCGCGCTACTTCTTCTTCGCCGCCGCGGGCTTGGCGCCGCCCTCGGGGAAGTAGTAATTCGCCACGAAGGAGTACGGCGGGAACATGAAGCGCTTCGCCGGCACGACCAGCGACGCGTAGGCGCGCTGCGAGTCGTGCACCTTCTTGAAGAACGGGTTCTTCGCGCCCTCCTCGGCCGCAATTTGATCCCAGGTCTTCAGGAACGCGATCAGCACGTCGGGCGGGGTGCGCAGGATGCGCACGCCGTGCTTCTCCTGCAGCTCCTTGATCGCGTCCGCGTTCTGGCGCTGCCACTTGGCCCACCAAATCACGAAAGTTTCGCTCGCGACCGACTTCATCAGCTCCTGGTGCTCGGGCTTGAGCGCCTTCCACACGTCACCGTTAACCAGCACTTCGCCGATCGTCACGTTCTCGTGCACGCCCGGCGTGTAATGGTACTTCCAGACGTTCTGGAAGCCGAGGCGCAAATCCTCCACGCCGCCCACCCACTCCGCGCAGTCGATCACGCCGCGCTGCGCCGACGGGATGATCTCGCCGCCCGGCATGTTGACCGTGGTCATGCCCATCCTCTGCCATACCTCTGCAGCCATGCCGGTCTGCCGGCACTTCATGCCCTTGAAGTCGGCGAGGTTCTTGATCGGCCGCTTGAACCAGCCGAAAGCCTGCGGGCCCGACGGCAGGATGGGGATCCAATGCACGTTGAGCTTGAGCTCTTTCTGGAAGAACTCGTTGCACAGATCAATGCCGCCGCCATGGTGCATCCAGCCCAGCGCATCGATCATGTCCATGCCGAAGGTGCCGCCGGGGCCGCCGGTGCACAGTATCGAGGCCTTGTTCTTGCCGACCCAGTAGCCCGACCAGGCGTGCGCGCCGTCGAGCACCTTCTTGTGCGTGGCGTCGAGCACTTCGAAGGCCGGCACAACCTGGCCCGCGGGCATCGTCTCGATCTTGAGCTGGCCCCCGGAGGCCTTGTTCACTCGGTCGGCGAAGTACAGGAAGTTCTCGTAAAGCGTCAGGCTCGCAGGCCAGGTGGCCTGCATCTTCAGAACGGTCTGGGCCTGCGCGCCGGCGCTGAATGCTGCAACAGCCGCGAGCGCTACGGCCGAACGGACGAACTGCCTCATGATTTCCCCTCCTCCAAGTTGATTTCGCAAGGCGAAACGCAGACTACACGCTCGGCGATGCCGCGGTCAACCGCATCAGGCGAAGAAAGGGGCCGCCGCAGCGGCCCCCCTTCCTGACGCGCTTTGACGGCTCGCGCGGGCTATTTCTTGCCCTTCGCCGCCGGCTTCGTTTCGGGCCAGTAGTAGTTCGCCGCGAACGAATACGGCGGGTTCATGAAGCGCTTGGCGGGCACCACCTTCGCCGCGTAGGCGCGCTGCGACTCGTACACCTTCTTGAAGAACGGGTTCTTCTCCGACTCTTCCTTGGCCATCTCGTCCCAGGTCTTGAGGAAGGCGATCAGGATGTCGGGCGGGGTGCGCAGGATCTGCACGCCGTGCTTGGTGCGCATCTCCTCGATGGCGTCGGCGTTCTGCTTCTGCCACCTCACCCACCAGCGTACAAACGTCTCGGTGGTCGCCGAGCGGATCGCTTCCTGGTTTTGCGGCGGCAGCGAAGCCCACACCTCGGAGTTGATCATCAGCTCGCCGATCACGCTCGGCTCGTGCATGCCGGGCACATAGTGGTATTTCCACACCTGCGGCAATCCGAGCCTCAGGTCCTCCACGCCGCCCACCCACTCCGCGCAGTCGATCACGCCGCGCTGCGCGGAGGGCACAATCTCGCCACCCGGCATGTTCACCGTCTGCATGCCCATGCGCTGGAAGATCTCGGCGACGATGCCGGTCTGCCGGCACTTCATGCCTTTGAAGTCGGCGAGGTTCTTGATCGGCCGCTTGAACCAGCCGAAGGCCTGCGGGCTCGAGGGCAGGATCGGGAAGGCCACCAGGTTGAGTTTCAGCTCCTTCTGGTAGAACTCCCACCACATGTCGAGGCCGCCGCCCTCGTACATCCATCCCATGTAGTCCATGTGGTCCATGCCGAAGGGGCCCGCGGGCGTGGCCGAAAACAGCGTCGCCGCCTTGTTCTTGCCGACCCAGTAGTAGGACACCGCGTGCGCACCGTCGATCACCTTCTTGTGCGAGGCGTCCAGCACCTCGAACGCCGGCACCACCTGCCCGGCCGCGAGCGTCTCGATCTTGAGCTGGCCCGAGGTGAGCTTGTCCACGCGCTCGCCGAACATGCGGAAGTTGTCCTGCAGCGTAAGGCTCGCGGGCCAGGTGGATTGCATCTTGAGCGTGCGTGACTGCTGCTGCGCGCCCGCGCCGGCGGCAAAGCCCAGCGCGGCAGCGATGGCGGTCAGCGCGAACGCCCTGCGGAATGCGGTGCGCATCGTATTCTCCTCTCGTTCTACGTGTGGTCCTGCGGGGAACGGCGATGTTAGGAGCTTGCCCCGGGGGGTGTCAACGAAACGGCCCAATATCAATCGAGGCGCGCAACCAGCCCCTGCAGCTCGCGCGAGGGCGCCGGGTAGCGCTCGAGCACCAGCGGGTCGTGCCCCGGGATGACGTGCTGCTCGGACTGCGCGAGGCCGCGCGCCCGGCGCCAGCCCTCGACCATGTCGCCGACGTTGTAGACGATCGGGAAGGGCCGCGCCTGCTCCATGTTGGCGTAGTAGTGGCTCGCGTCCGAGGCGAGCACCACCCAGCCGCGCCGCGTCGCCACGCGCACCACCTGGAGGCCCATGGTGTGCCCGCCTACGTGATGCAGGGTGACGCCGGGTGCAATCTCGCCCTCGCCGTCGTGGAAGCGCACGCGCCCGGCATAGACACGCCGCACCATGCCGACCACGTCCTCGAGCTCGTAGGCGTGGCGCATCGCCTCCACCGCCATGCAGCGGCCGGTGGCGTACTGCATCTCGAGGTCCTGCAGGTGGAAGATCGCCTGCGGGAAGAGGTCGAAGTTGCCGACATGGTCGTAGTGCAGGTGCGTGATTGCCACGTCCTTCACCTGCGCCGCGTCCACGCCCATGCGCGCCAGGCCCTGCTCCACCGGCAGCGTCACGCGCCGGCTGCGCTTGGCCGCCACCGCCACATTGAAGCCGGTGTCCACCACGATCTCGCGCCCTGCGCCGCGCACCAGCCACACGAAGTAGTCCATCGGCATCGGGCCGTCGTGCGGGTCGCCGCCGAGGAAGTTCTCCTTGGCGGTGCGCGCGTGGTGCGCGTACTTGATCGCATAGACCTCGTATTGCGGCGCGCTCATGTGATCTTGATCCGGGAAATCTTCAGCTTGCCGACCTGCACGAGATAGGTCTCCCCCGGCGCAAACACCATCTTCCGGTCCGACAGGCGCTCGCCGTTGACCTTCACGCCGCCTTGCGCGATGAGCCGTTCCGCTTCCGACGAGCTGCTTACCATCCCCGCCTGCTTCAAGGCCTGCGTCGAGACCAATCCGCCCGGGGGCGCCTTCAGGCTTTGCTCCGGGATGTCCGCCGGCAGCGCGCGGTCCCTGAAACGAGCATTGAATTCGGCTACGGCGGACTCCGCGGCGGCCTTGCCGTGGAAGCGCGCGACGATCTCCTTGGCGAAGCGCACCTTGACGTCGCGCGGATTGGCGCCGGCGGCGACGTCCGCGCGCCACTGGCGCACGGTGGCCATCGGCTCGAAGGACAGCAGCTCGATGTAGCGCCACATCAGCTCGTCGGAGACCGACATCAGCTTGCCGAAGATCTCCTGCGGCGGCTCGGCGATGCCGACGTAGTTGCCGAGCGACTTGGACATCTTCTGCACGCCGTCCAGGCCCTCGAGCAGCGGCGTGGTGAGGATGCACTGCGGCTCCTGGCCGAAGTCCTTCTGCAGCTCGCGGCCGACCAGCAGGTTGAACTTCTGGTCGGTGCCGCCGAGCTCGACGTCCGACTTCATCGCCACCGAGTCGTAGCCCTGCATCAGCGGATACAGCAGCTCGTGCATCGCGATCGGCTGGCCGGCGCGCAGGCGCTTGGAAAAATCCTCGCGCTCGAGGATGCGTGCCACCGTGTAGCGCGCGGCAAGCCGGATCATGCCCTCGGCGCCGAGCTTGTCCGACCACTCGGAGTTGAACAGGATGTCGGTCTTCTCCGGGTCGAGGATCTTGAAGGCCTGCTCGCGGTAGGTCTTGGCGTTTTCCAGGATCTGCTCGCGCGACAGCGGCGGCCGCGTCTGGTTCTTGCCCGTCGGGTCGCCGATCATCCCGGTGAAATCGCCGATCAGGAACTGCACGCGGTGCCCGAGCTGCTGGAAGTGGCGCAGCTTGTTGATCACCACCGTGTGGCCCAGGTGCAGGTCGGGCGCGGTGGGATCGAGGCCGAGCTTGACGCGCAGCGGCTTGCCGCGCGCGAGCTTGCGCGCGAGCTCCTCCTCGACGATCAGCTCTTCGCTGCCGCGCTTGATGAGTTCGAGGGCTTCGCTGACCGAGGGCATCGCGTTTGCCGTGCGGCCCATCCTTGGCTAGACTGCCGCAGGCTTCTGAATATCAATGGATTCTAGCCGATCCTTGCGCGAAATCACGCCGCTGGCCCGAGCCATCGCGATCGCGGTGCTCGCGCTCTCGGGCGGCGTCGCGGCGTTTGCGACGATCGCGCCCGAGGTCCCGGCCCCGCCCGCGACGGCGGCGCACGTGGAGCCGATCGCCTTGCGCACGGCCACGGCCGTGCTGCACGAGGCCGGAACCTACACGCGCGAGGAACGCTTCCAGCGCGGCGACACGCTCGCCGGCCTGCTGGAGCGGCTTGCGGTCCCCGAGGCCGAGGCGCGCCAGCTCGCGCGCCTGCCCGCCCTGCGCTTGCTGCGGCCCGGCCACACGGTCGGCGCCGAGACCGGCGCCGACGGCGAGCTGCTGCGGCTCAGCTACGTCGGCGCGCGCGACACGCTCACGGTCATCGAGCGCTCGGGCGGCGGCTTTCGCACGCTGCAGGCCGCGGCGCCGCTGCGCACCGAGACGGTGATGCGCAACGGCGTGATCCGCGTGTCGCTGTTCGCCGCCGCGGACGAGGCGGGCCTGCCGGACACGGTCGCCATGCAGCTCGCGGACATCTTCTCCGGCGATGTCGACTTCCACCGCGAGCTGCGCGCCGGCGACCGCTTCGCGGTGGTCTACGAGCAGCACTATTACGCCGGGCGCCCGCTGCGCGCGGGGCGCGTGCTCGCCGCGGAATTCGTGAACCAGGGTCGGGTATTGCGCGCCGTGCACTACGTGACGGCGCAGGGCGCAAGCGGCTACTACACGCCCCTCGGCGGCAACCTGCGCAAGGCCTTCCTGCGCTCGCCGGTGGAGTACACGCGCATCAGCTCGGGCTTCGGCATGCGCCGGCATCCGTTCCAGCGCACCTGGCGCGCGCACTCGGGGGTGGATTTCGCGGCGCCGGCCGGCACGCGCGTGCGCGCAGCAGGCGACGGCGTGGTCGAGTTCGCGGGCCTGAAGCCCGGCTACGGCAACGTCGTGATCCTGCAGCACCGCAGCCAGTATTCGACGGTGTACGCGCACCTTTCGCGCTTCTATCCGGGCATCCGGCGCGGCACACGCGTGGCGCAGGGCGACTTCATCGGCCACGTCGGCCAGACCGGCTGGGCAACCGGGCCGCACCTGCACTACGAGTTCCGCATCGGCGGCCAGTCGCGCAATCCCTACGCCATCGCCATGCCCGCCGGACTGCCGGTGCCGGCGGGCGAGCTCGCCGCTTTCCACAGCCGGTCCGAGCCGCTGATGGCGCAGCTCGGCCTGCTCGCCGGCGGCGCCATCGCGCTCCTGGAGTGAGCGGCGCTCTCTTCGCAGGGCTGATGTCGGGCACGAGCCTGGACGGCGTGGACGCCGTGCTCGCCGATTTCTCCGTGATGCCGCCGAAGGTCCTCGCGCGTGCCCATCACGACTTCGACGCAGCGCTGCGCGCGGAGCTGCTCGCATTGAATGCCTCCGGCGCCGACGAGCTGGACCGCGCGGCGCGTTGCGCGAACGAGCTGGCGCGCCGCTACGCGGCCGTCGTGGGCGAGGTGCTCGCCAGGGCGCGGATCGCGCCCGATGCGCTGCGCGCCATCGGCTGCCACGGCCAGACCGTACGGCACCGCCCGGAGCGCGGCTACACCGTGCAGCTGGGGAACGCGGCGCTGCTCGCCGAGCTCTGCGGCGTGCGTGTGGTGGCGGACTTCCGCAGCCGCGACGTCGCGGCGGGCGGCCAGGGCGCACCGCTCGCCCCGGCATTCCATGCCGCGGTGTTGCGCAGCCCGCACGAGCAGCGCGCCGTGCTGAACGTCGGCGGCATTGCCAACCTCACATGGCTGCCCTCGGCGGGCGAGGTCACGGGATTCGACACCGGCCCGGGCAACTGCCTCATGGATCTCTGGGCGGGCCTGCATCTGGGCAAGCCGATGGATGCCGAGGGCGCTTGGGCTGCGGGCGCGCGCCCTGACGCCATGCTGCTCGAGAAGCTCCTGGCGGACGCATATTTTTCGCGGCGCCCGCCAAAGAGCACGGGCCGCGACCTTTTCAATGACGCTTGGCTGCGCGCGCAGCTGCCCGCGGGCGCCGATGCGCGCACGGTGCAAGCGACGTTGCTCGAGCTCACGGCGCGCAGCATTTCCGAAGCGCTCGTGCGCCACTGCCGCGGCGCGCAGCGCCTCATCGCATGCGGCGGCGGCGTGCACAACCGCGCGCTGATGGCGCGGCTTGCTGCGCTGCTGGCCCCGATCCCCGTGGAATCGAGCGCGATGCATGGCATCGATCCGGGGCTGGTGGAGCCGCTGGCGTTCGCGTGGCTTGCGTCGCAGGCGCTCGCCGAGAACCCGGCGAGCCTGCCTTCGGTGACCGGCGCGCAGGGCGCGCGCGTGCTTGGGGCCGTCTACCCGCCGTAGTGCAAGCCGGGGCGGCCGGCCAGCTTCAGAAACGACAAGGGGGACCGGAGTCCCCCTTGAGTGCCTGCCGCAGCGGCCCGCTCAGACCGAGAACGACGATCCGCAGCCGCAGGTGGTGGTGGCGTTCGGGTTCTTGATCACGAACTGCGCGCCTTCCAGGCCTTCCTGGTAATCGATCTCGGCGCCCACCAGGTACTGGTAGCTCATCGGATCGATCAGCAGCGTGACGCCGTCCTTCTGCATCACGGTGTCGTCTTCGTTCTGCACTTCGTCGAAGGTGAAGCCGTACTGGAAGCCCGAGCAGCCGCCGCCGGAGACGAACACGCGCAGCTTGAGCTCCGCGTTGCCCTCTTCCTCGATCAGCTGCTTCACTTTGCCCGCGGCGTTGTCGGTGAAAACGAGCGGCGCCGGCATTTCGGTGACTGCGTTCATGCGATTCTCCGTTGTCCTGTCCTAGAGTCCCTGGCGCGGCTTGTCGCCGCCCGAAGCGAGCTTCAGCTCGACCCCCTTCAACTGCTCCGCGGCCCCGTGGTGTACGAGCCTGCCCTCGACGACCGCGCCCTGCTGGATTTCGAGGTTCTTGTAATGCACGTCCCCTTTGACCTTCGAGCCTGCCTGGAGTTCGAGGGACTCGGCCGCGTTCACCGGGCCGACGATGGTGCCGCTCACGACGATGTGCGAGGCCGAAACCTCGCCGTCGATGCGCGCCTGCTCGGACACGACCAGCGTGCCTGCCTGGTCGGGCAGCGCGGCGACGTTGCCGCGCACCGCGCCGTCCACGCGCAGGCCGCCGCTGAAGAACACGTTACCCTCGATGCGCGTCGTGGCGCCGATCAGGCTGTCGATGCGGCTCTGCGGCTTGGTCGTCTTGCTGCTGCCGAACATGTCGTCCTCTCCTTCACCCCGGGGTGGCGCTCTGCGCCGCCCTGACTTGGTCCGACCCTGCTTCGTAAACGCGCGCCTGCACGCTTTCGACCTTGGCTTTCGGGTCCACGCGAAAGATGCCCTCGACGCGATGGAAGTACCTGAAAGTCAACCGGAAAGCGGCGGCGCTGGGGTCGCCGGTCTCGGGGAAGGTCATCATAACAGTTTTGGTCCCGTCGTTCAGGGAGACCACCAGTTCCAGACGCCCCTGGAAGTCACGGTCCCGCCGGCTGCCCGGGGCGAGCAGCAGCAGGAGCCGGTAGCGGTACTCCCCGGGCAGGACATCGGGGACAACCTTGAAGCGGTTGATGGACAGCGGGTTGGCGGCGCGCGATTCCGCCGAGAGCATGCTCTCGAAGATCGCCTGCTCCTCGCGCAGCCGCGCGATCTCCTGCTCCTGCGCGCGCACCTGCTGCGCGAACTTCACCTGCGCGGCGCGCTCGATGGACAGCCGGCTGTCGGCCGCGTTGGCGACGGCACGCAGCCGCTCGAGCTCCGTGCGCGCCTCCTGCAGGTCGCGCCGCGCCTCCGCGAGCTGCTGCTGCACCTCGCTGCGATCGAAGCCGGCGAAGCGCCGGCCCGCGTCGTACATCCACGCCGCGAGCAGCGCCGCGCCGACGAGCACCAGGCTCAGCGTCACCCAGCGCAGGTACCACGCGGTCTCCGAGCGCACCGAAACGCGCGGCGCGGCGATGCCGAAGCGCCGCCGCAGCTTGACGAGCCGGGAACCGATCTGCATGCGCCGATGATGCATCCGCTCGCGTGAAAAAACAAAAAGGCCGCCCGCAGGCGGCCTTGCCTCAAGCGCTCGCGATGCGGCCGCTCAGCGCTTGGAGTACTGCTTGCGCCGGCGCGCCTTGTGCAGGCCGACCTTCTTGCGCTCCACCTCGCGCGCGTCGCGCGTCACCATGCCCGCCGCGCTCAGCGTGGGCTTCAGGCCCGCGTCGTACTCGATGAGCGCTCGCGCGATGCCGTGGCGCACCGCGCCCGCCTGGCCGTTCTCGCCGCCGCCGTAGACGTTCACCTGGATGTCGAAGGTGCCGGCGTTCTTGGTCACCTCGAGCGCCTGGCGCACGATCATGCGGCCGGTCTGGCGCGAGAAGAACTCGTCCACCGGCTTGCCGTTGACGATGAACTGGCCCTTGCCGGGCTTGATGAACACGCGGGCCACTGCGCTCTTGCGCCGGCCCGTGCCGTAGTAGTAGTCGCCGACCATGATTGTCCTTATACCTCGAGGGCCTTGGGCTGCTGCGCCGAGTGCGGGTGGGTGCCCGCGGGGTAGACCTTCAGCTTCTTGAGCATCGCGTAGCCGAGCGGCCCCTTGGGCAGCATGCCCTTCACCGCCTTCTCCAGCACGCGCTCCGGATGCCGCGCCTGCAGCTTGGCGAAGTTGGTCTCGCGCAGGCCGCCAGGAAAGCCCGTGTGCCGCTGGTACTTCTTGTCGAGCGCTTTCTTGCCGGTGACGCGGATCTTGGACGCGTTCACGACGACGATGTAGTCGCCGGTGTCGACGTGCGGGGTGTACTCCGGCTTGTGCTTGCCGCGCAGCCGCGCCGCGAGCTGCGCCGCAAGGCGCCCGAGCACCTTGCCCTCGGCGTTGACGAGGTACCAGCCGTGAGACACTTCCTGCGGTTTCGCCGCAAAGGTTTTCATGAAACTGCCGCTCGAGAAAAGGCGCGGATTTTAGGGGAGTGCGCTCTCACCGTCAAACCTTTGTTTGGACAAAAAAAAGCGCAACTCGGAGAGTTGCGCTGAATCCACCAAAGGAGGAGGGTGGAGGAGACAACGTTGCGCGGCCCGCCAGGGCGGCACCGCACTCGAAACCGATTATGCCCGAGGCTTTGCTGCAATGCAATAGACCTTTCTTCTGGACGCATCGCCATTTCGCAGTTCGTGCCATCGCGAATTAACTCTATGACTTACAAGGCCTTAGCATCTTAAATGGCATGCTCGGAATGCCGAGCGTTCGCCGTATCTCGAGCAGTGATGCTGCAAGGCAATAGCCCTAGCCCAATTGGAGGATTTCAATGGATTGCACGGTGCGCTGGTCCGGAGAAGGAATGTCGTTCTTCGCGGAAACCGGAAGCGGACACCTGATCGCGATGGACGGCGCGCCCGACGGCGGCGGCCGCAACCTCGCGCCGCGCCCGATGGAGACCGTGCTCGCGGGCGCGGGCGCCTGCACCGCCTATGACGTCGTCGTCATCCTCAAGAAGAGCGGACAGGACGTCACCGCTTGCGACGTGCGCCTCGAAGCCGAACGCGCGACGAGCGACCCCAAGGTGTTCACGCGCATCCACTACCGCTTCACCGTGCGCGGCAGGAACCTGAAGAAGAACGTCGTCGAGCACGCCGTGCGCCTGTCGCACGAGAAATACTGCTCGGCCACCGCGATCCTGGCGAAGACCGCCGAGATCACGCGCGACCTGGAGATCGCGGAAGCCTAGCGTCCGGAAGTCGGTGCGCCCCGCCGCCGGTGAACCGCGCGTTTCGCCTCGGCGCGAGCAACGCGCCGCGCGTTGCGCTCAGATGCGATAAGCGACGGTGGTCATCACCTTCGCCAGCGCGCGCATCGCCAGCTTCGCAGGCGGGGGCAGCTCGGCAGCACCGAGCGTCACCGCCGTGTCTCGATGCCGCGCCTCGTCCGCGCGCATCGCCTCGACCACGCGGCGCGTGCGCGCGTCCTGCGGCGCGAGCCGCTCGAGGTGACCGCCGAGATGTTCCTCGACCTGGTGCTCGGTCTCGGCGAGAAATGCGAGGTTCCAGCGGTCGCCCAGCGCGCCCGCGGCCATGCCCATCGTCAGCGCGCCGGCGTACCAGAGCGGATTGAGCAGACTCAGGCGGCCGCCCAGCTCGCGGATGCGCTCGGCGCTCCAGGCCAGGTGGTCTTCCTCCTCCTGCGCAGCCTGCTCCAGCGACGCGCGCACGGCCTCGTTGCGGGCAGTGAGCGCCTGCCCCTGGTAGAGCGCCTGCGCGCA
>DASWBP010000198.1:0-3576 GCA_036390555.1 Burkholderiales bacterium | reverse complement strand
CGGCAGCAGCGGCCGGTAGCCGGGCGCGCGCACGCCGATGACGGAGCCGCTGCCCGCGGGCCAGCGCTGCGCATTGTCGGGCGCACGCAGCTCGCCGTCGCGCGCGGCGAGCGCGCTCGTGTAGGTGAGCGAGATCGGGTGGTCGTTGGTCAGGTCCACGCCGACGTTGCGCGTGTAGCCGGTGGCGAGGCCCTGTCCCGCGGGCATGGCGCCGCCCGGGCCGGTGCCCGTCATCGGGATCGTCACCGTGCCCTGCGCCTGCACCGACCCCAGCCCGTTGAGCACGTTGACGTTGCCGATCGCGAGAGTGCCGTCGTGGCACGAAAGGCACAGTTTCGAGCTGCCGCCGGGCTGGTCGAGCGAGCCCTGGATGGCGTTCGCATCGAGCGAGCTCGAGGTATAGACGGTGTAGGTGGCCCCCGAGAGCGCGCGGTTCCACAGAGGCGTGACGCCCGGCGTGGCCGCGTGCGGCGTATGGCAGAAGGCGCATACCTGGCTCTCGCTCACCGCCCGCACGCCGCCGACTCCGCTGCCGCCGCTCGCCGAGAGGTTGTGCGGCGTGGCGCGCACGTCCGACACGCGCCCGGCGTGCGCCGGCGCCAGCCATGCCGCGGCCGCGACCAGGATCGCAAGCGTCGCCAGGCGCCGCATCAGCCGTCACCCAGGAAGTGGAACACCATCACCCTGCCGTTGAACATGTCGGCGACGAACACGCGGTTGCGCCCGTCCACCCAGACTCCAGCGGGCAGGAAGAAGCGGCCGGCCGCCTGCCCGGTACCGCCGATCGGCAGCAGGAACTCGCCTCCGTGGCTGAACACCAGCAGGTGGTCGTAGTAGCTTTCGACGACATAGACGTGGCCCTCGCGGTCGACCGCCACGCCCTTGGGGCGCACGAGGTTGCCCACGTACAGCCCGCGCGCGCCGAACTTGCGCTCGAGCACCTCGCCCCCGCCGTTGAACACCTGGATGCGGCTGTTCATCGTGTCGGTCACGTACAGCTCGCCGCGCGCGAACGCCACGTGGGTGGGAAAGTTGAATTCGCCGTTGCCCTCGCCACGGCGCCCGATCAGCTGCACCAGGCGCCCTTCCTCGTCGAACACCTTGACGTCGTGGGCGTGGGTGTCGGCCACGTAGAGCAGCTTCTGCTCGGGGTCGCGCGCGATGCCGGCCGGACGCTTGAGCAGGCTGCGCCCGATTTCGCGCACCGGATTGCCCGCGCGATCCAGCTGCGCGACGATGCCGAGCTCCGCGTCCGCGACAAAGACGCCGCCATCCGGCGCCGGCGCGACGCCCACCGGCGATGCAAAGGGCGTCAGGCCGCGCGCCTTCTCCCACACTAGGAGCTCGCCTGCCTTCTCGTCGAACACGAACACGGCCTGGCGGCTCGCGTCCGTCACGTAGATGCGACCGTTCGCGTCCGCGCTGCCCGCCACCGGGCGCTGCAGCACCGTCGGCCGCGCGTCGTCGGCGTCCAGGCCGATGACCGCGCGCCACAAGCGCTCGAAGGCGCCGCGCTGCTCGGCGCCGGGCACGCGGAAGTTCGACTCGCCGACCAGTTGCCCTGCGTACATGTAGCGCGGGACTTCCGGAGGCTGGGGGAACAGGATGCGCTTGCCCTCGGGGGCGTCCTCCATGCCGAAATGCAGCACCGCGGGGCCGCGCGTGCCGCCGCACGCCGCGAGTACCAGGAGGCTTGCCGCCACAGCCAGCGCGGTACGCATCGCTGCGCCCGCGGCTCGTCTTCCGCGCGCAGCCACGCTACCAGCGCCCGGGACCCGATGTCTGGTGACCGCCATAGATGCCGCTCTTCAGCCCCGGCCTGCCCGAGTGGCACAGGTCGCAGCGTTCTGCGCCCCAAGCGACTTGTTCATTATGGCACATGCCGCAAAAGCGGCCCTCGATGATGTCGCTCATGCGCACGTCGTTCGCGCCCGCGCGCATCTCGAATCCCAGCTCGTGGTGGCAAACCTTGCAGCGGAAGCGGATGCGGTGGAACCAGTGCGGAAACACCACCGGCCGCACGCCACCGCGATCCGAATGGCGGTTGAGCAGCACGTCGCCGTACTCGGCGTGCGCCTCGGCTGGCACCACGCCGAGTGTCGCCAGCGCGAGCAGCGCCATGCACAGCGAGGCGGGGCGCGCATTGGCCCATCGCAGCCTCACCGCTTCGCCCCAACCGCCTGCGGCGGCGCGCGCGGCGTATTGTGGCAGCGCGCGCACTCCGTGAGCGGGAAGGCCACGGCACCGTGGCACAGGCCGCACTGCTCGCCCTGGAGGATGCGCAGCATCGTGATTTCGTTGGCGCCTGCCTTGGACTTGAACAGCTTCTCGTGGCAATTGCTGCAGTCGAGCCAAAGCGTGTGTTCCCGGTGCGGGAAACGCACGATCGGCAGCGAGCCGTAGCGGTCCATGTAGATGTCCGTCTCGAGAACGCGCACCTCCGCCTCCGGCCGCAGGTTGGTGCGCGGATTGATGCTGCCGTCGCGCAGCGCCTCCACCCAGCGCACCTGGTTGCCCGCGGTGTCGGCGGGCAGCGCCGAGAGCGCCTCGCGCGGCTCCTGCAGCAGCCCGATCGCCGGGCTGCGCGGATCGTGCACGCCATCCTTCGCGAGCGGCAGCCAGCTGCGTTCGACGCGCGGCGGCCCGCTGCGGCCGGTCTGCGCGACCGCCGCCAAGCTGGCAAACAGCACAAGCAAGAGCGCCCAGCGCATGCCGCTACCCCGGGATGAACACGCCGGCGCTGCGGATCGCGCGCACCAGCTCGCGCGTCGATTCCTCGAGCAGGCCGACGGCGCCGGCAAAATCGCCGCGACGCGCGGCGGACTCGGCGTCGCGCCGCAACTCGCCGGCGCGCGCCACCCAGCCCTGCGCGGGGCCCGGGTCGGCGGCCTGGCGCTCCGCCAGCAGGCTGAGCAGCATCCGGTGCGTGTCGTTGCGGTCGAGCTCGTAGTGGTATTCCTCCTCCTTGCTGGCGAAGCTGAGCGAGCGCACGAGCGTGGCGCCTTGGCGCATCGAGCCGATGGAGGCCTTGGCGAGCAGGTACGCCTTCTCGGCGAGCGGACGCGCTTCCGCGTAGCGGCCCGCCTGCGCGTGAGCCTGCGCCTGCGCGAGCAGCGTCTCCACCTGCTGCGCGGCCTCCGCGCCTCCGGCGGCACCTTTCTCCGCGCTGATTCGCTGCTGCGCCGCGAGCAAGGCGCGCGCCGCGCCGATGCGGGATTCGACCACCTTGGCGAGGTTCTCGTCCTTCGAGCGCTCGCCCGCGGCGAGACGCGCGCCCTCGAACAGCTGCCGAGCCGCATCGTCCAGCAGGCTCTGCGCGGAACGGTAGTCCCCCGAGGCGTAGGCCTCCTGCGCGTGCCGCAGCACCTGACGCGCCTTGTTGCGCAGCGCAGCCGCCTCGGCATTGCCGCTCGCGTCGATCTGGCGCGCCGCCGACGACGTCTCCACCAGCGCGCGCACCGACTGCAGGCGGCGCTCGACCTGGGCTTGGTCGGGCGTGGAGACGGGCGGCTTGGCCCGTGGCTCCTGCTGCGCGGGCGCCGGTTGCGGGCCGGCGGCGAGCAGGGCAATGAACGC